>JAFSFC010000021.1 GCA_017435425.1 Ruminiclostridium sp. | reverse complement strand
TTGCAGATATTTACGCCGCAGAAACGGCGCATATCTACATTTTACCGTGGTGCTCAATGCCAGCGGCGAGACCGCTCAATCCCACCGGAATGGGTGCTCAATTCAAGCGGTCGAGGTGCGCAATCTCGGGCGGAATACTCACTCAGAATGGCAATCAGTTCTTTTACGGTAGGGTTTCCAAGGGGAATTCCCGCACGGGAACCTCCCAGAAGGCCGTCAATCATCTCCATGTCTTTGAGAACCTGTTCACGCTGCTCGCCCACAACCTCAGAGTCTTGGATGAACTCGTAGTTCCAAGTGCTGATGCATTCAAGCAGTTCTTCCATACCACTTGCGACAACGCCATTCCCAGGTTCCTCTACGTCCACAAGATGGATGGTATTGTTTTCATCCAGGAGCACAGCATGGCCATGACCCTTCACATAACCCAGCAGCATTTCCGCTTCCTGGGCGGTCACATTTGCGTAATCTGCAAAATCCTTAGCGGTTTCAATCTTCTTTTCCAGAGTAATAATCATATAATTTATCTCCTTTGAGTTTTATTTTTCAGGAAAGGTCATTTCTTAACCTTACATATATATTATAATATATTTTTTATATAAAATCAAAAATCGTCGGTTTTTCGAGTGGAATCCGAACTTTTTTGCTCGTTTCGAAATTCCTTCGAGCGGAACCCGGGGTGGGGGGGCGGTATTCGGGCAATTCCAAAACCGCCCCCCGTATTTTGTTGTAGTGTGGACACAACTCCCACCAAGAGCAATATCAAATCCAAAAGACGGATTTGATGACTGTGAGCGGTAGAGTCCGCTTATACCCAGCCCCCGAAAATATCATCCATCGCTTTATCCACAGCGTTCTCTAAACTCTTTTTCTGTTGGTCGGATAGTTCTATTTCCTGGTTTCTTTCCTTTGCCATTTTCAGCGCCTTTTTTCTATGCGCATACATAATCTGCGTCGGAGTGTAGCCGTCCAAATACATAGTCGGATAGTATTCCGGCACATTTCTATGAATATAGTCTTCTAACAAACTCATGTTGTTTTCTCCTTTTCAATCAATATTTCTTTTAAGGTAATTTTATTGGCCTTTTCATTGACCTCATATTTTCGCCAATCCTCAGATTTCGGAACTTGCCGATTCAGAACAGGCATCTTTGCCCGTATGTATTCCCCTTCCTTCTGGCCGATCTCCTCTTCTATTCCAGAAGGACTTTTCTTCTATGCGTAATACAGCACATCAAAGTTGATGGTGTGCCCTTTGCGCTGGGCCTCCGCCAGGATTCGGTATTTTCGCTCGCTTCCTGTTTTGATCCCAACCCAATGCTGCGCCAAACGCCGCAGCATATTTTTACTCTTGCCAATATAGACAAGCTAATCATCTATGCTGATGCTGTAAATACCAGGATGCTCGTATTTCTACGCAAGCCCTTTGCGTTGCAGCATGCTATAGACGTTGTCCTCATACCGAGAACCACAAGCCATAAAAATCTTCCTCGCTCTCTATGATTCTTTCATTTACTTCTGGAGACTCCCCCATCTGCTGGGCCAACTCATAGATTTCCCAAAGGTAATCCTTTCCGATTGCATTAAACACAAGTCCGCTGCACGAGTAATAGCAGCAATGGAACTTCTCCCATAGCATACTGTAGGTATAGGCCCAAGCGGTCTTGCTGGCCTCTTTTCCTCTTTGACCTGCGGCAGCCGCAATCTCTCGCCCTTCCTTCAAATACTCGCTTTTCTTTTGGAAGTAGTTCGCCATTTGCGCATCATCCTCTGAAACCAGCGAGCGGGTCTTCATCCCGTACATGATTTCCGTTTTCCAGAAACATTTCTCTCCTGACTTTTGGATAATGCCATTTTCTATTAGTTTGCTGCACCAGTTCCGCAACGTCCGGTCCGATACTTCTACCTCATACTTGTATCTCATAGCAGAGGAACGTTCCTCCCAGGGCATGGAAGAAAAATGCGGAATGTCAGAAAAAGCGAAAATGAAATAGGCAAACGCAAATGGATCTACTTGAACGTCTATGTTCAATTCACGAATCAGAATTTCGGACAGCTTCTCTCCTGGAAGTTCCGGTTTTCCGGTAATCTCTACTCCACTCCTGGAATAGTTGTATTCATACCCCCATTTATCCAGGGCGGTCTTTACCCGTTCCGCAAAATGTTTGCTGTCTTTCAGATTGACGGATGTAATTTCCGCAATCTCCTATCTTGAATAAAATCTACACTCTAACTGCTGCATTTCTCTTCTCCATGCCAGGCTATTATCTCTTCCCCCAAATGTTTTCCTGACTATTAAATAATAAGTATGGAAAACATTTGGGGGATTTTTTTGAAAGCAGGATTTCCCTACCTTCTATATATATTATATAATAATTTTTTAATAAAATCAAAAAACGAACGGGTAGCGAACCGCTTAGTCGATTGTTGACTAAGTAATTCGCTACCCGTATTCCGTTCCTTTTGGTTTTCGTTTCTTAATTGTTCGTTTGAGTTGGATTTGTTTGGAGATTAGTTTCGCCTTCCGCATGTCTGGATCCTCCTATTAGTTTTCGCCAGATGCGAGCGGCATTTCTTCGTTCTCCTGGTTTTCATCGGCTTCCTGGGGTTCGTTGTTCTGGGGGAAGGAGACCACCTTGTCGTTCTTATCCTGCTTCTCTTCCTCGGCTACCGCATTGGCTTCCATGCCGAACTGTGCGATTTCGGGATGCTGAGCCAGGAACCACTTCTTGATGACCGGATACCGACGACTCTTTGCCTGACACTGGGAAATGAGAATCAGTTCGTCAAACTTTTCCAGCAGCACATTGATTTCCTTCTCCTTGCCGTTTTCCTCGACGATCTTGATTTCTTTGGGATGGGTGATGATGTAGTTTCTCATGTACTCGTAGGTCAGGCCCTTGAAGAATTCCTGATTGGGGTTCTTCTTGATCTGGCGGACACGTACCTTGTAGACGGGATAATCCTGGCGGATCTTCTGGAGCAGTGCGTACTCATCGCTCTGGGGATTCTCGATCATCTTGGCAAAAATCTTGTTCATCTCGATTGCGCTCTCGTTGTGCAGAACCTTCACCTTAGACTTTGCGTTCATTTTCATATCCTCCTAAAAATCTTTTCTCTCTGTTGGTTTCGGCTTCGTTGGGCTGGGGTTATGCAGCCAGAATTTCGTTAACCTTCTTCTGGTGCGCTTCACGGTACTGCTCAATTTCAGGGAACTTAGCCAGGAACCACTTCTTCACTTTCAGATAGGAAGCTGCTTCCAGGTTCTCAGCATTTTCCTCGCCGTCCTTCTTTGCCTGTGCAGTCAGCGTATTGAACTCAGTCATGGCGGTCTTACTCTCATCATCATGCTTTTCGATGTAGGACTTCATGTACTTGTAGGTCAGACCCTTGAATTCGTTCTTGCGCTTTGCAGGGGCCTTGATCTGGATTCGATAGCTAGGCCATGCCTTCATAAAGTCCAACAGTTCCTGGTACTCTTCGTTCTTGGGGTTGCCTGCCTTCTTGGACTCGGTCTTAGTCATCTCGATGACCTTCTTTTCATGATTAGCGAACATAGTGTTTTCTCCTTTACTCTTTTTTCTTTGTTGTTCCCTTGTTCTTTATGTCTGTATTATAACTTGTTAGGAAGTTGTATCAGTCGTTTTAATGGTACTTACTGATTTATGCTGCCAGGTGGAGGTTTGCGGCGGGGATACGTTCCAGGAACCACTTCTTGATGGTTGCGTAGGGGGTTCCAAGCTGGCGCAGAGTTTCAAAGTCTTCCATCATGGAGCCGTCTTCATCATACTGAGCGATACAGGCTTCCATGTATGCGTAGGTGTAGCCGATGGTTGCGGTACGTCTTACGGGAGCCTTCTTCACAACGATCTGGAAGTCGGGAAGTTCTCTGGTGATCTTGAGCAGCAGTTCGCACTCTTCGCTGCCATACTTTCTTGCTCTCTGGAGTTCGGCCTTGGTGACCTCGATGGTCTTTCTCTCAAACATGATGTTCATACGTTTACCTCTCTTTCGGTTGTCCTGTTCTTTATGGTTTTATTATAGCTTCCTCGACTGATTGACCAGTCGTTTTAATGGTACTTTTCTGGATTCAAGCTGTCTTTAATTCAGCCGTCAGGAAGTTTGTGTTATTCATCCTAGCTCGGAACGCCATAACTCTCTCGATGGCTCCATTCAGTTCCTCTAACTCTTCTTTGGTGAATCCGGGAGAAAAAACCGTATACTCTAAGGTTTCGCCTTTGCGCTTGTGAGCCTCAACATCATCCAGAATATCGAGGTACTGTTCAAGCGCCGTTTCCTTCTCCAGAGTGACAGTCTTAGCAATGCAGCGCTGGCCATACACGTTTCTGCCATTGTAGCGATTAACCTTGTGGTTCTTCTTGCTCTTATTCTTCTTCATTTTCATTACCTCGTTTCTGTTTTCTGTTGGTTTTGTGTTCCTCTTTCTTTGTGTCTTTATTATATGATACTTCGCTCTTAGATGAGTCGTTATAATGTGACTGATACAAAAGAACAAAAGAAAAAGCACAGACCTAAAATGGCTGTGCTTTACGGCGAGCGGGACCGATGATCCGGAGTTGTTTGATTGTTGTTACGGGGTTGCCTCCAGGTCCTTACGGACTTGTTTCCTTTTGGTTTCAGAGATGATTGAAAGTTGTTGTTTTAGACGCACAAGATCGGAGGAACCTTGGTTTTTCTTCGAAAGAGGGGCTTGTGAAGAGGGAAGAGGTGTGATAGAATAATTGTGTAAAAGTAATGAGTTTCAATGATTTTTGCGGAATTTTGTTCGTATTAAGCGATATTTGTTCGTTTTTTCTCAACACGAGCGTTAGCTCGTGGACGATTCCGGTTCTGAGGGTTGGGGGTTCGAGTCCCTTCTGGCGTGCCACGCAAAAAGCCCGTTTTGTCCGAAAGACAAAGCGGGCTTTTTGCGAATGAAGTGTGCCGATGGGCACATGAAGTGCGCTTTGCGCATGAAGCTGCTGCGCAATGAAGGTCACAGCATGGGGATCATCACGGGAACACTTCGCTTCATGCTGTGCCTCGGGCACAGCACTTCATTTGGGCGTAAGCCCAAACTTCATGATGGTGGCACCATCGCTTCATTTTGAATCCTTGGAACGATCATACACTGGAGGATTTCCCTATGCTCCCAATCTCTTCCGAACTCGCCCAGAAATATATTGACCAGGCCCTGGAGATGGGGGCCACCGACGCTGTTTTCTTCACCGACGAGCAGATCTGCTGGGACAGCCGGACGCTGCTCAAGTGCATGTACGGCTGCACCGACTGGGGCAAGAACCACACCTGCCCCTCCCGGCCCCACAACCCCACCATGGCCGAGATGAAGGAGATGTTCTCCCGGTACCGCTGGGGCATCATCATCCACACCAAGGAGAAGAACCTCTCCCAGAAGATCTCCCTGGCGGTGGAGGGGGCCGCCTACCACGACGGCTACTACTTCGCCATGTCCCTGTCCGACTGCGGCCTGTGTAAGGAGTGTGCCGCCGTGAACTGTGAGGACTGCCGCTTCGTGTCCCTGGCCCGTCCGGCCTTCCACAGCGTGGGCATCGACGTGTTCAAGACCGTCCGCCAGTTCGGCCTGCCCATCGAGACCCTTCCCAGCCGGGACCACCCCGACCAGAACTGGTACAGCGCCGTGTTTATTGAATAAGACGTCCTGAAAGACCTGCCGGATTGGCGGGTCTTTTTCTCTTGACAAACTATACTATGTATGGCATAGTATTATGTGAAAGGAGGTATGAGATGGATATTCAGTTAAAGCGTGGCCTGCTGGACGTGTGCGTCCTGGCCGCCATCAAAACCGAAGACTCCTACGGGTATCAGATCGTCAAAGATATGAAGCCCTATGTGGAGATTTCCGAGTCCACCCTGTACCCCATCCTGCGGAGACTGGAGAGCGCAGAGCTGCTCACTGTCCGCAAGGCCGAGCACAACGGCCGCCTGCGGAAGTATTACCATATTACGCCCTTGGGCCTGGCCCGGATCGAGGCATTCAAAGAAGAGTGGCAGGAGATCCTGGCCATCTATCAGTTCATTACCAGGGAGGTGTCAGAGGATGAATAAGAAAGCCTTTCTTTGGGCGCTGATGGACGGCTTGTCCGGGCTGCCCATGGAGGATATCGAGCGGTCGCTGGACTACTACAGCGAGATGATCGACGACCGCATGGAGGACGGTCTGTCCGAAGAGGAGGCCGTGGCGGCCATGGGTCCGGTGAAGGAGATCTGTGCCCAGATCCTGGCTGAGACCCCCTTGTCCCGGCTGGTGAAGGAGGCGGTCCGGCCCAAGCGGAAGCTCCGGGTCTGGGAGATCGTCCTGCTGGTGCTGGGGTCCCCCGTTTGGGTGCCTCTCGTCGCTGCCGCTGTCATTGTGGTGGTGTCGGTGTACCTGTCTGTTTGGGCTGTCCTCCTGAGTCTGTACGCCGCCGATCTGGCGGTGGCCGTCACCGGCTTGGCTGGAGGTGTTGCTCTGGTCCAGATGCTCATGGCCGGACGAACGGCCGAGGGGATCCTCTTCCTGGGCGGCGGTCTGGTATGTATCGGCCTGGCCATCCTGCTGTTCTTTGGTTTTAATCAGGTGACCAAGGGCCTGGTCTGGGTGACCAAACAGGCCCTGCTGGCCTTGAAAAATAGCTTTGTGAGAAAGGGGGCCGCGGCGTGAGACGAGGAAAGAAAATTGCCCTTTGGGCGGCGGGCATCCTGATCCTTCTGGGTGCTGTTTTGGGAACGGGTGCCGTTTTGCTGGGAAATCTGACTCTGGAAGATATGAATACCCAGGAACTGGTCACCGAGACGGTCACCATCATCGAGGAGTTCCAGAGTATTTCCATCAACGACAGCTTTTCCAACATCTATTTCCTGCCCTCGGAGGACGGCACCTGTAAGATCGTCTATCAGCGGCTGAAGCAGGTGACTTACACTGCGGAGGTGGAAGGGGACACCCTCACCATCCAGGGGGAGGACGGGCGAAAGTGGTATGAGATGATCTGGTTCGGTTCCGGCTCTGCCTGGGGCGAACTGGAGATGGCGGTTTACCTGCCCGAGACCCAGTATGGGGATCTGACCATCACCTCCGGCGGCGGAGATCTGAACATCCCCAGCAACTTTGTGTTTGACGTGGCGCTGGTGGTTTCTGCCAGCGGGGATGTAACCTTCCGGGGCGCAGCCGAGAGGTCCCTGACCCTCCAGACAGCCAGCGGAGATATCCTGGCAGAGAACGTCCGGGCGGAGACCATGCAGGCAGCCACTGCCAGCGGGACCATGACCTTCAACACGGTGACCGTAGGGGAGAACCTGGTTCTGGATTCCAGCAGCGGCGACCTGGACCTGACCAATGTGGAGTGCGGGGAACTGACGGCCAATTCTTCCAGCGGCAGCATGGACTGGGCTGGGGTGCTGGTTTGGGGGACCCTGCGGATGGACACTGCCAGCGGTGACATCCGGCTTATGAACTGTGATGCCTCCGCCCTGTACCTGAGCAGCTCCAGTGGTGACATTTCCGGCACGTTGAAGAGCGAGAAGGTATTCCAGGCCCACTCGGACAGCGGCGATGTGAATGTGCCCCTTTCCGCTGCTGGCGGGCTCTGCGAGATCCATACCTCCAGCGGCAACATCCACTTTGCCAGATCCAGCGGCATCGTTGGTTGATAATGTTAAGAAACCACCCGTGAAATCCAAGAGATTTCACGGGTGGTTTTTCACTCCAACAACCCAAGCCGATGGAGCATAGCCGCTACCTCCGCCCGCTTGGCGGGGCGTTCCGGGGCGGTGCCGTCGGTGAGGCCAAGGCCTGTGGCGGCCTCCCAGCCCCCTTCGGTCTGGGACCAGTCGGGCTCCGGCAGAGATGCGGCGTGACGGTGGGCCTTCTGCATCAGCTGATGGGCCTGTTGGTCGGTGAGTTGGTCCAGCAATTCCTCCAGGGTCATGTCCAGGTCCTCCTCCTTTGATGGTTGGGCCAGTCGGGCGGCCACGTTCCGGCGGAACCGGTCCATGGTGTAGTCCATGCCCAGGCCGGTCCAGAGGTGCTCCGGGTCGGCGTGGTTGGTGGCGATGCCCCGCCGCCCGCCTTCGGCATGGCTAAGAATGACACCGTCCGCCAGGGGATCCAGCCCGTGAAACCGGCACAGCCGGGTAAAGAGATCCTCTGCCCGAGCCAGCACCTGCCGGACGTGGACTAGGGCGGCTTCCCGGTCCAGGACCTGGAAGGAGGCCCCACCGGTATAGCGGATGGTGTCCGGCTCGGTCATTTCGATGCCGATATAGGCGTCGTTGCTGGCGGTCATCCCCCCGTGCCACCCCCGCATGGCGGCGCCGGGGGTCTCCAGGATGGGCAGGGTGACCCAGGTCTCTTCCGGGCCCACGAAGCCGTGGACGCATGCCCGGGTGTAGTCCGGGGAATCGAACTGCCGGATAAAGACCAGAGGGTCCGGCTGAGGGGTCCCCACCGAGTGGAGCATGAGCCCACGGACCCGGATGGTCCGCCCCAGCCGGTAGCAGGGGTTTTGGGTGAGGTATCGTGTGGTCATTGGGCACCTCCTCTCCCACCAGTCTATGACGGGGCGGGGGATTTTGCGCCAATCCGTTGCGTTCCGGCGGGTTTCCTGCTATAATATCTCCAAGTGACCAAATGGCGGGCCGGTCTGCCGGTCCCCCGTGTTTATTACCATAAAGGAGACTACCAACATGAGCATTTCCTTCAACGTCCCCACCAATTTCGTCTTCGGCCAGGGCGTCATTCAGAAGCTGCACAAGCAGAAGCTGCCCGGCAAGAAGGCTATGATCGTCATTTCCAGCGGCAAGTCCACCCGTGCCAACGGCTATCTGGACACCGTCCAGGATCAGCTGACTCAGGCCGGCGTGGAGTACGCCGTCTTTGACAAGATCCTGGCAAACCCTGTCATCGCCAACGTTATGGATGGCGCCGAGTTCGGCCGTGCCAACGGCTGTGACTTCGTCATCGGTCTGGGCGGCGGCTCCTCCATCGACGCTGCCAAGGCCATTGCCATGATGATCCCCAACGAGGGCAATTATTGGGATTACATCTACGGCGGCACCGGCGGCGGCCAGCGCATGAAGAACAAGCCCCTGCCCATCGTGGCCATCCCCACCACCGCAGGCACCGGCACCGAGCTGGACGCATGGACCATCATCACCAACGAAGAGACCAACGAGAAGATGTCCGGCGGCAACAAGAACACCTTCCCTGTGCTGGCCGTGGTGGACCCCAACTTCATGCTGTCCGTGCCCCCCAAGTTCACTGCTTACCAGGGTTTTGACGCACTCTTCCACTCCACCGAGTCCTACATCAACAAGACCAACAACCTGATGCGCGACATGATCGCTCTGAAGGCCATCGAGTGCGTGGGCCGCAACCTGGCCACTGCCTGCGCTGATGGCCAGAACGTGGAAGCCCGTGAGCAGGTTGCCTTTGGCAGCTCCCTGGGCGGCCTGGTCATGAGCGTGGATAACCTGTGCTCCGAGCACTCCATGGAGCACCCCCTGTCTGCCTACCACCCCGAGATCGCCCACGGTGCCGGCCTCATCATGATCAGCCGTGCCTACTACACCCACATGGTGGAGAACTGCCCCGCGCTGAAGGACCGTTTCGTGGACATGGCCAAGGCCATGGGCAAGGAGGACGCCACCGAGGCCATGGACTTCGTCACCGCTCTGGTGGACCTGCAGAAGGCCTGCGGTGTGGATGACCTGAAGATGTCCGACTTCGGCATCACCCCCGATGAGTTCCCCAAGTTTGCTGCCAACGCCCGCAGCACCATGGGCATCCTCTTCAAGATGGACCGCATCCAGCTGACCGACGAGGATCTGGTGAAGATCTACACCGAGTCCTACAAGTAAAAGGGACAACAAAACCGGTTCCCATCAGGGAGCCGGTTTTTTCTTCGCCTTTAGGCAAAAGAAAAAGACCGATTCGGTTGAATCGGTCTTTCGCTTATGTACTTATTCTGCAGGGGCGGGTTCTTCGGCGGGAGCTTCCACCTTGGTGCCGCACTGGTTGCAGAAGGCTGCGCCGGGTTCCAGCTCTGCGCCGCAGTTGGAGCAGGGGGGGACCACGTCGGCCTCGACCACCTCGATCTCAGGTTCCTCCACCTTGGCGCCGCAGCCGGAGCAGAACTTGGCGCTTTCAGCCAGTGCAGCCCCGCAGGAGGGGCAGGTGGGAACGGGAGGCTTCTTGGCAGCCAGCTCACCCATGGCGGCGGCGATCACATCCCGGGAAGCCAGGATGGATGCGTACAGGGCCATGATCTCATCGTCGAAGGTCTCGCCGTTGTCCAGCTTGTCCACCAGCAGGTCGCCGATGGCCAGGGTGAAGTCTGCGATCTTCTTCTCCTCTGCGCTGACCTTGTAGGTCAGTTTGCCGGTCTCGATGGCGCTGTTGGCCTTGTCGGTGGCGGCGGCAGCCAGAATGTTGAGCTTATCAAAGAGAGCCATAAAGATACCTCCTTTTGGCAGTCGGTAGCAATACCGGGGAAATTAGAAGTAAGCCTTCAGAGCCTCGGTAGCCAGTGCGATGTCAGCACTGATGGTGACGGTGAACTTCACGTTGTTTGCCTCGGAGAAGCGGTCCAGCCATGCCAGGAACTCCTCGACCTCGGGGGAATCGGGCTCGGAGGGGATGATCTTGCACAGGCTGTCGATGAAGACATAAGTCAGGTCATAGTTGGAAGCGTACATGCCGCTCACAAAACCCTTCAGGAAAGTAAAGTTGTCTGCTGCGAAGTCGCTGGACTCCACCAGACGGACGTTGCGGCTGACATCGTAGACCAGCTTCTTGCCCATCTCGATGCAGACGACGCTGCCGCTCTCGTTTTCTGCGGCGTAATTGATCATATCAATGAGCTGCTTGGTCTTGCCAGAGCCCTTTGCGCCCATAATCACTCTAACCATAGTTAATCACTCCTTCTTAATCCAGAAAAGATAATTTTTCTGATGGTAGTATGTTACCATCCAACAACAAAAAAAGCAATGGGATTGTGAGAATTTCACGGAAAAATTAACGGCGGTCAACCAAATTTTTTCGCTTCTCCTCGTATCCCGGTTTGCCCAGAAGAGCAAACATATTATCCTTATAGGCTTCCACGCCGGGCTGGTCAAAGGGATTGACCCCCAGCAGGTAGCCTGACAGGCCACAGGAATATTGGAAGAAATAGATGAGCTGACCCACCCAGTAGGCGGTGCGCTCGTCCACGGAGACCAGCAGGTTGGGGACGCCCCCGTCCGCATGGGCCAGGGCGGTGCCCCGGCGGGCCTGCTCGTTGACATAGCGCAGGTCCTTGCCCCGGAGGTAGTCCAGGCCGGAATGGTCTCCCGGTTTGGGGTCCAGCAGGCAGGAGGAACGGGGAATGCTGAACCGGACCACGGTCTCAAAGAGGTCCCGCACGCCCTCCTGAATGTACTGCCCCATGGAATGCAGGTCGGCGGTGAACTCCACGCTGGCGGGGAAGATGCCCACGCCGTCCTTGCCTTCGCTCTCGCCGAAGAGCTGCTTCCACCACTCCCCGAAGAATCGGAAGGAAGGCTCGTAGCTGGCCAGAAGTTCGATGTTCTTGCCATCCTCATAGAGGGCATGGCGGGCGGCGGCGTACTGCCAGGCGGGGTTATCCTGCCCGGGCTGGCGGAGGCGGACCATGGCGTCGTATGCGCCGGCCAGCAGCTCCTCCACGGGAAGTCCTGCCACAGCCAGGGGAAGAAGGCCGGCTGCCGTCAGGACGGAATACCGTCCGCCGATGTTCTCGGGGACGGAGAAGGTGGCGTATCCCTCCTGATTAGCCAGTTCCCGCAGGGTCCCCTTCTTTCGGTCGGTGGTGGCGAAGATCCGGTCCCGGGCGCCGGCCCGGCCGTATTTCTTCTCCAGCAGCTGGCGGAAGAGGAGGAAGGCGATGGAGGACTCGATGGTGGAGCCGGACTTGGAGATGACATTCACCGAGAAGTCCTTGTCGGCCACATACTCCAACAGCTCATTGAGGGCGTCGGAGGAGAGGGTATTGCCGGTGAAAAAGACCTGGGGGGTCTTTTTGCAGAAGAGGTTGTAGTTGGGGGAGGTGAGGAGCTCCAGCACGGCCCGGGCACCCAGGTAGGACCCGCCGATGCCCACCACGATGAGGACCTCGGACTGGTCCCGGATGATCCGGGCGGTCTGCAGGAGGCGGTCCAGCTCCTCCCGGTCGTAGGTCTCGGGGTAGCGGACCCAGCCGGTGAAGTATCCCCCCAGGCCGTTGCCCTTTTCCAGGAGCCCCCGGCTGTTGGTCAGTCCGTCCAGGCGGGAGGACAGCCAGTTGGGGGGCAGGAAGGGCAAAGCGTGGGTCATATCAAATTGGAGCATGGAGTTCACCTCCTCAGAGTAGACTTTCAAAAAGACTTTGCCTTTTTGAAAGTGTGGGATTACGGCCTGCTGCGCGCGCCCGTTGGGCACACTGGCAGACCGAGAAGAGTTTTCTGGCACGCGCATGTCGCGCCAGAAAACGAATCAGACTTTATTTCGCCGCTGCGGCGGCGAAACTCTACGAGGTTTTGCCACTCGGCTGAAAGGACAGGGCCTAGCGAACTTAGTTCTTCAGGCTCTGCATAGGAGCAGGAATTCTGCCGCCGCGGTGGATGAAGCCTGCGCTGGAGAAGGGATGGACGGGCATCACAGGGGCAGAGCCCAGCAGGCCGCCGAACTCCACCATGTCACCCACCTGTTTGCCGGGGGCAGGGATGATGCGCACGGCGGTGGTCTTGGAGTTGACCATACCGATGGCGGCCTCGTCGGCGATGATGGCGGACAGGGTCTCGGCGGTGGTGTCGCCGGGGACGGCGATCATATCCAGGCCCACAGAGCATACGCAGGTCATGGCCTCCAGCTTGTCCAGCTGGAGAGCGCCCATCTGGGCGGCGGCGATCATGCCCTCGTCCTCACTGACGGGGATGAAGGCACCGGACAGACCACCTACGTGGTTGGAGGCCATAACGCCGCCCTTCTTCACGGCGTCGTTCAGCAGGGCCAGAGCGGCAGTGGTGCCGTGGGTGCCGCAGACCTCCAGACCCATCTCCTCCAGGATGCGGGCTACGGAGTCGCCCACAGCGGGAGTGGGAGCCAGGGACAGGTCCACGATGCCGAAGGGAACGCCCAGACGCTGGGAGGCCTCCTGGGCCACCAGCTGACCCATGCGGGTGATGCGGAAAGCGGTCTTCTTGATGGTCTCGGCCACCACGTCAAAGGGCTGGCCGGGGACCTGCTTCAGGGCGTGGTGGACTACGCCGGGGCCGGAGATGCCCACGCTCACCACGGTCTCGGGCTCACCCACGCCGTGGAAGGCGCCGGCCATGAAGGGGTTGTCCTCCACGGCATTGGCAAAGATCACCAGCTTGGCGCAGCCGAAGCCACCGGAGTCGGCGGTGAGGGCAGCGGTCTTCTTCAGCACACGGCCCATTTCAGCCACGGCGTCCATGTTGATGCCGGCCTTGGTGGAGCCCACGTTCACGGAAGAGCATACCAGGTCGGTGGTGGCCAGGGCCTCGGGGATGGAGGCGATGAGCTTCCGGTCAGACTCGGTAAAGCCCTTCTGGACCAGGGCGGAGTAGCCGCCGATGAAGTTGATGCCCACGGTCTTGGCGGCCCGGTCCAGGGCGGCGGCGAAGGGGACATAGTCATTGCACTGGCTGGCGGCGGCCACCAGGGAGATGGGGGTGACAGAGACCCGCTTGTTGACGATGGGAATGCCGAACTCCCGTTCGATGTCCAGGCCGGTGGCCACCAGGTTTTCCGCCCGGCGGCAGATCTTGTCATAGATCTTCTGGCAGGCGGCCTTGGGATCGGGGTCGGCGCAGTCCAGCAGGGAGATGCCCATGGTGATGGTGCGGACATCCAGGTGCTGCTGGTCGAACATGTTGATGGTTTGGAGGATCTCAGAGGTTGTGATCACGGGAAACGACCTCCTTCCTCAGATGCGGTGCATGGCCTGGAAGGTGTCCTCCCGCTGAGCGCGGATGGACAGGCCCATGGTCTGACCCAGGGCGGCCAGCTGGTCGGCCAGTTCGCCGAAGGGGATGGGGGACTGGTCCACATCCACCACCATGACCATGGTGAACAGGTCCTGGTTCAGGATGGTCTGGGTGATGTCCAGCACGTTGACGTTCTGCTTGGCCAGCTCGGTGGTGACGGCGGCGATGATGCCCACCTGATCCTTGCCGGCGACGGTGATAACAGCTCGCATAATTTGGTACCTCACTTTTGCTTTGATAGACGGAAGGTGGGCAAAAGAGGGTCATCCCTCCAGCTCGTCCAGGGTCAGCTGGAAGGCCGGGAGGAAGTGCTCCATGAAATAGGTCAGCTCGGGCAGGTCGTAGGACTCCAGGGCCTCCAGGGTCTGGTTGGCGGCAGACTGGAATTCCAGGTTGCCGGCCTTCAGCTCCTCCAGACACTTCAGGTAGGCCGAGAGTTTGTCAGCGGCTTTGACCAGGTCGGTGACCTCCGGGTCGGTCTCGGAGAGGAGACCGGCGAAGGAGGGGCGGAGGTCTTCGGGCAGGGTGGCCGTCAGTCGGTCTGCGGCGTTCTGCTCGATGGCCTTGTAGGCGGCCTGGATATCCGGGTTGGCATATTTCACGGGGGTGGGCAGGTCTCCGGTGAAGATCTCGGTGGCATCGTGGTAGAGGGCCACGGCGGCCACATGACCGGGGTCCACCGTGCCGCCGAACTTGTCCCGGCGGATGACCGCCAGGGCGTGGGCCAGGACGGCCACCATGTGGCTGTGCTCCTGGATGTTCTCCTGGACGGTGTTGCGCATGAGGCCCCAGCGGCCGATGTACCGCATCCGGGCGATGTATGCGAAGAAGGAATGGGACATGGCATAGGCCTCCTTTCTGTGGGTCTGCCCAAATAGAATGCAAAATATTATACCAGAACCGGGAGGAAAAGGGAAGAGAAATTTTCAGGATTTTCAAGGGGAAAACAGATTCTTGTCAAGACAGGTGGGGTTTGGTATACTGTAGAAAACATCCGAAAGGAGACGAGGGAATGAAAAAGAGAGTGACAGCCCTGCTGCTGAGCCTGGGCCTCATGAGCACCCTGACCGTTTCTGCGGTGAGCAGCGATACTTCCGGGGTGACTCCCCAGATGGCCAAGGCCTACCTGAACGTGGTGGATCAGCAGGTACAGAAATATGGAGGATATGCCACAACGAAAGATTTTCCCATGGATTCTGGCTTTGCTGGCGGCTTCGTCCGAGATTTTGACCAGAATGGGACACCTGAGTTATATGTTGTTGGTGTTGAGCATCAGCAAAAGGCATATGAGCAGATTTGGACCTGGACAGGAAATCGAGTCAAACTTCTATGCGAAGAGGAGTATGATGCATATGGTATCCGAGCCTGGGATTGGTCGTCGTTTCATATTATTAATGGAGTGATGTATTACCATAAGGGATATGCTGGTTTCCCAGGTGTTGGTAGCGGGTATCACGATTGTGGAACGGTTTATACGGTTCAGGATAGCTCCTGGAAAGAGGTCATGAGCTATTACTGGTATGATCCTGATGATGGCTTTGCCCCCAATGAACCGACAACGTATGAAATAACCGTAAATGGCATAAAGAAAAGCTATTATAACGAAGCGGTTTATCTGTCCGAGGTTGAAAAATATGTGGGGAAGGACCCTGTATATTTAGCTTCTGAGGGCGGTGGATGTATGAATATCGGATTCACCCCCAACGGCCGAACCCTCCGCAATCAGCTCTCCCAGCTGGCCGCCAACCAGCCCAGCTCCTGGGCAAAGGCCGAGGTAGATGCCGCCAAGGCTGCCGGTCTGGTCCCTGCCCTCACCGGTAACCCCGGCTATCAGAACAGCATCACCCGCCAGCAGTTCGCTGAGCTGGTGGTCACCCTGGTGGAACAGGCAACCTGGAAGACCCTGGAGGCTGCCCCTGCCGACACCTTCTCCGACTGCACCAACCTGGCCGTCCGGAAGGCCTCTGCCGCCGGCATCGTCAACGGCATGGGGGACGGCGTGTTCGCCCCCGGCCAGACCACCAACCGGGAGCAGATCGCCACCATGGTGAACCGGGCCATCCAGTACATCAAGGCCGAGACCGGCACCGACCTGACCCCTGTGAAGGGCTCCATCAGCAAGTTTGCAGATCGATCCAGTGTGTCCTCCTGGGCTGTGGAGGGCGTGGGTACCCTGGCCACCAACGGCATTATGAACGGCACCTCCTCCACCCAGCTTTCCCCCAAGGCCACCTGTACGGTGGAGCAGTCCATCCTGCTGTCCTTCCGGACCTTTGAAAAGCTTCCCTGATACAAAAAGGCTTCCTCGTTTTGAGGGAGCCTTTTTCTGTCCATTGCCTTGTAAATCCGGTTCAATTATATTATACTATATTTTTAATAGATTTTATAAGGGGGAACCCCTATGCGCGTTGCCATAACCACCCTTGGCTGCAAAGTGAATCAGTACGAGAGCCAGGCCATGGAGGAGATCCTCCTGTCCCGGGGCCACACCCTGGTCCCCTTTGAGGACCTGGCCGATGTCTATATCGTAAACAGCTGTACGGTCACCGCTGTCAGCGACAAGAAATCCCGCCAGACCGTCCGTCAGGCCCGGAAGCGGGCCCCGGAGGCCATTGTGGCCCTCTGCGGCTGCTATCCACAGGTCTCTCCCGAGGAGGCCGCAGGCCTGCCCGCCGACCTCATCGGGGGCAGCGGCGACCGGATGGGCTTCCTGGAGCTGCTGGAAGGGCTGTTTCAGACCCGGGAGAAGACCGTGGCTCTGGACGATGCATTTAAGCGGCGGACCTATGAGCACCTGCCTGCCGGCGGCCTGGAGGGCCGCACCCGGGCCATGCTGAAGGTGGAAGACGGCTGCACCAACTTCTGTTCCTATTGCATCATCCCCTATGCCCGCGGTCCCGTGCGCTCCCTGCCTATGGATCAGGCGGTGGCCGAGGCTAAGGCCCTGGCGGAGAAGGGCTACCGGGAGCTGGTCCTCACGGGCATCGAACTGTCCTCCTATGGCCGGGACCTGGAGGGCCGACCCGGCCCTGCCGACCTGATCGAAGCGGTCTGCCGGGCTGTGCCGGAGATGCGGGTCCGCCTGGGCTCCCTGGAGCCCCGGACGGTCACCGAGGACTTCTGCCAGCGGCTGAAGGACCTGCCCAACCTCTGCCCCCACTTCCACCTGTCCATGCAGAGCGGCTGCGACGAGACCTTGGCCCGGATGAAGCGGAAGTATGACACCGCCCGGTATTTTGAATCCGTGGAGCTTCTGCGCAAGCACTTCCACCGTCCGGGTATCACCACGGATATGATCGTTGGTTTTCCAGGGGAAACGGAAGAAGAATTTGAACAGACCCTGGCCTTTATCCGGAAGTGCGGCTTTTCCCAGATGCACATCTTCCCCTACTCCCGCCGCCAGGGTACCCCAGCGGCTTCCATGGCCGGCCAGCTCACCACCGCAGAAAAGTCCGAGCGGGCCCATCGGGGGGCGGAAGTGGCTGAGGCCATGCAGAGGAGCTGGCTCACCGGCTGGGTGGGTCAGACCGTCCCCGTCCTCTTTGAGGAGGAGAAGGGGGGCTTCTGGCGGGGCTATACCCCCCAGTACATGGAGGTGAAGGTCCAGAGCGACCGGGACCTCCACAACCAGATCCACAACGTAGCCGTCACCGCTGCAGGAGAAAACCAGGTCTTTGGCCGATTACTTGAGGAGGAACCCACATGAGCAGAGCAGACGAACTGTTTATCCAGAATTGCAAAGAGATCCTGACCCACGGCGTGTGGGACACCGACCAGAACGTCCGTCCCAAGTGGGAGGACGGCGCCCCCGCCCACACCGTGAAGGCCTTCGGCATCGTCAACCGCTACGACCTGCGGGAGGAGTTCCCCATCCAGACCATCCGCCGGATGTACCTGAAGAGCGCCGTGGATGAGCTCCTGTGGATCTGGCAGAAGAA
Organism: Ruminiclostridium sp.; assembly: GCA_017435425.1. GTDB lineage: Bacteria > Bacillota > Clostridia > Oscillospirales > Oscillospiraceae > Evtepia. Next base: position 1,789 of record JAFSFC010000021.1, on the reverse strand, counting down.
GTCCAACAACATCAAGGACCTGAAGTCCGGCATCTGGGACGCCTGGGCGGACGAGACCGGCTCCATCGGCAAGGCCTACGGCTACCAGCTGGCCGTGAAGCACAAGTATCCCGAGGGGGAGATGGACCAGGTGGACCGGGTCCTCTACGACCTGAAGCACAACCCTGCCTCCCGCCGGATCATGACCAACCTGTACAACCACCACGACCTGAGTGAGATGGGCCTGTACCCCTGCGCCTACTCCATGACCTTCAACGTCAGCGGCAACACCCTCAACGCCATTCTCAACCAGCGGTCCCAGGATATGCTCACCGCCAACGGCTGGAACGTGATGCAGTACGCCGTGCTGGTCCACATGATGGCCCAGGTCAGCGGCCTGGAGGCCGGCCAGCTGGTCCATGTCATCGCCGATGCCCACATCTATGACCGCCACGTGCCTATCGTGGAGGAAATTATCAGCCGCAAGCCCTTCGAGGCCCCCAAGCTGTGGCTGGACCCCGCCGTCAACGACTTCTACGGCTTCACCACCGACAGCCTGAAGCTGGAGGGTTACCAGTGCCACGAGCTGGATGTTAAGATTCCTGTGGCGATTTGAGGAGGATTTTCATGAATGTCATCGTTGCTGTGGATGCCAACTGGGCCATCGGCCTGGAGGGGGACCAGCTGTGCTATATCCCCGCTGACCTGAAGCGGTTCCAGAAGCTCACCACCGGCCACCCGGTCCTCCTGGGCCGAAAGACCCTGGCCACCTTCCCCGGGGGCCGTCCCCTGAAGAACCGCCGGAACCTGATCCTGTCCACCAATCCGGACTTTACCCCGGAGGGGGCCGAGGTCTTCCGCTCTCTGGAGGCCGCCCTGGCCGCCTGCCCGGAGGATACCTTCGTCATCGGCGGGGAGTCGGTGTACACCGCTGCCCTGGACCGGTGCGATGTGGCCTATGTGACCAAGATCGAAAAGGCCTTCCAGGCCGACCGCTACTTCCCTGACCTGGACGCTGACCCCGCCTGGGAGATCGTGGAGGAAGAAGGCCCCTTCCAGCATGAGGACCTGACCTTCACCTACGTGACCTACAAGAGAACATGAAGAAGGGCCGTTGTAATAGGCAACGACCCTTGTGATATTGAGCCAGAGGCTCAGTGAAATACGCTTTCCGCGTGTGATATTTAGCCTGCGGCCAAGTGAAATTGCCCCTTTGGGGCAGTTATGGAGTCCCTTCGGGACAAATCAAATGAATGAGGGGCTGCTGCAAAATGATTTGCAGCAGCCCCTTTTCAGCCTCGCAGAGTTTGCTGCCCGCAGGCAGCAAATCGATTGAAATCATTTTTTCCGATGACATGTGCATTGGAAAAATTCTTCTCAGCCTGCCAGTGTGCCCAGAGGGCGCGCATAGCAGGCTGCTGATCCCACACAAAAAGGAGCCCGGTGAAACCTGGGCTCCTTTTTGGCTTATAAGTAATAGTCGAAACCGTAGCAGCTCTTCTCGAAGCCGTAGATCTCGTAGAAGCGGTGTGCCTGGGTTCTGGGCATACCGGAGTCCAGGACCAGAGCCTTGCAGCCTCTCTCCTTGGCCAGCTCCTTGGCATGGTCCATGAGCTTGACGCCGTTGCCCTTGCCACGCTCGTCCTCGTTGGTGATGATGGAGGAGACATAGCAGGTCATGCCGGACAGCCAGAAGGTGTTGAAATAAGCGCCGTGGCAGAAGCCGTGGTACTCGTCGCCGTCCATCAGGAAGAAGGCGAAGGAGTTCTCGTCGGCCAGCACGTCGGCATAGACCTTGCGGATGACTTCC
>JAFSFC010000020.1 GCA_017435425.1 Ruminiclostridium sp. | reverse complement strand
CGCTGGGGTCTGCCCATCCCCGTGTTCTACTGCAAGGACTGCGGCAAGCCCGTCTCCAACCCCGAGTCCATCGAGAAGATCTCCAAGCTCTTCGACGAGCACGGCTCCAACATCTGGTTCGAGAAGGACGCCATGGAGCTGGCTCCCGAAGGCTTCACCTGCCCCCACTGCGGCGGCAAGGACTTCGACAAGGAGACCGACACCCTGGACTGCTGGTTCGACTCCGGTTCCACCCACTACGCCTCCCTCATGAAGGACAACCCCGAGCTGTGGCCTGCTGACGTGTACCTGGAAGGTGCCGACCAGTACCGCGGCTGGTTCCAGTCCTCCCTGCTGACCTCCGTTGGCGCACTGGAGAAGGGTGCACCCTTCCGCCAGGTCCTGACCCACGGCTGGGTGGTTGACGGCCAGGGCCGCGCTATGCACAAGTCCTTGGGCAACGGCGTGGATCCCGCTGACCTCATCAAGGACTTCGGCGCAGACATCGTCCGTCTGTGGGCTGCCTCCTCTGACTACCACGCAGACGTCCGCTGCTCCAAGGAGATCTTCAAGCAGCTTTCTCAGAACTACCTGAAGTTCCGCAACACCGCCCGTTACTGCCTGGGCAACCTGGACGGCTTCGACGCCAACAACCTGGTGGCTCCCGCAGACATGGAAGAGCTGGACCGCTGGGCGATCTCCCGCCTGAACGTCCTCATCGAGCGTTGCTTCAAGTCCTACAAGGAGTATGACTTCTCCACCATCACCCACGCCATCAACGACTTCTGCGTGGTTGAGATGTCCAACTTCTACCTGGATATCATCAAGGACCGCCTGTACTGCGAGGGCAAGGACTCCCTGCTCCGCCGCTCCGCACAGACCGCCATGTACCTGATCCTGGACACCATGACCAAGATCATGGCCCCCATCCTGTGCTTCACCTGCGACGAGATCTGGCTGGCAATGCCCCACGCCGAGGGCGCAGACGTCCGCAACGTCCTGTTCAATGAGATGAACCCCGTCTTCACCGACTACGCTCTGGACGAGGCTGCCATGGCCAAGTGGAACAAGATCATCGCCATCCGTGACGTGGTCAACGCCGCTCTGGAAGCTGCCCGTGCTGAGAAGAAGATCGGCAAGGGTCTGGAGGCCGCTGTGGCTCTGACCGTCACTGCCGAAGAGGCCTTCCTGGCCGATATGGAGCCCCAGGCTCTGGCAGACCTGTTCATCATCTCCCAGGTGACCGTCACCGTGGGCGAGGCTGTCTCCGCTGCTGTGGAGCCCGCCGCCGGAGAGAAGTGCGAGCGCTGCTGGAAGGTGCTGCCCACCGTCAGCGAGTGCCTGTGCCCCCGCTGCGCAACTGTGGTCAAGTCCCTGATTTAATAGCAGAACACCCGCGGCCGGCCATATGGCCGGCCGCGATTCTTTTGAAAGGAGGGGCCCCATGCCCTACTTCATATTGGCCGCCCTTCTGGTGGTCATTGACCAGGTGGTGAAATACCTGACCCGGGCCAACATCGCCCTGGGAGAGCACCTGGATTTTATCCCGGGCTTTGACCTGACCTACATCCAGAACACCGGTGCGGCCTTCTCCATCCTCAGTGAGCACACCTGGATCCTCACCGCCCTGTCCGGAGTGGTCTCTTTGATCCTGGCGGTGATGCTGGCCAGAAACTACTTCCCGGAGAAGCTGGCCAAGTTTTCCATGGCCCTCCTGCTGGGGGGTGCCATCGGCAACTTCATCGACCGGGCCCTCTTCGGCTTCGTCACCGATATGTTTGCCACCACCTTCATGGACTTCCCCGTCTTCAACGTGGCCGACATGGGCGTGGTGGTGGGAGGCTTCCTCCTGTGCTTCTATGTGCTGCTCACCATGAAGGACGAAACAAAGGAGGAAGAGGCATGAACATCACCCTCATTGCCCAGGAGAATGGGGTCCGGGCTGACCAGTTCCTGTCCCAGTCCCTGGATAACCTCACCCGGTCCGCCGCCCAGAAGCTCCTGGAGGCCGGACACGTCCTCCGGGGCGGCAAGGCCCTGAAAAAGAACGACAAGCTCAAGGAGGGGGACGAGATCACCGTCCTCATCCCCGACCCCACGGAGGTGGAGATCCTCCCCCAGGACATCCCCCTGGATGTGATCTACGAGGACGAGGATGTCATCGTGGTGAACAAGCCCGTGGGGATGGTGGTCCACCCTGCCCCCGGCCATCCCGACGGCACCCTGGTGAACGCCCTTATGTATCACTGTGGGGACAGTCTCTCCGGCATCAACGGGGAGCTCCGCCCGGGCATCGTCCACCGCATCGACCGGGACACCAGCGGCCTCATCATTGCCGCCAAGAACGACGCCGCCCACCTGGCCCTGGCCGATCAGCTTCAGGACCACTCCCTCTACCGGGAGTATGAGGCGGTGATCATCGGCGGCCTCAAGACCGACGAGGGCACCATCGACCTGCCCATCGCCCGCCACGCCACCGACCGGAAGAAGATGGCCATCAACCACTATGGCGGCCGCCGGGCGGTGACCCACTGGACCGTTCTGGAGCGGTTCTCCGGGTACACCCACCTCCAGTGCCGTCTGGAGACCGGCCGCACCCACCAGATCCGTGTCCACCTGGCTGCCCAGGGCCACCCGGTGCTGGGTGATCCGGTGTACAACGGCGAGCGGAAGGGCTTCCCCGAGCTGGCCGGCCAGTGCCTCCACGCCCGGAAGCTCTCCTTCATCCACCCCCGGACCGGGGAGCGGCTCACTCTGGAGTGCCCCCTGCCTGACTACTTCACCGCCACCCTGGCCCGCTGCGCCAAGGTCCAGTGAGAGGGGGCGAGACCATGGGTAAATTTGACGGCGTCCTTCTGGCCGCCGACTACGACGACACCTACTACGACCGGACCTTCACCATCTCCCCCCAGAACCGCCAGGCTGTGGAGCGATTCATGGCCCAGGGGGGCCGTTTCGTGGTGGCCACCGGCCGGTCCTACATCAACTTTGCCATCCAGATGGAGGTGGAAAAGCCCCCCCTGAATGGGCCGGTGATCCTGTCCAACGGGGCCTCCATCCACGATTTCTCCACCGGACAGACCCTGTGGGAGCAGACCCTGCCCGAGGGCACCCCTGCCCTGCTGGCTGAGGTCTGCGCCGCCTTCCCGGAAGTGGGCTTCGAGGCCTACCACGGGGACCAGGTGTACACCTTCCGGGCCAACACGGTCACCGACCGGCACCTGAAGCGGTGCCAGCTGGCGGGCATCCCCTGTGAGATCAGCCAGATGCCCACCCCCTGGCTGAAGGTCATCCTCCAACACGAGAGCACCTCCTACCTCCACCAGGTCCTGGACTTCATCCGGGCCCGATCCCAGGCCTACGAGGTGACCTTCTCCAATGCCGTCCTGCTGGAAATGACCGCCAAGGGGGCCAACAAGGGCCTGTGCGTCAAGTGGCTGGCCGATCGCCTGAGGATTCAGCCCCAGCACATCTACTGCGTGGGCAACGGGGGCAACGACATCCCCATGCTGGAGGTGGCGGCCGTCCCCTTCGCCCCCGACGACTGCTACCCCGACGTCCGGGCCTGGGGACCGGTGATCCTGCCCCCCTGCAACGACCATTGCATCGCCCGGCTCATTGAAATTCTGGAAGAACGATATGCATGAAAAAATCCCTGACCAACGGTCAGGGATTTTTGTTATCTCCTGGGCGTGCCGTACATACAATGCCGGGCGTAGTCCAGGTCCTGTTTTTTCACATAAAAGGTGTACCGCCAGCGGGCCCGCTGGTCCATAAAGAGGTCGGCCGCTCTCCGGCCCTCCAGGGAGAGGGTGGGGCCTGCCAGGTTGTCCTGGGCCTTGAGCTGGTAATCGATCCCTGCCTGGCTGAGGCTGGCAGCGATGGCCTCCTTCTGCTCCAGGGAGAACACCACGGCCAACTCTGCTCGGTTGAAGATGTGGATCATAAGAGGTCCCTCCTTTCCTTATCAATATTGTAATATAAGAATATGAATTGGGCAAGAAAAAAGCCTTTTTCTCCAGGGAAAACCGTGCTATAATGGACAATGTATCAGTATGCGACGAAATTTCCGTTGGCCCACTGGGCCAGGATTGGAGTATTATGAAAGAAAAAAGACCTGATTCCCGTCCCACCCGCCAGATGCGGGAGGACTCCCCTGCCGACGGCATCATCGAGGGCCGCAACGCCGTCATCGAAGCCCTCCGTGCAGGCACTAATATTGACAAGATCTTCATCATGAAGGGCGAAGTGGACTCCGCCCTGGGTCACATCGCCTCCACTGCCCGGAAGCAGGGCATCGTGGTGGCAGACGCCGACAAGAACAAGCTGGACAAGATGAGCCGCACCAACTCCCACCAGGGTGTCATTGCTGTGGCCTCCGTCCGGGAGTACGCCACCATTGAGGACATTCTGGAGATCGCCCGGAAGAAGGGGGAACAGCCCCTCATCGTGGTGTGCGACGAGCTGTCCGACCCCCACAACCTGGGCGCTGTCATCCGAACCGCCGAGTGCGCCGGTGCCCACGGCGTGGTCATCCCCAAGCGCAGAAGCGCCGGCCTCACCGCCGTGGTGGCCAAGACCTCTGCCGGCGCCGTCTCCCACATGGCCGTGGCCCGGGTGGCCAACCTGCCCTCCCTGCTGAAGGACCTGAAGAAGCAGGGTATGTGGATCTTCGGCACCGCTGCTGACGGTACCACCAGCCTGTATGAGGCCGACCTGAAGGGTCCCGCCGTCATCGTCATCGGTTCCGAGGGCGACGGCATGGGCCGCCTGGTCACCGAGAACTGCGACTTCCTGGTGAGCATCCCCATGAAGGGCAAGCTCAACTCCCTGAACGCCAGCGCCGCCGCTGCCATCCTCCTCTACGAGGCCGTAAGACAGCGGCTGTAACCCCTGACCGAAAAGAGGATATTCTATGTCAGATGACAACAACTTCAGCTTAGGGGATATCCTGTGGGAGTACGCTGACTATACGCCGCCGGAGCTGGAGACCACAGCCTGGGTCCCCCTGCCCCCCGACACGCCGGAGGCTCCGCCTGCCCCGGCCGTCCAGCCGGGTATGCCTTCCCCCCAGCCTGCCTCTCCCCCGCCTGCCCCCGACCAGGGCGGCAAGCGGCTGGCGCCTGAACCCCAGGGGGATCAGCCCCTCCCGGCCAACCAGGTCCCGGTGAGGGCGGCCCCCAAGGCAGAGCCCAAGGAGGCACCCAAACCGGCTCCGCCTGCCCCCCAGACCCCTCCCCAACCCCAAGCACCCACGCCGGACCCCGCCCCCGCTCCCTCCGGGACCCCGGAGGCCCGGCAGGAACCGGCCCAGACCGGCCTGCCCGAGAGCGATGGGCCGGAGGTCATCGCCTTTACCCCCGACCCCACCCCGGCCGAGCCTGCCCAGGCAGAGACAGCCCCGGCGGAGAACGCCGGCCAGGCGGGGACCGAAGCCCCGGCGGAAGGGACCGCCCCTGCCGCCGAGCCCCAGTCTCAGGAGGCCCAGCCCCAGGAGGGCGGGGCACCTGCAGAGGAGCCACAGACTCAAGAGGCGGCTCCCCAGCCCGAGCAGCCTCAGACACCTCCCCAGACCGGTCCCACCCAGCAGCAGAAGGCCCGTCAGGCCGCCGCAGCTGCTGCCGCTGCCGCCAAGACAGCATCCAAAGACAAGTTCAAGCTCAAGCGGGAGCGCAAGCCCCGTCCCCAGCCCGAGGCACCCCCCGATGTTCCCCCGGCCCAGCTGGCCTCCGAGCTCCACCAGGGGCTCTCTGCCATCAAGGGCAAGGCCATCGGCTCTGCCTTTGTTACCGGCTTCCTGCTGGTCCTGGCTCTGGTGGAAAGCGGCCTGCTCCTCTTCCTGGACGGTTTCTTCCCGGATGAGCTCTTCCTGCCCATCAGCATGGCTGCCTTCATCGTGGCCGCTGTCCTGTGCGGGGACGTGCTGAAGGCCGGTCTGGTCCAGCTCACCAACAAGGCCCCCAATGGAGACACCCTGGCCCTCTTCGGCGGGATTTTCGCCCTGGTGGACGGCATCTCCCTGCTGGCCTTTGACCTGCGGGAGAACACCCTCCCCTTCTTTGCCCCCTGCGCCCTGGTGCTGACCTTCCACCTGATCGGCCACTACTGCACCCGCTCTGCCCAGTATCGGGCCTGCCGGGTGGCCTGTTCCGTGGACAAGCCCTATGTGGTCACCCAGGACCCCAATATCCTGAATAACCAGCCCGCCTTCCGGAAGTGGATCGGAGTTCCCCGGGGCTTCGGCAGCCAGGTCCGCACCCTCAGCGACGGTGAGTTCCGCTTCCAGCGGCTCACCCCCGTGCTGATGGTGGCCTGCATTGTCCTGCCCCTCATCACCACCGTGGCCCACCACCAGCCGGAGCTGGCCTTCTGGTCCCTGTCCGCCCTCTTCTGCGCTGCCTCTACCCTGGGCGTGTCCCTGACCTTCAGCCTGCCCATGCGCATTCTGGGACGGAAGCTGAACAAGGCGGGGGTCACCCTGGCCGGTTGGCCTGGGGCCGTGGCGGGAAAGGGTGCCAAGGGCGCCCTGCTCCAGGACTACGACATTTATCCCCCCGGCACGGTCACCCTCATGACCGCCCGCCCCTTCGGCTCCTGGAACATGGAGCGGATGACCTCCTACGCCGCCTCGGTGGTCCGGGCCTCCGGCTCCGGCCTGGCCTATGTCTTTGACCGGGTCATGCGGAATGAACGGGGCAGCTACCTCCAGGTGGAAAAGCTCATCATGCAGGAAAACGGCATCGTGGGCGTGGTCCAGGGCCAGCAGATCCTGGTGGGCAACAGTGACTTCATGACCCGGCAGGGCATCACCCTCCCCGAGGGCGTCCGGGCCAAGGACGCCGTCTTCTGCGTGGTGGCCCGGGAAGTGGCCGGCATGTTCGTGCTGAGCTACAACATCCACCCCTCGGTCCTCCCTGCCCTGCGGACCCTCTTTGCCCATAAGCTCAACCCCATCCTGGCTGTCCGGGACTTCAACCTGAACCCCCAGCGGCTCCGCCTCCGGGGCCGTCTGCCGGTGGATCAGCTCTCCTTCCCCGACCTTCAGCGCCGGGTGACCCTCACCGGACCCAACCAGGTCCACAGCCACGCCCCTGTGGCCGTCCTCTGCAAGGAGGGTCTGGCCCCCTTCGCCCAGGCTGTGGCCGGAGCCAAGCGCATCCGCCGGGCCCACCGTCTGGCCGGATGGTTCGTGAACATCAGCGCCGTGGTGGGCGTCTTCCTGACGGCCACCCTCTCCAGCGCCGGTGCTCTCAGCTCCATGTGCGCCTGGAACCTCTCCCTCTTCCTGCTCCTGTGGCTGGTCCCCGTCCTGCTCATCTCCCTGTGGACGGCCCGGTATTAACATCAAGTATTTTTCCTAAAAGTACCTTCCTGAGTCCTCGGGAAGGTACTTTTTTCGAACATACGTTTGACTTATACACATTTGTGTGGTAAAATACAGCCAACCACAAGATATGGGAGGGCGACAGTATGGCAAACCTCACCCCCAAACAGCAGAAGATCTATGACTTCATCCGGGACTTCTCCCGGGAATATGGCTATCCCCCCACCGTTCGTGAGATCGGTGAGCATCTGGGTCTGAAGTCCCCCTCCACGGTGAAGTTCCACCTGGATAACCTCCGCTCTGCCGGGCTCATCCAGTGGGACGGGGGAAAGACCCGCTCCATCACCCTGCTGGAGAAGGAGGATGCCCCCAAGGAGGACCAGGTCCCCGTTCTGGGCAACGTGGCCGCCGGCTCCCCCATCCTGGCCCAGGAGTGCATTGAGGAATACGTCTCCTTCCACACCGGTCCCCACCCGGAGGATTTCTTCGCCCTGAAGGTCCGGGGGGAATCCATGCTCTATGCGGGCATCCTCCCTGACGACCTGGTGGTGGTCCGCCGCCAGCCCGAGGCCCACAGCGGGGAGATCGTGGTGGCCCTCTTCGAGGACGAGGCCACGGTGAAGACCCTGTCCAAAAAGAACGGGGAGGTCTGGCTCCTGCCGGAGAACCCGGACTACGACCCCATCGACGGCACCCGGGCCCAGATCATCGGCAAAGTGGTGGGTCTCATCAGACGATATTAAGATACAAAGACCGCTTCCCGTTGGGAGGCGGTTTTTCTTTGGAACATTCACAGAAACTTTACACCACAGACACGGCTGTTCCTTGCAATCAAAGGGGAATTATGGTAGCATATTCAATGCAAATCTGTACCGTCGGGGGATAATTTGCCCCCTGAACACATAAACCAGAAACGGGTGCGTCAGTGCCCGGAACAGGAGGAAACCATCCTTTGAACCCTGATAAGAACAACGGCAAAAAGGGCGGGACCCCGCCGCCCCCCAAGAAACGAAATATCTTCAGCGCCATCCTCTGGGCCATGATCGTAGTCATCTTCTTCAACTTCATGCTGGGAGAGATCAAGAACGCCGGGACGGTAGAGGTACCCTACTCCGAGTTCATCGAAATGGTGGAGAAGGACGAGGTGGCCACCGTGGAGTTGGCCAATAACAAGTACACCTTCTACCTGAAGGAGGACCTGCCCGAGGAGGCCGAGAGCACCGACCTGGCCGAGGTCCTGGCCCAGCAGATGGAGGACGGCGGCGCCACCCCCTATGTGACGGCCACCCTTACCGTAGATGACGATTCCCTCCTTCCTCTGCTGAAGGAACATGACGTAAAGTACTTCTCTGAGATGCAGGAGGAATCCTCCTATCTTATGAGTCTCCTGCTGAGCTATATCATCCCCATGGCCCTGATGTTCGGCCTGCTCATCTTCCTTATGCGCAAGCTGGGCGGCGGCATGGGCGGCCTTGGCGGCGTGGGCAAGTCCAACGCCAAGGTCTACATGGAGAAAACCACCGGCGTCACCTTTGCCGATGTGGCCGGTCAGGATGAGGCCAAGGAATCCCTGGTGGAGATCATTGACTTCCTCCACAACCCCGGAAAGTACACCGAGATCGGTGCCAAGCTCCCCAAGGGCGCTCTTCTGGTGGGCCCTCCCGGCACCGGCAAGACCCTCCTGGCCAAGGCCGTGGCTGGGGAGGCCGGCGTCCCCTTCTTCTCCATCTCCGGTTCGGACTTTGTGGAGATGTTCGTGGGCGTGGGTGCCTCCCGTGTCCGTGATCTCTTCAAGGAGGCCAGCAAGGTGGCACCCTGCATCGTCTTCATCGACGAGATCGACACCATCGGCAAGTCCCGTGACAACCGCCTGGGCGGCAACGATGAGCGGGAACAGACCCTGAACCAGCTCCTGGCCGAGCTGGACGGTTTTGACCCCACCAAGGGCGTCATCGTCCTGGCCGCCACCAACCGGCCCGAGGTTCTGGACAAGGCCCTGCTGCGTCCCGGCCGTTTCG
>JAFSFC010000019.1 GCA_017435425.1 Ruminiclostridium sp. | reverse complement strand
GTCTTGCCGTACTTTGCGCCGATCTCTGTCAGGACAGGGTCGGTGACCACTGGCTTCTGGCCGCAGGTGAGAGGGCTCCAGGCCTGCATGACCGTTTCTCCCATGGCGGCTTTCAGAGGGAGCTGCTGGTGGAAGACATGGGCCTCCACCTGGTTCACGGCGGGGATGACGCCGCATTCCGCCACGAACCGGGCGTACAGGTCCTTATTGTAGTTGGAAATACCGATGGCACGGATCTTCCCGGCCTCCAGGGCCTCCTGCATGGCCCGGACCATGTCCCGGTCCTCCTCATAGGGTTCGTGGATCAGGAAGAGGTCGATGTAGTCCACTCCCAGCCGCAGGAGGGACTGGTCGATGGCCGCCCGGGTCCCGGTATAGCTGTTGTCCGGCTGGAAGACCTTGGTGGTAAGAAAGATCTGCTCCCGGGCCACGCCGCTGGCCCGGATGCCCCGGCCCACGGCCTCCTCATTCTCATACATCCGGGCGGTGTCGATGAGGCGATAGCCCAGGTCCAGGGCCTGACGGACGCAGGTCTCGCACTGGTCCCCCAGGATCTGCCAGGTGCCGAAGCCCACCATAGGCATCCGCTGCCCGTTGTTCAGGGTGACAAATTCCATGGCGCTCAGCCCTGGAGCTGGGCCAGACGCTCCTGGATCTCCTGGATCTCCTCCCCGGCCTCCACTTCCTGGTCCCGGATGGCAGCCATCTTCTGGCTGACCTCGTGGGCCTGGGCCCGGAGGATCTCGCACTCCTGGACCTTCTTGCGGGTCTTGGCCAGGAGGGTCTCACGGGTCAGCTTCAGGAGGGTGCCCTCCATGCCGGTGCGCTCGGCCTTCCAGGCTTCCATCTTGGCCTCACGCTCAGCGATCATGGCCTTCAGCTGGGCGGGGTCGGTGATGGCCTGGAGCTTCTGGTTCCATGCCTCCCAGGCGGCCTGGGCGGCCTTCTCTTCGGGGGTCAGTTCTCTCTTTTCGGTCATTTCCATGGTTCATTACCTCATTATTCTAAAATGCTGTCTTTCTCCTCCGGCAGATACCGGCCGAAGAAGGTCTCGTTTCGATGGTCCTCGTCAAAGAGGTTGTTATACTGCAGGATGGCATACTCGTTGAGCCAGTCGGCTTCCGTGCCGGAGGCCTCCTCCAGGGTCAGGTACCCCCCCTGGCTCTTGGAATAGTAGCCCTTGGCGCTGACGGCCGGGATATACTCCTCCATCTCCTTCAGGAACTGGTAGTAGGGGGGCAGGTCGATGCCGGCGGCTTCCAGGAGATGCCGGGACAGGTAGTTGATGGAGGTACCCTCCACCTCTGCCTCTTCAATGTCGAAGTTGGCCCAGATGAAGAAGGGGATGGTGTACCGCAGGACTTCCTCGTCCAGGGTCTCAAACTCCTTGCCATAGAGATCCTCGTAGAATCCATTGCCCAGGCTGGGGTGGTGGTCGCCGAACATGAGGACGATGGTGTCCTCCTCATAGTACCGCAGCTCCTTCAGCAGGTACTGGACGGCGGAGTCGGTCTCGTGGAGGCAGGTGAGATACTGGGGGGCCTTCTTGTACTCCTCCTCATAGGTGTCCCGGTCCAGCCAGATGGTCTGGCTGTAGTTGGGTCCCTCGTAGGTGTAGCCGCCGTGGTTCTGCATGGTGATGCCGAAGAGGAAGAGGGGGTTGTCTCCCTCCCGGTTCTTCAGCTTGTCCAGAACGAACTCGAACATCTCCTGGTCGGTGATGTACTTGCGCAGGAAGTCCTGCTGGGGGTAGTCGTCGATGAACGTGCTCTCCTCAAAGCCCAGCTCGTCGTAGATGCGGTTGCGGGACCAGCCGTCGGCGTAGTAGGGGTGGGTGGCGATGCTGGTGTAGCCCAGAGACCGCATGACCCAGGGCAGGGCGGTCACATTCTCCTGGACGTACTGCTGATAGGGCACGCAGCCCTCGGGCAGGAAGGCCATGGAGTGGCCAAAGAGGAACTCAAACTCGGAGTTGGCCGTGTTTGCCCCGTAGATGGAGGCCAGGGCATAGCCCCGGATGGTGTTGGTGTGGAGGTTGTCCAGGAAGGGGGTCACAGGCTGGTTGGTTTTCAGTTCGCCCACCACGCTCAGGTCCGCCCAGGACTCGTTCATGATGACGATGACGTTGGGCAGGTCTTTCTGCTCCCCGGTCTCGGGGTAGCCCTCGGCCACCCGGTCCACATGACCGGCGGAGTAGCGGTCGGGCTCCTTCACCACAGAGTCCCGGACGCCCAGATAGAAGTTCAGGTAGTAGCCGTTGTACTTGGTGCCGTAGTTGGTCCAGTTGCGGATGGCGATGTCCCCGGAGCCCACATACAGGACCACCGACATGGCCATGACCCAGGTGAGGGCGATTGCCCGGCGGAGCTTTCGGGACTGCATGGGGAAGGAGGGCATGGCCAGGGCCAGGAAGAGCATCAGCACCATGCCCACCAGGGCATAGAGCATGGTGTTCTCATAGGTCTCCAGCTTATACTGCCCGGCCACATTCATGGCGGTGCCGGCGGACATGATATCCATGGGGGTGAGCTCGTTGCCCCGGAACTGGTAGACCAGGCCGTTGATCACCGCCAGGACGGTCAGGCCCACCGAGGAGAGGACCACCGAGAGCTTGAACTTAGCGGTCAGGAGCAGGACCACGCCGCAGACGATGGTGACGCACAGCAGGTTCAGCAGGGCGTGGTCCCATCCCATGGATTTGGGCTTGGTGTCCACCAGGGCGCAGGGCATGATGCTGGTAAGGGCCAGGGCCAGCAGACCCCAGAGGAGGTTGGCGGTGTAGTTGAGCCCTCTCCGGGGAAAGTCCAGCTTCAGGCCGCCGGCCAGGAGAAAGCCCAGGGCAAAGACGGCCCCCACCATCCAGTTGGCAAACTCCATGCACACAGCAAAGGCGGCAATGGCCAGCAGGCCGCCCAGGAAGGTCCGCTTGCTCATCCGGAGCAGCGGGGGCCTTGCCTCCGGCTTCGCCTTTTTGGTTTTTTCTTTTTTCACGGGTTTCTTTTCATTTTTCTGTTTTGACATGGGGGATTCCTCCCAGAAGTCAGGGTTTGCCCGCCCTGGTCAGGGGCAGGCTGTGCAAGAGGTTCGGTTTCTAACTTTTGATTTTATCATAGATTTTGATATCTGGCGAGAGAAAAAATGGCCTTCCGGCATTTGGAAGGCCATTTTTTGTCAAATTTCTGTCTCTCCGGCCAGGATACTCTCGATGGAGGCGTTCAGATCCTCCTCGTAGGCGGCCAGGGTCTCATAATTTTGGGGGAGGATGATGCCGTAGGGGTCGGGCCAGCAGGACTTCCGCCAGGCGTAGTCGTCCTCCTCTTCCTCTTCGTCATCCAGAAGATACATATCCTCGTGGAAATCCCCGCCCCCAATGGTGAAGCCCATGGCGTCCGGGCGGTGCTCCCGCCAGGAGAGGTCGTCGTCCTCGTCGGGTTCTTCGTCATCCTCGTCGTTCATCATCTGAAAGGCCAGAAAGGCCTCTTCCGGGGAGAGGACGCCGTCGTGGTTCCAGTTAAATTTGTCCATAGGCGGCCTCCTTTTCTGCCGGGAAGAAAATCCGTGCGATCAGTCTGCTCATAGACCCCGCAAACAGGAACAGCACACCGAACGCCCCAAAGAGGAAGGAGACCATGGGTTTCCCCGGTTCCTCCCGGAACACAAGGGTAAAGGCTCCATCCGGGGTCACATAGTGGAAAAACAGGAAGGAGAGCACGAACTGGAGCAGGGCCAGACCAAAGGACCAGAGGGACAGTTTTTTCCATTTTTTGTTCATACTACATCGTATCCTTTCTTGGTTAGCAGGCAAACGCTTCCCTCACCCCTTAAGACTCTCCCACCAATAGCTTCTTTTTTGAACCCGTTCCTCAGAAAAAAGATCTCTTTTTATGTTATAACACCAAAATAGAGAGAAATCCAACTATAATCACAACAATAATACATATACTCCAGATAAAGTCAAAAAGAACAACAAGAAAGTCCAAAAAATTATGCCACGCTGAATCATCTTGAATAATATGTTTTCTCGTAATCACCAAAACAAATAAATACACATAATACAGAGGCGCTCTTATTCCATGCACCAATTTATCTATATACATTCTAGGAACAGAGCGACCATAGCGAAAAGAGTCTCCTCTTTTTATTTCAATGCATATTCCCAACAGAGTCATTGGCCTGTTTGGACTGCCTGCAGGAACAATCATCATGGACTTTGTAACCGGCTTCGTTCCGATTATCGCTGCATGGTTGCTTTGCAAGATATTTAAAGTAAAATTCGATTAAAAAAACAAAGGCTATTGTATTACAGTAGCCTTTGCCATTGTCCTGCAGATCTATGATTCTTCTGCTAAAATTCGTTTCGCTTCTACCTCCACACTTTCAC
Source organism: Ruminiclostridium sp. (assembly GCA_017435425.1). Taxonomy (GTDB): domain Bacteria; phylum Bacillota; class Clostridia; order Oscillospirales; family Oscillospiraceae; genus Evtepia. The sequence continues at coordinate 23,033 of JAFSFC010000019.1, read as the reverse complement.
GGAAACCGTACATCTGCTTTTCTGTAAAATGGTACTTGGAGTTTCTGTCTCTCAGCATCAGCACCGGCACACCAAACACCAAGGCATATCCAACAATACCAAATACAGCACCTAATATGTAATCACTGACAGATGCCATATTGTTTACAGTAACATACCATAGCATATAAATTCCTATTGGCAGTTGCAAAAAAATTGCTGTTGCTGCACCCGGGTTATATTTCGTTTTTAGTGCAATGTTCTCAAAAATGCCATGTGCCAGCACCTGAATAAACCCTGCACACGCCTGACCGATAGAAAGCCAAATTACATTCGGGAAAAATATTGGGATAATATAAAATGCATATGTTGTAAACACGTTGTCAAAGAAGCAGAGATGAGGATTGAAAGGATAATGGTCGTAATCCTTTTTTTCTTTAAAGAATAATATGTTTGTCACTGCTGGAAAGCCTCCCGGCCATCCATATTCTTCAACCTGATGTGCAAGCATCGCCATCCAGCTGAAAATCAAAATTACCTGAATATGGTCCAAATGCTCTACACCCCAAAATCCCATAAAGAATGCCAGTCCGATGAATATAATACCGCCAACCCAGCACCAGTTTTCTCTCCAGATTCTCATCAATTTTCTCCTTTCCTTCCATTGCAATCAATGATCACTTCATTATCGGGATAAGCCGTGACATCAACAAATTTTGAAAAATACTTTGGACTTTCAAAGGCAAAGTATTCGGAATTCAAACTGCGCACCCATTTTCGCAGCGGAAATTCTGCAAGGAGTATGCATATTGTTACCAAAACGATAAAAAGAATGACGCTGCATATCCAATCCATCAGGCTTGTTTCCTGCAAGTTAAGCATGATATATATACTTGCCGGAAGGAAGCAGAATATAGATGTTCCCAAGCCCGGGTCATAAATCGTGCGCTTACCTGCTTTTTTATAGCGAATCAGACAAATAATTCCAACAACAGTATGGGCGAAAAGCTCCATATAGCCGAACATCATCATACATATTGCCAACCCTGGCTCTATGCCTGTAAATATCGTGGACAGCCAGGCATAAATCAAAGGGACAACTGTCAGTCCGACATTGGTGTTCATATCCGTCAGACGGCTCATCGGAAAGCGATTCAAACTGTGCGTGTCTTTTGCAAATGGCCCAAATATCCTTACGTTGTATATGTAATGCAGTCCTCCCGGAAGCTTCCATTCTTCTATAACATGCAGAGGCATAATCATTGCACAAAAGGCGGCGCCTCGTGCACCAACGCTTAAATCACCCCAATTTAAAATCAGATATATTCCTGTTACTACACCAATGATACAAATAAAGTATATCCACAGGTTCTTTGACCACTTGTCTAACAACTGAATCATTTTTCTTTCACTCCTTGCCTAATCCAACACTATGTTGTATCATTAGTATAGTATTACTGACTTTTTTGAACAACCATTACTTTTTTCAAATGTGTTGGATTAGTATTCAAGATGAATATCTCAGGAGGATCCATGAATAGACGTCCCAAGCAAACAGAGGCAACAAAAAAACGCATCCTTGATGCATTTATTAAAGCTGCACATGAAAAAGGCGTACAGAGAGTTACTGTACGCGATGTGACGAATATTGCAGAGATTAACAGAAGTACCTTTTATCAGTACTTTATTGATATAAAAGACTTGATCGAACAATATGAGAACACTCTCTTGGAGCAGGCACTGTCTTCATTCGAAGCGTTTTCCCAAAATAAAACCTTTGATGTGGAAAAGGATCTATTTAAAATGGCTCTGCACATTTTTCAGCATTTCGGCGACGAAGTTTACTTCCTGCTGGGCGACCAAGGCGACCCCGCTTTTCAGCATAAACTTCGTTCTTTCCTCATGCCGATCTTCAAGAAATACTTTTTTAGTGATGCTGCAGAAATACCCAATTTCGAGTACATCTTAGCCTTCACCATGTCCGCCATCAATGGAACCCTAACCCATTGGCACGAATCCGGGCAAACAATCACAGACGATGAAATCATCTCTTTAATCGAGAGGCTGCTTAGAAGCGGTCTAGGAGAATATAACACAAAATCTTATAACTAACCGCCCAAAAATTACAATAAAAAACAAAGGCTATTGTATTTATTACAGTAACCTTTGCCATTATTCTACAAATTCAAATTTTCTGTTCTCTTAACCATTATATCATACCGATGCAAGTGTTTCATTAACAAACTGTGAACGAAAAAACACCCTGCATTTCTGCAAGGTGTCCGTTATCCGTTCTATGCTTCAACTTCCATTTCCATTCCCGATTTAAGGGTTACTACTATCTTCTCATCAAGGATTGTGACCTTTTCTACTAGCCTTCTTGTAAGTGTTTCGCTGTATTCTGTAATTGCGGTATGCTGTTCATCCAGGAAATCTATCAGTTCCTGCATTCGTAACTGTAGGTCTTTTCTCTCTGCTGCCGCCGTCAGAATATCCTGTCGTTCTTCACGAAAGTTTACTATCTCTGTTCCTAACCTCTCAACAGCAAGTTCATCACCGGAAACATTGATTAGTTCTATCTGAAGTTCTGCCAACTGTTTATCGATGGCTCTTATCTTCTCTTCCAGATCATCGTTTATAACTGCCTCGATGTTCTGTTTCAAAAGTGGTATCACTGTGTTCTTCTGTGCAAAGGCATCGTTGACTGCCGTAACAACTGCATCGTGGAGAACCGTTTCTTCTATGGTTCTTGCTGGGCAATCAATCCCACTGCTTTTCTTCAGAACCCTGGATACGCATCTCCATACTGCAATGTTCAGTGCTTTCAGCTGACGGGTGTACTTAAGGCAGTCTACCGTGTTTCTTGAAAATCGGCTGATGGACTTGGTAAGAATAAGGTCTATCTTGCCAGCCTCACAATCTTCTATCATCTGGTTAAACGCTTCACGCTTCATTGTATTCGTACCGGAAATACCATCATCGGCATAAACCTTCACAAACTCCCATTCTTCTTTGCTCTGAATATAAGTTGTGTAGTGGCTTACCTGTGTTTCATAACTTGTTTCCTGTTCTTCAGAATCTGTAGAAACACGGCAGTATGCAGCAACTCTTATCTTCTGTACCTGTGTTTCTGTTTTTCTTGAACCAACTCTTTTTCGTGCCGGGATTACTGTTACATTCTGTGCTAATGCCTGCATACCTTACACCTCACTCTCTATTAAGGCATATGCATATTCCGCTTGTTTCACAGGGTCCTTGTATTTAGAAATCACTCTCGGAATCTTGAAAGCAACCGGAATCTGAATACTCCTCCATAGAATCAGGGTGTATTACGTTACCATAATAATATCACAATGCCATGCCTTTTTCAATCAGTTTGCTGTTGTTTGTTGTTGTTTGTTGTAATTTCAATTCATAACAACAATTCCATTATCCTAATTTCTAAAAACAGTAGTCCTATTCACTCAACACCCCAAAAAGTAGTTTCTAAACTCCACCCTACTTATAACCAGACTACAGAACTACTGTCAAATACAATAAAAAAGGGATTCCAGGAGGTTCCCAATAATGGACCTTCGCACGGAATCCCTTAATTTCAACGCTTTTCTATTGTTTATTTGTCTTTTCTTGACAGCAGACAGACTGTCTCGACATGGTGGGTCCGGGGGAAGAGGTCGGCGGCCTCGGCCCGGCGCAGGTGGTAGCCCCGCTGGGCCAGAAGCTTCACGTCCCGAGCCAGGGTGGCCGGGTCGCAGGAGACATACACCAGCCGCTGGGGAGCCATCCGGACGATGGCCTCGATGACGTCGGCGGAGATTCCCTTCCGGGGCGGGTCCACGCAGATGACGTCGGGACGGATGCCCCGCTGGGCCAGCTGGAGGGCGGCCTCACCGGCATCGGCGCAGAAGAACTCGGCGTTCTCCACCCCGTTGCGCTTGGCGTTCTCCCTGGCATCCTCCACGGCGGAGGGGACCACCTCGGCACCCAGGGCACGCTTGGCCTTCCGGGCCATGCACAGGGTGATGGTGCCGATGCCGCAGTACAGGTCCAGGACGGTCTCCTGGCCGGTGAGCCCGGCAAAATCCAGAGCCCGGCCGTAGAGGACCTCGGTCTGCTCCCGGTTCACCTGGTAGAAGGAGGGGACGGACAGCTGGAAGGTCAGGCCGCAGAGGGTGTCCTCCAGAAAATCCTGGCCCCAGAGGGTCTTGTAGGTCTTGCCCAGGATCACGTTGGTCTTGTCCATGTTCACCGACAGCACCACGCCCACCAGGTCGGGCTCGGCCTGGCGGAGGAGGTCGATAAGCTCCTGGGTGTGGGGGAGCTTCTTGCCGTTGGCGATCACCGAGCACAGGGACTGCCCCTTTCGGTTCACCCGGACGTAGAAATGGCGGATGAGGCCCTGGTGGGCCTTCTCGTCATAGGCGGGGATGTGATACTGTTCCATCCAGGTCTTGAAGGCCGTCCGCAGGCGGGTGGCGGGCAGGGGCTGGAGGAGGCAGTCGGGGGCGTCGATGACATCGTGGCTCCGGGCCCGGAAGAAGCCCACCTGAGGGCCGTCGGCCACGGGGAACTGGATCTTGTTCCGGTACCGGTCCGGGGTGGGGGCGGCGTGGATGACCTCCACCGTCCCTTCCCAGCCGCCAATGCGGCGGAGGGCCTCCTGGACCCGGCGGCGCTTCATCTCCGTCTCCTCGGCGTAGGTCATGTGCCGGAGCTGACAGCCGCCGCACTTGGGGTACTGGGGGCAGTCGGGCTCCTGTCGGTTGGGGGAGGGTTCCAGCACCTGGTCCACCCGGCCCCAGGCGGCGGATTTTCCCACCTTCAGCAGCTGGACGGAGCAGAGTTCTCCCTCCAGAGCTCCCTTCACAAACACGGCCTGACCCTCCAAACGGGCCACGCCCTCGCCGGAGGAGCCGTAGCTCTCGATCCGCAGGGGATATTTTTCATTCTTTTTGGCTGCCATGATGCCAGCTCCCTTCTATCGTGACGGGCGAACACAGCTCGCCCCTGCATGGTTTCGTAATAAAATCAGTATAGCACAAGGCCGGGCCGGTGAACAGAGGGGATTTTTCTGTGGAAATTATTCGGATTTCCGGCCTGAATTCACAGTTTTGACTTTTTTCTTCCCCAGAGATGTGCTATAATTTCATGAATGTGGGTACATATACCCATTTCTCCACACATCTGCAATACTCAGCGGGTTTCCGCTTTTTGAAAGGACTTCCAACTATGGGATTTTTAGCAAAACTCTTTGGCACCAGCACCTCCAAGGAGCTCAAGCGCATTGAGCCCCTGGTCCAGAAGATCGAGGCTCTGGAAGAGGAATACAAGACCCTCACCGATGCCCAGCTCCAGGCAAAGACCCCCGAGCTGAAGGCCCGTCTGGCCAATGGCGAGACCCTGGACGACATCCTGCCCGAGGCCTTTGCCACCTGCCGTGAGGCGGCCTGGCGTGTGCTGGGCATGCGCCCCTACCGGGTCCAGCTCATCGGCGGCATCATCCTGCACCAGGGCCGCATCGCCGAGATGAAGACCGGTGAAGGCAAGACCCTGGTGGCCACCCTGCCTGCCTACCTGAACGCCCTGGCCGGGGAAGGCGTGCACATCATCACCGTCAACGACTACCTGGCCAAGCGTGACTCCGAGTGGATGGGCAAGGTCTACCGCTTCCTGGGCCTGACCGTGGGTCTGGTCATCCACGGCATCGACGCCAAGGGAAAGCAGGAGGCCTACAACGCCGACATCACCTACGGCACCAACAACGAGTTCGGCTTCGACTACCTCCGTGACAACATGGCCATCTACAAGGCAGAGCTCATGCAGAGAGGCCATTCCTTCGCCATCGTGGACGAGGTGGACTCCATCCTCATCGACGAGGCCCGTACCCCCCTGATCATCTCCGGCCAGGGCGAGAAGTCCACCCAGCTCTACACCCTGGTGGACAACTTCGCCGCCCGCCTGAAGGGTATGACCGTGGCCACCGTGGACGACAAGCAGGAGGAGGCCGAGGACATCGACGCCGACTACATCGTCAACGAAAAGGCCCGTGCCGTCACCCTGACCGCCCGGGGCGTGGCCAAGGCCGAGGCCGCCTTCAACATCGAAAACCTCTCCGACCCGGAAAACTCCACCCTGTCCCACCACATCAACCAGGCCATCCGTGCCCGGGGTCTCATGAAGCGGGACATCGACTACGTGGTCAAGGACGGCGAGGTCATCATCGTCGACGAATACACCGGCCGACTGATGTACGGCCGCCGCTATAACGAGGGCCTCCACCAGGCCATCGAGGCCAAGGAAAAGGTCACCGTGGCCCGTGAGTCCAAGACCCTGGCCACCATCACCTTCCAGAACTACTTCCGCCTGTACAAGAAGCTCTCCGGCATGACCGGTACCGCCAAGACCGAGGAGGAGGAGTTCGGCAACACCTATCAGCTGGATATCCTGGAGGTCCCCACCAACAAGCCCCTGGCCCGTCAGGACATGCCCGACGAGGTCTACAAAAACACCAAGGGCAAGTACGCCTCCATCATCCGCCAGATCAGCGAATGTCACGAGAAGGGCCAGCCCGTTCTGGTGGGTACCACTTCCATTGAGAAGTCCGAGTATATCTCCAAGCTCCTGACCAAGCAGGGCATCAAGCATAATGTCCTGAACGCAAAGAACCACGAGAAGGAAGCAGAGATCGTGGCCCAGGCCGGTAAGTTCGGGGCCGTCACCGTGGCCACCAACATGGCCGGCCGTGGTACCGACATCATGCTGGGCGGCAACGCCGAGTTCCTGGCCAAGAACGACCTGCGCAAGGCAGGCCTGTCCGACGAGCTCATCGCCGAGGCCACCGGCTTTGCCGAGACCGACAACGAGGAGATCCTGAAGGCCCGGAAGATGTACGCCGATGCCGAGGCCAAGTACAAGGCCGAGCTGGCCCCCGAGGCCGAGCGTGTCCGTGCCGCCGGCGGCCTGTTCATCCTGGGCACCGAACGCCACGAGTCCCGCCGCATCGACAATCAGCTGCGGGGCCGTGCCGGCCGTCAGGGCGACCCCGGCGCCAGCCGCTTCTACCTGTCCATGGAGGACGACATCATGCGCCTCTTCGGTTCCGAGCGGATGCAGAACATGATGGAGACCCTGAAGATCGAAGACGACATGCCCATCGATGCCAAGATGCTCTCCGGCGCCATCGAGAACGCCCAGAAGAAGGTGGAGTCCAAGCATTACCAGGCCCGTAAGAACACCCTGGAGTACGACAACGTCATGAACGTCCAGCGAGGCATCATCTACAAGCAGCGCCGCCAGGTCCTGGATGGTGAGAACATGGGCGAGTTTATCCGGGGCCTCATCCGCCGCTGGATCGAGGATTCCATCAACGGCAACCAGGGCGAAAGCAAGCACATGACCGAAGACGCCTGGATGCTGGCCACCGAGCCCTTCCGTGGTCTCTTCTTTGCCCCCGACCGGTTCCGCTTCTCCGACGAGGAGCTCAAGGGCTACAAGACCCAGGACCTCATCGACCTGGTGGAAAAAGAAGCCCTGGGAGTCTACGACGCCAAGGAGGAAGCCCTGGGCGAAGAGCTCATGCGTGAGCTGGAGCGTGTGATGATGCTCCGCACCGTAGATGAGTTCTGGATGGACCACATCGACGCCATGGACGAACTCAAGCGAGGCATCGGTCTGCGTGCCTATGCCCAGACCAACCCTGTGGATGCCTTTAAGAAGGAAGGCTTCGAGATGTTCGAGGGCATGATCCAGGCCATCCAGGAGGAGACCATCCGCCGGATCATCGCCGCCCGGGTCCAGACCCCTGAGATCCAGCGTGAGCGTGTGGCCAAGGTCACCGGCACCTCCGGCGGCAGTGACGGCTCCGTGAAGAAGGCTCCCGTCCGCAAGGCCGTGAAGGTGGGCCCCAACGATCCCTGCCCCTGCGGCAGCGGCAAGAAGTACAAGAAGTGCTGCTATTTAAAGGATAAGAACTCCTGATTTTTTGCCCGGCACATATCCGTGCAAAAAATGATATGACTCTATTCCGCTTCTGCGGAAGCGGAACTCTGCGAGGCTAAAAACTGTGAGGTGTCCTATGCCCTTTACCAAGCAAACCAAAAATAAGGTGGTCTTTCACACCTCCGACAACATTTCCGCCGCAGGAGGCGTGGCCCACGGCTTTGCCTCCCGGCTGGGCGGGGTCAGCACCGGCCCCTGCACGGAGCTGAACTTAGGTCTCACCCGCCACGACCGTCCCGAGGCCGTTCGGGAGAACTACCATCGGTTCTGCACCGCTCTGGGCACCGACGTGAATAGCCTGGTCTTTTCCCACCAGGTCCACGAGGACACCATCCGGGTGGTCCAGCGGTCCGACGTGCTGGCCGATATCTTCGACCCCATCCCCTACGATGCCGATGGTCTCATCACCGACCAGCCCGGTCTGTGCCTGACCATCTACTACGCCGACTGCATCCCTGTCCTCCTCTACGACCCCGTGAAGAAGGTCATCGCCGCCGTGCACTCCGGCTGGCGGGGGACCGCCCTGGGGATCGCCCCCAAGGCCGTGCAGAAGATGGCCGACCTCTACGGCAGTGACCCCAAGGACGTCCTGGCCGCCATCGGCCCGGGCATCGGCCCCTGCTGCTTTGAGACCCACGACGACGTGCCCACCGCCATGAAAGCCCAGCTGGGCGAAGGCGTCATGGACCACGTCACCGCCCTGCCCAACGGAAAATTCCAGGTGGACCTGAAGGGCATCCTCACCTGGCAGCTCACCTCTGCCGGGGTGACCGCCCACCACCTGGAGGTCCTTCCCCTCTGCACCGGCTGCCACCCGGAGCTCTACTGGTCCCACCGGAAGATGGGCGACCAGCGGGGCAACCAGGCCGCCATGATCCAGCTCATCCCCTGATCCCAGCGAAAGGAGGTCGATTCCCATGGGCAACCAGGAATCCAATCTCTCACACTTTTTCCGCAGCCTTCAGAACCTCCGCCGCAAGGGAGAGGACTGGAGCGCTGCCCACCCCGTGAAATCCAGCCTGCCCTTCTTGGGCCTGACGGCTGTGATCCTGACCGGCTCTGTCCTGGCCAACTCCTGCACCCTGTGCTACACGGTGGATGCCCAGGGCAAGACCGTCACCTACATCCAGAATCAGGAGACCTACTCCGCCGCCGTGTCCAAGGCTGAGGAGAAGACCTCCCGCATCCTGGACACCGACTACGCCTTCACCCAGGAGGTCACTCTCCGGACCACCCTGGCCCCCAAGAGCCAGGTGGAGGAACTGCCCCAGGCCACCGACTCCATCATGGAGATCATCCCCGAGCTGGAGCACGTGTACACCCTCACCGTGGACGGCACCCTGGTGGGCGCCGCCGAACGGGCCGAGGTCATCCAGGAGGCCCTGACCCTGGTCACCGAGCACTACACTACCCCGGAGACCCTGTCCGTCACCTTTGACAGCCAGGTGAGCCTGCGGTATGAATACCTTCCCGCCCAGGAGGGCGTATCCACAGCCCAGGAGCTGGCCGACCTGCTCCTGGCCCAGACCCCCCGGACCTTCCCCTACACCGTCCAGGCCGGGGACACCCTGGAGGGTCTCATGGCCCGGTTCAACATGACCCAGGATCGGCTCCAGGAGCTGAACCCCGAGGCCGACCTCTCCCTGAAGACCCTGGCTATGGGCATCGAAGAGGTGGCCAAGGATACCGACGGCGGCGACCTGGCCGAAGTCATCGCCCAGCAGTTCGGCACACCCCTGGAGGAGGGCCTTCTGCTCACCGTGGAGCAGTCCTGCCCCCTGCTGGTGGTCTCCACCGTGGAGGAGCAGACCCTCACCCGAACCACCACCCCCAAGCTGGAGACCCAGCCGGACCCCACCATGTTCACCGGGGAACAGCGGATCATCCAGGAGGGCAAGACCGGCGAGGACCAGGTCCTGGCCCGGGTAGTCAAGCGCTGTGGCGTGACCATCGCCAGCAACGACCTGAACACCGTCACCCTCACCGAGGCCACTCCCCTCATCGTGGGCACCGGCACCCAGCCCAAGCCCCAGCTCCCCGAGGGCTGCCTCTTCCTGTGGCCCGTCCGGGGGGCCATCTCCTCGGACTACGGCTACCGGTTCATCTTCGGTGAGAACAACTTCCACCGGGGCATCGACATCCCCGCCCCTGCCGGCACCGCCATCAACGCCGCCGCTGACGGCGTGGTGTCCTTTGCGGGCCAGCGGGGCACCTACGGTAACCTGGTGATCCTCACCCATGCCGGCGGCTTCCAGACCTACTACGCCCACTGCTCCCAGCTGCTGGTGAGCGCCGGTGACACCGTCACCCAGGGCCAGCCTGTGGCCGCCGTGGGCTCCACCGGCCGTTCCACCGGCCCCCACGTCCACTTTGAGGTGCGCTACCACAACAGCCCCATCGATCCCCTGCTCTACCTGCCCGGCGCAAACAACGCCCCCGCACGGCAGGAGATCACCAAGGAGGAAGAGGAAGACCAGGAGGAGGTCACCGAACCTGTGACCCCCGAGACCCCCGTGGTCCCTGAGACTCCCGTCACCCCGGAAACCCCCGCTGTGCCGGAGACCCCGGTTGCCCCCGAGGCTCCCGTCCAGCCCGATGGAGAGACCCCCGCAGAGCCTGCCGTCCCCGAGACCCAGGACCCTGCTCAGGTCCCCGAAGAGGCGGCGCTTCCGCCGGAGCACACTCCCACAGGCACAACTGAATGAACGAAAAAAGACCGGAAACCCGCAGGTTTCCGGTCTTTTTTGTCATTTTCACGCCATGTCACGATACAGGAAGGTGACGATCTGGCCCCGGGTGCAGGTCGCACTGGGGGAGAAGGTGGTGGCGGAGGTGCCGTTGGTGATGCCCTCCTGGACCGCCCAGGCCACAGCCTGTGCGTAGGGGGCAGAGGAGCTCACATCGGAGAAAGTGGCTCCCCCGGCGGCGGGAGAACCCGCCAGACGCCACAGGTAGAGGGCCACGTCGCTGCGCTGGCAGCCGGCGTTGGGGTTCAGGGATTTGCTGGTGACGATGCCCTGCTCATAGGCCCACAGCATGGCGTTGTAGTAATACTGGCCGCTGGTGACGGCGGAGTTGGTGAAGGGGTTGGCAATGGTCGCCTTGGGCTGACCAACGGCCCGCCACAGGAAGGTCAAAATCTGCCCCTGAGTGCAGGTCTTGTCGGGGGAGAAGGTCAGGTAACCTGTTCCGTTGGTGATCTCCTCCTCTACTGCCCAGGAAACCGGCTCATAGGCGTAGTGGCTGGGGCCCACGTCCAGGAACCCTCCCTGAAGCTGAGCCCGGGCCTCTGCATAGGTCTGAAGGGCAGAGGACATGTGCCAGCCGCTGGCCCATGTTCCCAACAGCTCATCCTCGCCGGTAGAGTACAGGATGATTTGGTCCTGATCCTCCCGGAATGCATCCCGGATGGCCTCGTACCGGGTATCTTCTGCGTAATAGGTCCCGTCCACCTTGGTCAGGGTGTAGTACCCGCCAAATCCATCGCCGTGATGCTTCCATCCGGCCTGCTCCAAGGCCTGAATAGAAACGGTCCCACTGGAGGGGTTTACCAGAGGCATGTTTTGTCCAAAGGCCGTCTTTCCGTCCCCATTGACCATGGCACTATAGTACATGATGTGGTGGAGTAGGGTCAGTCTGCCGTTTTTCACGGTGTAGTATAAGCTTCCCCCGGCATCGCCCACGGCCAAAGAAACGCCGTCTCCTACCCGAATGGCCGGCTGGGACTGATACCGGCCAAAGTCAAAGCCAAACAGGTATCCCATTTCCATCTCACTCTTGAAGTTATGGGCAACCGCCCGGCTGCCGTTCCACTCCCACACACGAAGGGTACTGCCGTAAGCGTTATATTGAGGGTAGCGCTCCACTGTGATCAACAGAGGATAGCCGTCTCCAGCGGGGTCTGCCAGCACTGCATACTGGGAACTGGCCCCCAGGGAATCCAGCGCCTTGGCATACCCCATGGCTGCATCATAATCCAGAGCACATCGATTCCAATCCCCCAGATAGGCCGCACCGGCCAGATATCCTGCCGGGGGATTCCCTGCCGCCCCTGCCGTCAGGGGCAGCATCCCCAGGACCAGCACCAGGCTCAGGGCTAGGGCCGTCCCTCGTTTCCAAAGGGAACTCTTTTTCATAATCTCCGCTCCTTTTCTCTCGTGTTATCGGTCCTCAAACTCACAGATGAAGCAGGCGCTCTTCTCCAGCTTGGTGTTGGCCGGGAAGGGGTAGTTCCGCTGGTCGTTCCAGGACCAGCCGCCGTAGTCCGGCAGGTACCACAGCATCACGTACCACTCGGGCACGCCGTCGGCATCCTGGCGGGAGGGCTCGGTGGAGGTCCAGGCCTGATAGCTGAACTCCTCGCCGGTGACCCAGTGGCCGTAGACGTTGCCCTCCTCATCGTAGGAGGTGTAGCCGCCCAGCCAGCAGTACTTCAGGTCTTCCTTCTCCAGCATCTTCGTGATGGTGTCCATCTCGGACTTGGAGGTGATGGTGGCCAGGTGACCGCCCATTTCACGGCACTTCTGGTCGGCATCCTCCCAGCTGTACACACCCTCCACGACCTTGTAGCGGCTGTTCTGCTCCTTCTCCTCCTCAGTGAGACTGCGGACGGGGGTGAAGGTCACTCTGGTCTTTCCCCGGCAGCTGCCGCCGTCCACCATGACCTCCAGGTCACGGGCGGCGTAGGCATCCAGGGACTTGTCGCTCTCATACTCCACCACGTAGAGCTGCATCTGCTGGTCATAGACCTGGTTGAAGATGACCTCCAGGTCATACAGGTCGTCGATGTGCCAGTACTGGCCGCCGGTCTGCTGGGCCATGGACCGCAGGAGCTGGGTGTCCAGGCCGCTGCCCACGCCGATGATGTACACGGGGACCTGCTTGCTGATGGCGTAGTTCACCACCTCGTTGGCGGAGTGCTGGCTGGCGTTGTCCATGCCGTCGGTGAAGGCCACCACGCACCGGGCGCCGCCCTGGAGGGCGGAGTTGGTGACACCATCGTAGACCGCATCGTAGAAGGCAGTGCTGCCGCCGGTGCTCATGTTCCGGATGCCGTTGAGCATCAGGTTCACGTCGTTGGTGTAATAGCACATCTGCTGGACGATGTCGTCAAAGGCCAGGATCTCTGCCCGGTCGCCCACGCTGAAGTTCAGCTGGCGGACGAAGTCGGACATGACGCTCTTGATCTTGCCCATGTCGCCGGAGGAGATACTGCCGCTCTTGTCGGCGGCCAGGCTGATGTTCAGGCCGGCGTTGTCCTCCAGGATGAAGGCGGACTTGACCTCACGGGCCAGGAATTCGCCCCCCTCTACTCGCTCCTTGATGGTGAAGCAGGAGCCGTTCAGGCCGCTGAGGAGCTTGCCGTTGGCATCGGTGATCTGGAAGTAGACCTTCACCTTGGGGTATTCGCTGACATCGGTGGTCACCAGGGACAGGCAGGCCTCCTCAAAGTAGGGGGTGGTGTAGCCCCCCTCCATGGTGTTTTGGATCCCTTCCACTTCGATGGCCAGGGTGACCGTGCGGGGTTCCTCGCTGACGAAGCTCTCCTCGGCCTCATAGGTAAACCGGATGCCGTTGTCGGTGACCACCACATCCGCATCTTCCACGGCCTCGCCCTCTTCCAGCAGGGTAAAGTGCTCGGCAGTGAGGGCAAAGTCCCGGTCGGTCTCCAGGGTGACGGTCACCATGGGGAAGCTGTCAGCCTCCACCCGGAAGATGGAATCCGGCAGGACCAGGAAGGTCAGCAACTGCTGTTGGATCTCATAGCCCTTCTCCCCTTCCGGGATGACGATGCTGTTGAGGGTGGCCTCGGCATCCCAGTACTGGCCCAGGCAAATATAGGCCCTGGCCATGCCCAGGACGGGGTCCACCGCGTCGCCCTTTTCATCCAGGGCGGCCTGGTAGTACATCAGAGCGCCGCTGTAATCCCCCGCCTCCATGGCGGCATCGGCGGCGTTCATGGCGTCCCGGTAGGCGCCGTTGGACAGGTTCATGCTGATAAACAGGGCGATGCAGGCGATGAGGGCCGCCACGGCCACCCCCAGGCCGATGTACAGGGGTTTCAGGTTCTTCTTTGGGGGCTCCGGCTCCTCCTCATAGCCCTGGGGCTCCTCCTCAAAGAACTCCTCCGGGATATAGGGGACCCAGTCATCCTGGGGAATATCCTCTTCGGGCGGAAGCTCGGTCTCCTCCTGGGGCAGTTCCTCCACCACAGGTTGCTCGACCGGCTCTTCGGCGGGGTCCGGGATCACCTGGGTGTCCTCCAGAAGGGGGGCCTCCGGCACAGGCGTGCCGCAGTTGGGACAGAAACGGGCCTCCTCGGGCAGAAGGCCTCCACATTGGGTACAATACATCTCTTTTCCTCCTTGTTCTCTCTTTCTCTCAAGGATCTCTTTGCTGTAGTATAATCCGCTAAAGTATAGAAGTCAACAGAGAGCCCTTTTGCTGCCTTTCGTTTGGTAAGATGCTCCGGGCCCCTCTCAGGTTTTATTTGGAAGAAAAATATTTTCAATTCCCTTCATATTTGTTGATGACCATCCCCGCTGCCCGGGCGAAGAGCCGGGCGCCGTTCACCGCCTCCTCCAGGGTATTTCCGTGGGAGCCCACCTCCACCAGGAGGGACCCCTTGGTGAGCTGCTGGTTGAACCGGGCCGTCCGCAGGGTGATGGGCCGGGCCAGCCCCGGCCACAGGCTGTTCATCTGCGCCTGGATCTCCATGGCCAGGGCCAGATGCTCCGTCCAGTCCGGGAAGACTGCCCCGCCGTCGTCGGTCCCCACCAGGAGCATCACCTGGGCGGTCTTGGTGCCATCCACCTGGACCACCGGCTTGTAGATGGTGCCGTCCTCCCCCACCAGGGCATCCCGGTGGACGTCCAGAACCATCCGAATGGTGGGATATTTTTCCAAAATCGCCTCAATTCCCGCCCGGGAACGGTCATAGGCTCCGTTATAGGCGGGATAATCGTAAATTTCTGTGTCGTGAAGGACAGAAATCCCCATCTCTTCAAAAATTCGTGCTATCTCTTCCCCCACTCGTATGATATTATAAGAGGTGTCGGTGGTGTGGGCAGTCCCCGTCTCCGTATAGGGCTCGGTGCCGTCCCGGGCAAAGGACTCGGTCCCGTGGGTGTGCATGATGAGGACCTGAGGCCCCTCTGCCGCCGGACCAAAGGAAAGGCTGGTCCCGGCTGCGGCCACCCCTTCCAGATCCACCGTTTTCTCCGTGCGGTTGAGCAGGGCGATGCCGCCGCTGTTCAGATAGCCGGAACCCCCGGTGATGGTCTTCTCCCGGATGTTGTCCGGGGTAACCGCCGCCAGGTTCTGCTCCCCGGCCTCGTCGGCCTCTTCGGGGGAGAGGGGTTCCTCCTCTGTCCCGCCCCGGGCCCACTGGGCAAAGAGGGCGGACTCCCCCAGCAGGAACCGATAGAGAAGAGGCACAGGCCTGTCCTCCTCTTGGGTCTCCCCGGCAGGCTCCGCCGGCGGGATCCACTGACCGGCCAGGACGGGCCCTGCCGCCATCCACACCCCCAAAATGGCCAGGATACAGGCCATGGCCCGCCGAAGAGAGCGGACCGTTCCCTTTTTACTCCCACGTGTTTTCATTGGCATCACTCTCCTATGTCTTGTCCCATGGTATGCACAAGGCACAGGGGTTAGAACCCCACTTGTCCGTCCGGAAAGGAGGACTCTCCATGAAAAAATTCTGGCTGTGGCCCCCTCTTTACTTTTTGCGCCAGGGGCTTACCCTCTTTTTTGACTGCCGGCTGGCCCAGGCGGCCGCCTGCTTTGCCTACTGCGTGCTGCTGACCATCTTCCCGGTCCTCATCTGTGTGTCCTATGTATTGGGCATGGCCAACATCGACATTTACGGGGTGCTCACCCAGCTGGAACACTTCCTGCCGGACATCGCCCTGGACGCCATCGCCAGCTATCTGCGGTACCTGACCTATCACAAGAGCACAGCCCTCTTCATCGCCGGCCTCATCGCCTGCTGGTTCTCTGCCTCGGCGGCCTACCGGACCATTGCCCGGGTGATCGGTGATGTGTTCCGGGCCCCATCCCAGTCCATTCTGCGGGATCTCATCGCCAGCATCATCTTCCCTGTGGGCCTCCTGCTGGCCCTGGACATCTCCGTGGTGGTGGTGGTCACCGGGCAGAGCACCCTGGACTTCATGGCCGAAAAGCTCCCCTTCCTGGGGCAGTTCCTGACCCTCTGGGGCTGGCTGCGGTATGTGCTGCTGTTCGCCATCTTCTTCCTGTTCATCCTGGCCGTACTGATGATGGCCGCCCCCCGGGGGACCCTCCGCCGGCCCCTGATGGTCAGCAGCCTCATCGCTACCCTGGCCCTGGTGGCCTCCTCTGGTCTGTTCTCCTTGTTCATCGGCCTGTCTTCCCGGTACTCCCTGGTCTACGGGTCTCTGGTGTCCATCATCGTGCTGCTGGTGTGGCTGTACCTCTGCGGCAACATCCTCTTCCTGGCCATCGCCTTCACCGGCGTGTGGTACCGGGACAAGCAAGCCTGACACCGACCGTCTCTGGCCCTGCCAGAGGCGGTTTTTCGTTGATTTCTCCCTTCGGTTCCAACATTTACACTTCCCATCCACATTTTGTTGTGTTATACTGGTTTTTATTACAATGCCTTAAAAGCATTGTAATAAGCCGCACCCATTGCGGCTTGCGGCTTTCGCCGCAAAACCGACGTGCAATGCTTTTCTTGCCGCCAAAGGCGGCGTGCCATTTCAATGGCACGCTAAAATGATTGAATCATTTTAGCAAGAAAAAGTATTATAATGTAAGCTATATTTTTATGACTATTTTTCGATAGCCATTCTCATTGGGGGTGCTCTGATGCGTCCGCAAACCTTTCATAAAACCCTGGTCCACCTCACCGAGATCGGATTCCGGGCCTTCTTCCTCATCTGCCTGGCCTTTGCCGGCCTGACCGCCCTGTTCAATGTCTGGCTGGCCCTGGCCGAGTTTGCCCTGGTCCTGATCGTCTATCTCTATCTTCACTCCGGCACCACCCGGCGGAAGAACGAGATCCTGGCCTATCTGGACCGGGTGACCAACGGCGTGGACTCCGCCTCCCGGCGGACCATGATTTCCTCTCCCCTGCCCATCGTCATCTTCCGCCCGGACACCGACGACATCATTTGGAGCAACGAACGGTTCCTCCACCTGTCGGGAGATCGGGAGCACCTCTTCGAGACCAAGCTCTCCTCCCTGGTGCCCGACTTCCAGATCCAGTGGCTTCTGGACGGCGACGACGTCTGCGGGGAGCCGGTGGCCGTAGGGGACCGGAAGTACCTGGTCTACGGCAACCTGGTCCGCATCGGCGACGGCGGTCCCGACGAGGAATTTCTGGCCACCACCTACTGGGTGGATGTCACCGACTATGCCAACACCTCGGACCAGTTTGACGCCACCCGCCCGGTGCTGGCCATCATCCAGGTGGACAACTACGAGGATCTGGGCAAGGGTCTGGACGAGGGTGACCGCTCGGCCATCCGCACCCAGATCAACAACATCCTCACCGACTGGCTGGAACCCGCCCAGGGCATGATCGTCCGTTACGACCGGGATCACTTCCTCTTCTTTATGGAAGCCGGAAAGCTGGCCGACTTCTACCGGAGAAAGTTCTCCATCCTGGAGGAGATCCGCCAGGTCCAGAGCCCCAACGGCGTGGCCGCCACCCTGTCCATCGGCATCGGCCGCAACGCCGACACCCCCCACCAGCTCCACGAGTATGCCTCTCTGGCCCTGGACATGGCCCTGAGCCGGGGCGGCGACCAGGTGGTCATCCGGGACGGCGCAGACTTTTCCTTCATCGGCGGCCGGTCCAAAGAGACCGAGCGCCGCACCAAGGTCAAAAGCCGTGTGGTTGCCACCGCCCTGTCCGACGTCCTCAGCTCCGCCCGCCAGGTCATCGTCATGGGCCACAAGTTCCCCGACCTGGATGTCATCGGCTCTGCTGCCGGTGTGGTATCCATCGGCCGGAAGCTGAAGGTCCCCGTGAAGATCGTCCGGGCGCCCAGCCCCAACCCCGCCGAAGTCATGACCGTAAAGCTGGCTTCCCTGCCCGAGTATAAGGGGGTCTTTATCACCGGTGATGAGGCCCGCCATCTGGCATCCGAACCGGACACCATCGTCATCGTAGTGGACACCAACCGCCCCGAGCAAACCCAGGTCCCTGAGCTGCTCACCTCCGGGGCAAAGGTCATGGTCCTGGACCACCACCGCCGGGCGGCCTCTTACATCGAGAACCCCTCCCTCAGCTTCCACGACCCCTACGCCTCCTCGGCCTGTGAGCTGGTCACCGAGCTGGTCCAGTACATCCTGGACACCGGCGACCTGAAAAAGACCGAGGCCGAAGCCCTGCTGTCCGGTATCGTTCTGGACACTAAGGCCTTCACCATGCGCACCGGCAGCCGCACCTTTGAGACCGCCGCCTTCCTGCGCAAGTCCGGCGCCGACACCGCCGAGGTCAAGAAGCTCTTCCAGAACGGTCTGGAGGAGACCGTTTCCAAGTTTGAGATCATCCGTGGGGCAAAGCCCTACCGCAAATCCATGGCCCTGGCCCTCACCGAACAGAAGGTGGGCCGCGCCATTGCCGGTCAGGCCTCTGACGAGCTGCTGAACATCGCCGGCATCCAGGCCTCCTTCGTCCTCTATCCGGAGGATGGCCAGACCTGTCTGTCCGCCCGGTCGGACGGCAGCATCAACGTCCAGGTCATCAGCGAGATGCTGGGGGGCGGCGGCAACGCTGTCACCGCAGGGGCCCAGTTCCCCGGCAAGACCCCCCAGGAGGTCCTGGCCCAGCTGACGGCCGCCATCGACAAGTATTTTGACGAGGACGAGTAATTCCCGTCCCATCCTACTATTTCAATTTTGGAGGTATATCCCATGAAAGTTATTCTGCAGCAGGACGTGAAGGGCCACGGCAAGCGTGGTCAGCTGGTGGACGTTTCCGACGGTTACGCCCGCAACTTCCTCTTCCCCAAGAAGCTGGCAGTTCCCGCCAACGCCGACAACATGAACAAGATGATCATGCAGGACAAGGCCAAGAAGGCCCAGATGGAGGCCGAGAAGGCTGAGGCTCAGGCCATCGCCGCTCAGCTGAAGGACCTGGTGGTGAAGATCCCCGCCAAGGCAGGCTCCAACGGCCGTCTCTTCGGCGCTGTCACTTCCAAGGAAGTCTCCGACGCCCTGAAGGCCCAGCACAACATCACCATCGCCAAGGCCAAGATCGTCCAGGACGAGCCCATCAAGAGCTTCGGCGCATACCAGCTCAAGTGCAAGCTGGGCTATGAAATTGTCGGCAATCTGAAAGTGGAAGTCGTCGAAGCATAAACTCCCTCCGTCACGGCTTCGCCGTGCCACCTCCCTCAAAGAGGGAGGCATTTAGGCTCCCTCCCCGAGGGAGCCGTCGCCGCAGGCGACCGAGGGAGTATTCCCACGCACACTATGACAGAAGAGGTGACAGAGCATGGATGAATCCTTATTATTAAGACAGATCCCCCACAGCGTGGAGGCCGAGCAGGCCGTGCTGGGCGCCATGCTCATTGACCCCCGCTGCATCCCCGACGTGGTGGAATCCCTGACCGGAGACGACTTCTATCTCCGGGCCAACCGGGAGATCTACGAGACCATCTACACCATGTTCAACTTCTCCGCCACCATTGACCCGGTGACGGTGCTGGACCAGATGAAGCTCACCGGGGTCTACAACGAGGACACCTCCCGCAGCTACATCCTCCAGCTCATGGAGATCACCCCCACCGCCGCCAACGTGAAGGAGTACGTCCGTATCGTCAAGGATAAGGCCCTGCTCCGCCGGATCTCCGACACCGCCGGAGACCTTTCCAAGCTGGTCCAGGAGGGGGGCGAGACCGCCCAGGCCGTGCTGGACCTGGCCGAGCAGCGGATCTACGGCATCCGCCAGGGCCGGAACACCCAGGGGCTGGAGCCTCTGTCCAAGATCCTGGTAGATGTCTTCGACCACCTCCAGGAGCTCTCCCTGGCCGGGTCGGATGTCCCCGGTATGCCCACCGGCTTTATCGATCTGGACCGGACCCTCACAGGCCTGCACCCCACCGAGCTGGTCCTGCTGGCCGCCCGTCCCGGCATGGGTAAGACCTCCTTTGCCCTGAACATCCTCCTCCACGCAGGCAAGTTCTCCGGCAAATCCGTGGTCTTCTTCTCCCTGGAAATGAGCCGGGAGCAGCTGGCCCAGCGCCTGATCTCCAGCGAGGCCTTCCTGGACAACAAAAAACTCATGACCGGCAAGCTCAATGCCGACGACTGGGACAAGGTGACCCTGGCCTCCTCGGCCCTGTCCCACACCAGCATTTTCATTGATGACAACCCCTCCCTCACCGTGGCCGACATGAACGCCAAGTGCCGCCGGGTGGAGAACCTGGGACTGGTCATCATCGACTACCTGCAGCTCATGCAGGCCTCGGGCACCGGCAGAAGCTACGCCGGCGAAAACCGCCAGCAGGTGGTGGCCGACATCAGCCGTGCCCTGAAGATCATGGCCAAGGAACTGCGGGTCCCCGTCCTGTGCCTGTCCCAGCTCTCCCGTGCCAACGAGAGCCGCTCGGACAAGCGCCCCATGCTGTCCGACCTTCGTGAATCGGGCGCCATCGAGCAGGACGCCGACGTTGTCATGTTCCTCTACCGTGACGACTATTATAATAAGGACAGCGACAAGCGGAACCAGGCCGAGTGCATCATCGCCAAGAACCGCCGGGGCGAGACCACCACCATCCCCCTCCAGTGGCTGCCCGAATTCACCACATTCTCCAACCTGGAGCGCAATTATGAAGAGCCTTACTGATCTGCCGGGGAAGATCCTGGCGTTCAGCGATTCCTGCGACCTGCTCCCCCAGGGCTGCACCGTGCTGTGTGCCCTATCCGGGGGAGCAGATTCCATGGCACTGGTCTCCGGTCTGCTGGCCCTGGCCGAAGAACGCAGCCTCACCGTGCTGGCCGCCCACTACGACCACCAGCTCCGGGGAGAGGAATCCCGCCGGGATGCCGACTTCGTCCGATCCTGGTGTGCCGCCCGGGGCATCCCCCTGACCATGGGAACCGGGGACGTGGCCGCCCGGGCCGCCCAGACCGGCAAGGGCATTGAGGAGACCGCCCGGGCCATGCGGTACGCCTTTCTGGAGGAGACCGCCCAGGCTCTGGGGGCCCATGCCATCGCCACCGCCCACAATGCCGACGACAACGCCGAGACCGTCCTCCTCCACCTGATCCGGGGAACCGGGCTGGACGGCCTGTCCGGGATCCCTCCCCGCCGGGGAACCATCATCCGCCCCCTCCTGTCTGTGACCCGCCAGGAGATCGAGGACTGGCTCACGGCCCGAGACATCCCCTGGGTGACCGACAGCACCAACGCCGACCCCACCTATACCCGCAACCGCATCCGGCGGGATGTGATGCCCGTCCTTCGGGACTTAAACCCCCAATTCTCTCAGACCCTGGCCGCCAACCTGCGGCACATCCGGGAGGACCGGGCCCTGCTGGACGGATTGGCCCGCACCACCCAGGCCCCCATGGAAGAGCCTGACGGGCTCTCCCTGGCCGCATCTGACCTGATCGGTCTGCCCCGGCCTGTGGCCGTTCGGGCCATCAAACAGGTCCTTGCCCGCCTGGACCGCCACCAGATCTCTGCCGTCCATCTGGACAGCATCCTGGACCTGGCCGCCAAGGAATCTCCCTCGGCCCAGATCACCCTGCCCCAGGGCCTGCTGGTCCGCCGGGTCTACGACCGGGTGGTCTTTTCCCAAGGGGCCTGTCCTGCCCAACCCCTCACGCCCAGAGCTGTTCACCAGACGGGACAGTATTCCTGGGGGGATTGGACCATCACCCTGGAGGAGGCCCCCTGTCCGGACCATCCCCTCCAAAGCCCCTATGACTGCTGGCTTCGTCCGGCCCCCTTCCCTCTTCTGCTCCGGTCCCGCCGGACGGGAGACAGCCTCCGGTTGCCGGGAAGGTCCCGCAAAACTCTGAAAAAATGGCACATTGAAGCAAAGATCCCCCGGCACCTTCGGGACGGTCTGCCCCTTCTCACCGATGGGGAAGACCAGCTCCTGGCCGCCGCCGGTCTGGGCCCGGACGAGGCCCACACCGCCCAGCCCGGCCAGCCCGCCCTTCATGTGCGTTTCTCCAATCTGTAAAACCCTACGAAGGGAAGTGACCCCTGTTGAGTAAAAAATCTGCAACCCCTACCCCCAATCCCATGCGGGGCATGGTCACCATGCTGTGCCTGCTGACTCTGATCTTCTTCGCCTCCTCCCTCTTCCGGACTTCCTCCGCCGGCCAGGAATACTCCCACGCCGATATCCGGGCCTTTTTTGAGGCCCAGCAGGTGGAGACCGTCAAGGTGGGCGAGACCTCCCTGGTCCTCACCCTGAAGGAGCCGGTGGACGGCACCAGCACCGTCACCTATCAGCTCTACGACTTCCAGCTCTTCTACGATGACTTCAACGACATCGTGGTGGAACAGTGGCAGGAGGGCATCATTTCTGACTACGAATACCCCGACAGCCCCTCTCCCGCCTGGATCAGCACCATCCTCACCTGGGTGGTGGTCCTGGCCGTCATGGGCGTGCTGTGGTACTTCCTCTTTGTCCGCCGGGCCCAGGGCGGTGGCGGCGGTGTGAATGCCGCCTCCTTCGGCAAGGCCAAGGCCCGCTCCCTGGAAGAGAGCGGCCGCATCGTCACCTTTGCCGACGTGGCCGGCGCCGACGAGGAGAAGGAAGAACTGGCCGAGGTGGTGGACTTCCTGAAAGACCCCTCCCGGTACACCCAGCTGGGTGCCCGCATCCCCAAGGGCGTTCTGCTGGTGGGCCCTCCCGGCACCGGTAAGACTCTGCTGGCCCGGGCTGTGGCCGGTGAGGCCGGCTGCCAGTACCTGTCCATCTCCGGCTCCGACTTTGTGGAGCTGTACGTAGGTGTGGGCGCCTCCCGTGTCCGCGACCTCTTTGAACAGGCCAAAAAGACTTCCCCCGCCATCGTCTTCATCGACGAGATCGACGCTGTGGGCC
>JAFSFC010000003.1 GCA_017435425.1 Ruminiclostridium sp. | reverse complement strand
GTCTACGAGACCCCCGGCGGCACCATCCTGTACTTCGCCCACGAGCAGCTGGAAATGCTCACCGTGGACAAGGACACCCTCCACGCCAAGCAGAAGCTGGCCATCGACTTCGCCGACCTGATCTACAACGGCAAGTGGTTCTCCCCCCTGTGCGACTGCATGAAGGCCTTTGCTGACGAGGCCAACAAATACGTCACCGGTACCGTAAAGCTGAAGCTCTACAAGGGCAACATCATCCCCGCCGGCACCACTTCCCCCTACTCCCTGTACTCCGAGGACATTGCCACCTTCAACGAGTCCGCCTTCGATTACGACCAGAAGGACTCCGCCGGCTTCGTCAACCTCTGGGGTCTGCCCGACACCGTGCAGGCACTGCGGGAAAAGGGCCTGCTGAAGAAGTAACCTACAAATCACAACGATACCAGAGTTCCGCCGTCTGCCGGCGGCGGAACCTCTGCGAGGCTTTTGGGCAGGAGCGGTTTTCCGTATCCTGCTCTATGCCGTTTTTAGAGATCCCGGTCACCGGGCCGGAAAAGGAAAGGAAACACGACTATGAAACTTTGGGCAGGACGGTTCCAGAAGGAAACCGACAGCGCAGTCAACGACTTTAACTCCTCCATCGCCTTCGATGCCAGATTATACCGCCAGGACATCACCGGCTCCATCGCCCACGCCACCATGCTGGGGGAACAGGGCATCGTCTCTCCCCAGGAGGCAGAGGATATCATCAACGGCCTGAAGGCCATCCTGGCTGACATCGAAGCAGGCAATGTGGAATTCACCGTGGACATGGAAGACATCCACATGAACATCGAGGCTCTGCTCACCAGCCGCATCGGCCAGACCGCCAAGCGCCTCCACACCGCCCGCAGCCGGAACGACCAGGTGGCCGTGGATTTCCGGATGTATGTCCGGGAGGAGATCCAGAACATCATCCAGATCATTCTGGACTTTGAGACCATCCTGGTGAACAAGGCCAAGGAGAACATCAACACCCTGCTGCCTGGCTACACCCACCTGCAGCGCGCCCAGCCCTCCACCCTGGCCCACCACCTGATGGCCTATGCCAACATGCTCAAGCGTGACGTGACCCGTCTGGAGGACTGTCTGGAGCGCATGAACGAGTCCCCCCTGGGTGCCGGCGCTCTGGCCACCACCACCTATCCCATCAACCGGAACCGCACCGCAGAGCTGCTGGGCTTCGCCAAGCCCACTGACAACTCCCTGGACTCCGTCTCCGACCGTGACTTCGCCATTGAGTTCCTGTCCGCCTGCTCCATCCTCATGATGCACCTGAGCCGCTTCGCCGAAGAAGTCATCCTGTGGTGCTCCTGGGAGTTCAAGTATGTGGAGCTGGACGACGCCTACTCCACCGGCTCCTCCATGATGCCCCAGAAGAAGAACCCCGACGTGGCCGAGCTGGTCCGTGGTAAGACCGGCCGGGTCTACGGCTCCCTCATCACCCTCCTCACCGTCATGAAGGGCATCCCCCTGGCCTACAACAAGGACATGCAGGAGGACAAGGAGCCCGTCTTCGACGCCATCGACACCGTGAAGATGTGCCTGCCCGTCTTTGCCTCCATGATCGAGACCATGACCGTCAAGCCCGAGAATATGCGCCGGGCCGCTCTGGACGGCTGCTTCATCAACGCCACCGACTGCGCCGACTACCTGGTGAAGAAGGGCCTGCCCTTCCGGGAGGCCTACATGGTGGTGGGCAAGCTGGTCCACACCTGCATCGAGCAGGGCGAAAACCTGGACACCCTGACCCTGGAAGAGTTCCAGGAGGTCTCCGACCTGTTCCAGGAGGACATCTACCAGGCCCTGTACATGAAGAACTGCGTCAACGGCCGGAAGGCCATCGGCGGCCCCGCTGCAGCAGAGGTGGCACGCCAGATCGCAGCCATCGAAGCCTTCGTGGCAGAGAGACAGTAAGGCAGGAGGCGCCCATGAAACCCAAAGTATACATTGACGGCAAGGAGGGCACCACCGGCCTGCAGATCTACGACCGGCTCACCCCCCGCGCCGACATCGAACTGCTGCTCATCGACGACGAGAAGCGCAAGGACCCCGCCGAGCGGAAGAAGCTCCTGAACGCCGCCGACCTGGTCTTCCTGTGCCTCCCCGATGACGCCGCCCGGGAGGCGGTGGCCATGATCGAGAATCCCAACACCCGGGTCATTGACGCCTCCACCGCCCACCGCACCGCCCCCGGCTGGGACTACGGCTTCCCCGAGCTCTCCCCCCGCCACCGGGAGGCCATTATCAAGTCCAAGCGGGTGGCCAACCCCGGCTGCCATGCCTCCGGCTTCATTTCCGCCGTGTATCCCCTGGCTCAAATGGGCCTCATCTTCCCCGATCAGCCCCTCCACTGCTACTCTCTGACGGGCTACTCCGGGGGCGGCAAGAAGCTCATCGCCGAGTACCAGGACCCGGACCGTGACCCCCGTCACGCCTCCGCCCGGATCTACGGCACCACCCTGACCCACAAGCATCTGCCGGAAATGTGCCATGTATGCGGTCTGGACCGTTCCCCGGTGTTCCACCCCATTCTGGGTGACTACATCCAGGGCATGGCCACCACCATCATGCTCCAGAACGACATGCTCCCCGGCAGCCCCACCGCTTACAACATCTACAGCATCCTGGACGGCTACTATGAGAATCTGCCCTTCGTCACCGTGGCACCCTTCGGCGGGGACGAATCCGTCATCTACTCCAGCACCCTGGTGGGCACCAACCACCTGCGGCTGACCGTCTGCGGCAACGATGCCCAGACCACCATCACCGCCGTCTTCGACAACCTGGGCAAGGGTGCCTCCGGCGCTGCCGTTCAGAACATGAACCTGATGCTGGGCTTCCCGGAAACTACCGGACTATAACCCGACTTTTTGAACTCGCTCCACCCCATTACAAGGAGGATACCCCATATGAAGATCATTTCCAGCGGTGTAACCGCTCCCCAGGGCTTCCAGGCCGCAGGCGTCCACTGCGGCGTGAAGGACAACTTCACCACCCCTCAGCCCGATAAGCTGGACCTGGCCATGGTCCTGTCCGACGTGCCCTGCACCGCAGCCGGCACCTTCACCAAAAACGTGGTCAAGGCCGACCCCGTCATCCTGTCCATGGAGTACCTGGCCGACCACAAGGCCCAGGGCGTCATTCTGGACAGCGGCAACGCCAACGCCTGCGCCCCCAAGGGTATGGAAAACGCCATCCGCATGGCAAAGGCCGCCGCTGCCGCCACCGGTCTGCAGCCCCAGGACTTCGGCGTGTGCTCCACCGGCATCATCGGCGTGGAACTGAACATCGAGGCCATCGAAGCCGGTGTCCCCGGCCTGGTGGCCGCCCTGTCCGACAGTGAGAAGGCCTCCAACGACGCCGCCCACGCCATCATGACCACCGACCTGCGCACCAAGGAGATCGCTGTGGAGATCGAGGTGGGCGGCAAGACCGTCAAGCTGGGCGCCATCGCCAAGGGCTCCGGCATGATCCACCCCAACATGGGCACCATGCTGGCCGTGGTCACCACCGACTGCGCCATCGACCCCGCCGTTCTGGACCCCATGCTGAAGGAGGTCGTCAACAAGACCTTCAACCGCATCACCGTGGATGGCGATACCTCCACCAACGACACCTGCATCGTCCTGGCCAACGGCCTGGCAGGCAATGCCCCCATCACCGGCCCCGGCCCGGACTACGACACCTTCTATGCCGCCCTCCGCCACGTGCTGGAGTATGAGGCCAAGATGATCGCCGCCGACGGCGAGGGTGCCAGCCACCTGATCACCTGCACCGTCCAGGGTGCCGAGACCGAGGAGAAGGCCGAGTTCATGGCCAAAGCCGTGGTCCGCTCCCCCCTGGTCAAGTGCGCTGTCTACGGCGCCGACGCCAACTGGGGCCGTGTCCTGTGCGCCATCGGCTACTCCGGTGCCCAGTTCGACCCCAAGGCCGTGGAAGTGAAGTTCCAGTCCAAGGCCGGTGAGCTGCTGGTGTGCGCCGGCGGCCAGGGCGTGGTCTTTGACGAAGACCTGGCCACCAAGGTCCTGTCTGAGGAGGAGGTCATCATCCTGGTGACCATGACCGAGGGCGAGGCCTCCTGCTCCTGCTGGGGCTGCGACCTGACCTACGACTACGTGAAGATCAACGGCGACTACCGCAGCTAAGCCGCCCGCCGGAAGGGAAGAGAAATCCTATGGACATGAACAACTATATGGAGCGCTCCACCGCTCTGGTGGAAGCTCTGCCCTATATCCAAAAGTACTACGGCAAGACCGTGGTCATCAAGTACGGCGGCAACGCCATGATCTCCGAGGAACTGCGCACCGCCGTCATCAGCGACATCATCCTCCTCCACCTGGTCGGTGTCCAGGT
This sequence comes from Ruminiclostridium sp., assembly GCA_017435425.1. GTDB lineage: Bacteria > Bacillota > Clostridia > Oscillospirales > Oscillospiraceae > Evtepia. The sequence goes on along the minus strand of JAFSFC010000003.1, from coordinate 27,200 downwards.
GGTGGTGGTCCACGGCGGCGGCCCGGAGATCGGCCAGATGCTGGAGAAGATCGGCAAGAAGTCCCACTTTGTGGACGGCCTGCGCTACACCGACGAGGAGACCATGGACATCGTCCAGCAGATCCTCTGCGGCAAGGTGAACAAGAACCTGGTCTCCCTCATCAACAACCTGGGCGGCAAGGCCATCGGCCTGTGCGGCCTGGACGGTGCCCTCTTCCAGGCCAAGCAGCTGGACGAGAAGTACGGCCTGGTGGGCAAAATCGTCAAGGTCCTGCCCGACGTGGTCAACGATGCCCTGGAAAATGGCTACATCCCTGTGGTCTCCACCGTGGCCCTGGGCATCGACGACGACACCTCCTACAACATCAATGCCGACACCGCCGCCGGTGAACTGGCAGCGGCACTGAAGGCCGAAAAGCTCATCCTCCTCACCGATGTACGGGGGGTCCTCCAGGATCCCAAGGACCCCTCCACCCTCATTCCCCAGATCCGCCTCAGCGAGGTGCCCGGTCTCATGGCCAGCGGTGTCATCGGCGGCGGCATGATCCCCAAGATCCAGTGCTGCGTGGATGCTCTGGAGAGCGGTGTCCACCGCACCCACATTCTGGACGGCCGCATCCCCCACTCCATCCTCACCGAAATGCTCTCTCACAAGGGCATCGGCACCATGATTTGGGAGTAAAAACAGCCGATTTGAACCCGCTGCGCTGGGCTTCAAATCGTGACCGACACTCCGGTCTGTGCACGGACTCCGTCCGTACACTCCCTCCGCGAGAAGTGTTTTCCGGCAGGCACATGTCCCGCCGGAAAACAGATCCCACTTTATTTCACCGCTGAAGCGGTGAAACTCTACGAGGTCCTTGATTGGCATATAAGGAGAGTGTATCTATGAAAAAAGATTTACTGAAACTGTTGGATCTGTCCACCGAAGAGATCGTTGAGATCCTGGATGTGGCTGACCAGCTGAAGGATATGAAAAAGAAGGGGATTTCCCATCCCCTTCTGGCCGGCAAGACCCTGGCCATGATCTTTGAAAAGAACTCCACCCGCACCCGTGTCTCCTTCGAGGCCGGCATCTACCAGCTGGGAGGCAATGCCATCTTCCTGTCTGACAAGGACAGCCAGATCGGCCGCAACGAGCCCGTGGAGGACACCGCCCGGGTCCTGTCCCGCTTCTGCGACGGCATCATGATCCGCACCTTTGCCCAGGAGGAAGTGGAGACCCTGGCCAAGTACGCCACCATCCCCGTCATCAACGGCCTCACCGACTTCTGCCACCCCTGCCAGGTCCTGGCCGACCTGCAGACCATCCGGGAACACAAGGGCAAGCTGGAAGGGCTGAAGCTGTGCTACATCGGCGACGGCAACAACATGGCCAACTCCCTCATCGTGGGTGGTCTGAAGACCGGCATGAAGGTGGCCATTGCCTGTCCCGACACCTACCGGCCCGACCCGGTCATCCTGGAGTTTGCCCATCAGTACCCCGGCATGTTCCAGTGCACCCCCGATATTCTGGAAGCCGCCAAGGACGCCGACGTTCTCTACACCGACGTGTGGGCCTCCATGGGCCAGGAAGAGGAGTTCAACGAGCGTAAGAAGGTCTTTGAGGGCTACCAGATCAACGACACCGTCATGGGTGTGGCCGCAGAGAAGGCCATGGTCCTCCACTGCCTGCCTGCCCACCGGGGGGAGGAGATCACCGCTGAGGTCTTTGACGCCCACGCCGACGAGATCTTTGACGAGGCAGAAAACCGCCTCCACGCCCAGAAGGCCGTTATGTACCTGCTGATGCGCAACCAGTAACCATCTGCACCATAAAAGGAGAGGCAGCCGCCTCTCCTTTTTCCTACGTTTTCCGCCCAATGTCTCATTGCCATTCCACGCTGCCCGTGGTATGATATAGGGTACCAATTCATCCCAGGAGGTTTCCATGAGTTTTTCCATCGCCCGCTCGGCCACCAACGTCATGCTGGTCATGGGCATCGTTTCCCTGCTTGCCCTGTTCTTTGCGGACAAGTCTGCCAGCCCCTCTGCCTTCTATCTGCTGGCCGCCTTCGGCGTTCTCTGCCTGGCCCTCAGCTTTTTCTTCCGGCGCTTCTGCAAGTGCCCCCACTGCGGCAAGAGCATCATCCTCTACCGCCGCCTGCCCCCTGCCTGCCCCTTCTGCGAGAAGGAACTGTCTGGCATGAAGCCCTGAATGAGGTGACCTATGTTTAAAGTAGCACGCAAGATCTCTGTGGTCTGTTTCGCCATTGCCCTGGTGCTGGCCTTTGCCATGTACATCGCCCCGGTGGAGTATATCTATCCTATGACTGCCGCCTTTGTGATCCTGGCCGCCATCGGTCTGCTGGCCCTCTTCGCCCTGTACCGCTGCCCCTACTGCAAGGGCCGCTTTCCCATGAAAAAGCCCCTGAACACCACGGTCTGCCCCCACTGCGGCAAAGACCTGGGGGCCAAAATCTGATCTATCGTATACGAAAAAAAGGAAGTGCTCACGCACTTCCTTTTTTATTTATATGAGATGCCCTCCAGCTCCAGCAGGAACCCTTTCCGGTCCAGGCCGGCGGAGTAGCCCCCCAGGCTGCCGTCGGCGGCGATGACCCGGTGGCAGGGGATGAGAATGGGAAGGGGGTTCTTCCCGTTGGCCTGGCCCACCGCCTGGAACCCCTTGGGGCGATCTACCCGCCGGGCCAGCTCCTTGTAAGAGATGGCCTTGCCGTAGGGGATGTCCAGGAGAGCTCGCCAGACCCGCCGCTGGAAGTCGGTGCCGCCGGGGTCTAAGGGCAGGTCGAAGTTCTGCCGAACCCCGGCAAAGTACTCCTCCAACTGCCGCCGGGCCATCTCAAAGAGGGGCAGATGGTCATAGCCCCCAAAGTCTCCAAAGACCAGGGCGGTAAGTCGATTGTTCTCTGCAAAGAGGGTCAGTGGCCCCATGGGGGATTGGATCACGGTCTGTTCCATCGTACGCTCCCTTTCTCAGTCTTGTTTTTCTTCAGCCGAGCTGCTTCATGGAGAACGCCACCTTGGCGTAGTCCCCCTCGGAGTCCCACTCCGTGTCGGCAGTAACCCGGACCCCGTAAAGGGTTTTGTCCATCCCATCCGGGTCATGGGAGGATGCGATCGCCAACACCGTCTCCAGGGGATCGTACCCCACCAGGACCGGGGCATACTCCTCCTGGGCACAGACAAAGGCCCGAACAAACAGGGTGATATGATCCGTATAGTTGGTCATGACTACGTCAGACCAGGTCCCCTCGATGGTGTAGGTCATCCCGGTCATGACGCCATCCTCCTCCTGGAAGGTGAGGACAGGCCGCTTCGGACTCATAACAAGGATGGTATTTTCCGGCGGAGTCGGCTCGATCCAGGTGCCATCCAGACCCAGGGTGTACCAGGAGCCCATGTCATGGTACTCCGCCAATTCGTTGTAGTTCTGGCAGAATTCCTCCACGGTGATGTCCCCCTTGTTGTGGGGCGGCTGAAAGGTCTCCTCCGCAGCCTCCACCCCAAAGGCCAGGGCCAGCGCGAGACCCACGTAGGCCAGCCCCCGCCAGGCTTTGTCGTCCTTTTCCACCAGGACCGTGTCCTCCTCCCAGGGCAGGATCTTCCCTTCCTGGCAGTCCAGGTAACATTTGTAGTTTCGAATCCACTCATAGATTGGGATACAGAAGCCCATACCCTTGAGGAAGACCAGCAGGGTGCGCTGATAGGCCTCCTGGTAGGTCAGCCGTCTGCCGTCCGGGTGAGATACTTCAAAACCCCAGAGCTTTTTGCCCGGGGTGGTTCCGAAACGGAACAGCAGGACAGGTTCCAGCAGGAACATGACCACCACGCAGACCACCAGGTCCAGGACCGCTCCCCCTGTGCTACGATTGCTGATGTTGACCCCGAAGACGATCAGGATCAGGTCCCATATCGTGGAGTAGAAAAGATAGTCCAGATTACGGGCAAAGAACCGCCGCCAGGGGGCTTTTACCCGGGGCAGCTGGTCAGCATCCAACCGGACGGGCGGTCCCTGGGCGGCCCGCTCCAACTCTTCCAGGTACCGGGGGGCATCCAGGGTCTCGTAGCAGACCCCGTCCCCCTGCATGACTCGGCAGACCACCTTGGATCGCTCCAGGTCGGCCTGGTCCTGCTCCAGCTGGAGCAGATGACGGTCCAAAGCCTGGGCCAGGGTGCGGTCCCCCGCCTGGACGGCCTTGATCTCCTCCAGAGACATATGCAGGCTCCGCAGGAGCTTCACCCGCTGGAGGACGGTCAGGTCCTCCTCGGAATAGTCCCGGTAGCCGTTGGGGCGGCGCTCGGGGGTGATGAGGCCCTCGGCCTCGTAGAATCGTATGTTGGCCCGGGTCAGCCCCGTGCGGGTCTCCATTTCCTTAATGGTCATAGACAGCGTCCTCCTTCCATTGGTATGGTCAGGATAAGGTGTCAAGTTGGTTGATAGTCAAGCGCAGATGTGATAACGGGGTCATCAAAACTCATCTGCGTGCGCCTGGAAAAATTCATGCCACGCCCGGACGGCGGGCAGGTCGGTCCACTTCCGGGTCTGAATGGGCCGTTGGTCCAGGTCGTAAACCCTGGCCCCCTTCATGGAGAGAAGGATGGGGGAGTGGGTGGCCAGGATGATCTGACAGCCAAAGAACCGGGCAGAGTCCTCCAGGAATTGGGCCAGCTCCCGCTGACGCTGGACGGAGAGACTGTTTTCCGGTTCGTCCAGGAGGTAGAGGGCATTGTCCTGAATTTGATCCGTAAAGTACTTGAATGCGGTCTCCCCATTGGACTTCCCCCGGACATTGGTCCCGATAGACTCCTTCACATAGGAAGAGCCGCTGGCCTTTCTGCGGGTGGCCCGGACCACCTTCTGCAGCTGGTCGTAATCGTCCAGGGAGGTCATCCGGAATCCACTCTCCCGCAGGTCCTTGTACTCGGCCAGCAGGTCCAGCCGCTCCCGGTCAATGCCCTGGTTCAGGCTCCGCAGGTCCAGCAGATCATCGAAGACGTCGTCACTGGTGAGGACGGCGCTCCCCTCCGGGGCCTGGCCCTCAGCCCTGCACAGGTCCACAAAGTTTGGAAAAAAGGAGGAGCTGTTGAACACGCTCCTCCTTTCCAGTCTCAGTTTTTCCCCTATGAGGTTCAGCAGGGTGGTTTTACCTGAGCCGTTGCCGCCGTAGAACACGGTGATGGGCTCCAAGGAGAAGGTCTCCTCCTCCCAGTTACGGAAGACCTGGAAGGGGTAGAAATTGTTGTAGCAGGTCCGGTTTTTCACCAGCTCGGCCAAGGCGCCCTCTCTCAGCTCCTGTCGGGGCAGGGTGAAATGAGACAGATAGATCATATCAGGAGTTCTCCCTACAGGCCCGCAGGAAAGACAGCCGGGGGGCAGGACAGGGCAGCTGGATCTTGAACTTCATCTGAGGGTGACGGGGCTCCCGCAGGGGAAATCCCTCCATGTCCTCCATCATGGGTGCGTTGAAGAGGACGGGCAGGACGTCGGGACCCACCAGCTCGATCTCATCCCCGGCGGCAAACTTGTTGCGCAGGGAGACGCTGGCCAGGCCCTTCTCGTCGCAGTCCTCCACCACACCCACCACCTGCCAGTCCCGGATGTACCGGGCATTGTCGGTGTACTGGCCGGGCTGGCCGTAGAAGAAGCCGGTGGAGTAATGCCGGTGGCTGACCTTCTCCACCTCGTCCCGCCAGGTCAGGTTCAGGGGACGGCCGGCCAGCACATCGTCGATGCAGTGGCGGTAGGCGCCGGTGACGATGGCGGCATAGTAGGCAGACTTGGCCCGGCCCTCGATCTTCAGGGAGTCCACCCCGGCGGCGATCAGGTCGGGGATGTGGTCGATCATGCACATATCCCGGGAGTTCATGATGTAGGTGCCCTTCTCGTCTTCGTAGACGTCAAAGTACTCCCCGGGCCGCTTCTCCTCCATCAGGGAGAACTGATAGCGGCAGGGCTGGGCGCAGGCACCCCGGTTGGAGTCACGGCCGGTCATGTAGTTGGACAGCAGGCACCGGCCGGAGTAGGACACACACATGGCGCCGTGGGCGAAGGTCTCGATCTCCAGGCTCTTGGGGGTCTTGGCCCGGATCTCGGCGATCTCCCCCAGGTTCAGTTCCCGGGCCAGGATGACCCGGTCAGCACCCAGCTCGTGCCAGGCGGTGGCCGCCTGGTAGTTGACAATGCTGGCCTGGGTGGAGATGTGGATCTTCACGTTGGGGGCGTACTTCTTGGCCAGACCCAGCACACCCACATCCGCCAGGATGACGGCGGTGACCCCCGCCTCCTCCAGCAGCTCCAGCCACTGAGGCAGACGGGCCACCTCATCGTTGCGGGGCATGGTGTTGCAGGTCACGTGGGCATCCACTCCGTGGGCCTTGCAGAAGGCAACGGCCTTTTTCATCTCCTCGGGGGAAAAATTCCCGGCGAAGGAGCGCATACCGAAGGTGGTACCCGCCAGGTAGACGGCGTCAGCCCCGTAGGCCACTGCCATCTCCAGGCGTTCCCAGTCCCCGGCAGGGGCCAGTAATTCGATCTTTTTCTTCATGGTTACCTCATCAGCTGTTCAGGAAGGCCTGATGCTCGGCGTAGCTGGAGAAGAAGTGGTGGACATCGTCATCACCCAGCGCATAGTAGAAGTAGTTGGTATCCTCGGGATTGATGGCAGCCACAATGGCCTCCAGGCCGGGATTGGCAATGGGGCCGGGGGGCAGACCCTTGTTCAGATAGGTGTTGTAGGGGCTCTGCACGGTGGAGTAGTGGTCGCTGGTGACGATCTCGCCCTCAGGCAGCACGTACTGGATGGAGGCGTCGATCTGCAGATAGCCCTGGGTGCCGCCGCTGGGGTTGTTCAGACGGTTGTAGATGACCGAGGAGATCTTGGCTCGGTCGGTGCCGTCGGACTCCTTCTCGATCATAGAGGCCACGGTGAGGACCTGGCCGATGGAGTAACCCTTGTCCCAGATCTGCTGGCGCATAGCGTCGGTGACCTTGGCATCGAAGTTCACCAGCATCTTGTTGATGATATACTTGGGGTCCTCACCCATGTAGAACTCATAGGTATCGGGGAAGAGGTAGCCCTCCAGACGATGGTAGTCGCCCAGGGGAATATCCTGAAGGAAGGAGAAGGCGTAATCGTGGTTGGCCGCCATATCCTGAAGCTTGGCCACGGAGGAGACACCCTTCTCCTCCAGCAGGGCAAAGATCTGGTCCATGGTGTAGCCTTCCGGGATGGTCACCATGGCAGAGGCACGGGCCGCCGAACTGGAGCCCAGGTTGTTGATGATGGCCCGGTAGTCCATGTCGGTGTTCAGGTTGTAGGTGCCGGGAGAGATGGCATCCTGCCCCCCAGAGAGGGTGGCAAAGAGGCTGAAGACCAGCTTATAGTTGATGATGTCCTTGTCCTTGAGCTGGTCCACCACGTCGCCGAAGTCGGCATCCTCCGCAATGTAGATACTGGCGGTGGCCTCCTCCTTGTTCAGAGCCAGCAGGTCGTTGGCCACGGTCCAGCCAACCACTGCCAGGATGGCAGAGATGCCAAAGACCATGAGGATATAGGTCATGGAGCTGCCCAGGGTGGAGCGCTTCTTTTTCTTCTTTTTCTTTTTGGGGGGCTGGCCCTGGCTCTGGGAGGCACGGCGTCTCTCAGGCTCTTCCGGCCGGCGGCGGTCAAAGTACTCGTCGTCATACCGGCTTCTGCTCCGGCGGTCGCTGTAGCGGTCGTCATGCCGGTCATCGTAGCGGTCACTGCTGCGGCGGCTGCTGCGATGATACTCCGACTCGTACTCGTAGTTTCTTCTGTCTCGTTCCATATGCTTGTCCTCCTATGGAATCTGTTTCAACGGATGGGGTCAGTCCTTCTTGTGGGGCCAGACCTGGCCCTCCTCGGTGAGAACGTACTTGACCCACATATCCAGGGGCTCCTTGGGCAGGTTGATCTGGAAGAAGTCCTCCCGGCACAGGCCCACAGTGATCCCCTCGTAGTCCTCCAGGTAGCGGTCGTAGTAACCGGCCCCCTGGCCCAGGCGGCCGCCCCGGCTGTCAAAGCAAAGGCCAGGGGTGAGGATCAGGTCGATGTCCTTGCTCTCCATCACAGGGCAGGTGAGCTTGGGGGCGGGAATGTTGTAGCGGTCGGGCTCCATGTCCTCCATGCCGGTGATGACGTAGGCCTTCATCTCCGTGTCGGACAGGCACCGTGGCATGCAGACGGTCTTGCCCTGCTTCAGCAGTTCTTCCAGGATGGCATCGGTGTGGATCTCAGTGCCCACACCGTAGTACATGAGAATGGTCTGGGCCTTTTCCAGACTGGGGTGCTGGAGGAACTGCTGGCACAGCTCCCGGTCAGACCAGTCCCGCTCCTCCTGGGTCAACTCCCGGAGGGCTGCCCGGATCTGGGACCGGAGGATCTTTTTCACTTCGGAAATGTCACTCATTGGTTAGATCTCCTTTTTGGTTAGCAGGGGAAGCACCGCCTGCCATATCTCATGGTGTATTTCATCAATTCTTCGTAAGTTGCCTGCACTGTCTAAGCAAGAGACAACTTTCCAGCCATAAACCTCTGCAGCTTCCATTGCAGCAGACCGGCATGCCGCCAAATAATCCGTATCGGTTTCATGAATATCGCCTTGTGTGTGGGTATCTTCTTCCCTCTGACGAAGCATTTCAACAGACTTTTCTGTAGGCAAATCCAGATACAAAACCAAATCAGGAGCAGGAAGTCCCAACCGATTGTATTCAAAATCGGACAACCATCGGAAATACTCTCCTTTATCTCGGTCCGGCAGTTTGCTTGCCTGATGAACAGCATTGGAGGTAGTATATCTGTCAGCTAAAACCAATCCACCGTTTTCATAGTGTTCCTGCCACACCTTCTTCCAGGAGGCATAGCGATCCACGGCGTAGAAAGCAGAGGCTGCATATGCATTCACGTCTCCCGGCTTCTGTCCAAACTCCCCATTCAAATACATCTTAATGAGGGCAGAAGAAGGCTCTGCATACTGAGGGAACACCAGTCGACTAAACTGATACCCTTCTTCCTCTGCTCTCCGGCAGAGGCGGGCAAACTGGGTGGACTTGCCGGACCCGTCGGTGCCCTCAATGACGATCAGTCTTCCCTTCATGCCTTCCCTCGTTTCTTGCTCTCTTTTTTGGCATCTACCAGGAAGAGGGGGAGCTTGGCCATGCGGACGATGCGGCTGGGCTGGTGGATCAGGCGATAGGCCCACTCCATGCCCACCTTCTGCCAGATGACGGGCGCACGCTTCACGTTGCCGGCGTAGACATCCAGCACGCCCCCCAGACCCACCATCAGGTGAGCCCCGGTCTGAGGACCGAACTCGGCCATCCACCGCTCCTGCTTGGGGGCCCCCAGGCAGACAAAGGCCACGTCAGCCTGGGCGGCTTTGATCTTCTCCACCACGGGGGCAGAGTCCTTAAAATAACCGTCGTTGGTGCCGCAGATCACCAGCTTGGGGTACTTCTTTTTCAGGTTTTCCGCAGCCTGCTCTGCCACACCGGGCTTGGCCCCCAGGAGGAAAAGCCGTCCGCCGGTCTTTTCCAGTTCAGACAGCAGGCCGGTGGCGAAGTCGATGCCGGGGACCCGCTCCTTCAAAGGGGTACCCAGGATCTTGGCTGCATGGATGACACCGATACCGTCGGGCAGGACCAGACCGGCACCGTTCAGAATATCACAGTAGTCGGGCATTTGACGGCCCATATTCACAATCTCGGGGTTGGGGGTCACCACGTAGGAAAATCCAGGGCCTGCCGCCAGTTCGGCGCCCTTCCGGATGGCTTCCGCCAGGGTCAGGTTGTCAAAGGACACACCCATGATTTCATTTCGCAAGGTTTGCATCTCCTAACAGATACCCGCACTTAGGCATAGTATCCGATTATAGTTATATTCTGTTGTATTGTACCACGGCCGGAAGGATTTGTCCATTCATCCTGCAAGGCTTCATAGATTATTCAGAAATAAAGGGCCTTGGACATAAAAAAGGCTCCCCTTGATAGGGGAGCTGGCAGCCGTAAGGCTGACTGAGGGGTGCTATCCTTGCAGTTAAATTGTCGTACCGGTACGACTTCGTACCCTTTGCCCCCGCACCTCCCCGCCCCTTCGGGGCACCTCCCCTCACAGGGGAGGCATACCCGTCAAGGGAGGGTTTTCATTTCACCCAGAACCGGATGGCATCCCCCAGGAAGCGAGCACAGCCGGGGACGTTCCTGTCATAGTAAGCAGTAAACCGCTCATCCATGTTGTACATCTGGCCCAGCCCCCGGTGGATCTGGGGCTGATACTTGAGGCCCGAGAGGATGAGCCACTCCTTATGCCGGGAAACGATGGTCTCCCCTTCCGGCCCCTCCGGGGATAATCCTGCCTGGACGGCCTGCTCTAAGCCTTCCAGAATGGCCCGCTCCAGGTCGGTCCACCGCTCGTAGTCCTCCCGGCTCATGTTCTTCATGGCCTTTTGGCTGTGGTCCACAGCTTCATCGCCGTACTTCTCCCGGCTCTCCTTGCCGTATTTCCTTTCGTTCTCGTCCACCATTTGGGCCTTGAAGGCCTCGAATTTCTTTTCGTCGCTCATAGCGTCCTTCCTTTCCTCGGCACGGATGTTCTCCTGTACCGATTGAATCAGTCGTTCCAGCTTCTCCCGCTCCCCTTCCAGGTCGACCAAATGGGTGCGGAGCAGGGCCAGCCGATCCAGAGAGGAATCCTCCAGATAGGTCTTCACCTGGGACAGCTCCACTCCCAGCTCCCGGAAGAACAGGATGTGCTGGAGCCGGTCCACTTCCGCCGGACCGTAGTATCGGTAGCCGCTGTCCGCCACCCGGCTGGGTTTCAGCAGGCCGATCTGGTCATACCACCGCAGGGTGCGGGTGGTCACCCCGGAAAGCTTTGCCAGGGTCTGAATGGAGTATTCCACGGGTCCTCCCCTCCTTTGGTTACAGAGTATCACTTGACGTTACGGCAGAGTCAAGAGATTTTCGCAAAAAATCGGGAACCTTTTCCCCATTTTCTCCGTCTATCAAAAAGAAAGGATGGTGTATCGCATGAAAAAGCTGTGTGTTTTTTTGCCCCTGGCCCTTTTTGTCCTCCTGGCCGGATGCAGTGACCGGGGCCCAGTCTCCGCAAAGCCGGTCATTTATCTTTATCCCCAAACCGAAACCCAAGTCACTGTGGAACTGGACCTGGATGGCGACCTGACCTGCACCTACCCCACTTATGAAGACGGCTGGGCTGTCACCGCCGCCCCTGACGGCACCCTCACCGGCCAGGACGGCCAGACCTACAACTACCTCTACTGGGAGGGCATCCAGGACACCGACTACGACTTCTCCCAGGGTTTCTGCGTCCCGGGGGAGGACACTGCCTCCTTCCTGGAAGAGGCCCTGGCATACCTGGGTCTCACCCGTCGGGAGGCCAACGAGTTCCTGGTCTACTGGCTGCCCCTGCTGGAGGAAAACCCCTACAACCTGATTTCCTTCCAGTCTGAAGCCTACACTGACACGGCTGTCCTGACCATTGACCCCCAACCCGACACCCTCCTCCGGGTCTTCATGGCCTGGCAGCCCCTGAAGGCTCCTGTGGACGTAGACCCCCAGACCCTCACCGCCCCTGCCCGAATCGGCTTCACCGTGGTGGAATGGGGCGGAGCCCAAGTTCATCCATAATGCAGAAAGCCTCCCCAGTGGGGAGGCTTTTGCTTACTCAAACTTTGGTGCTTTGACCTCGTTGCCCCCAAAGGCGTTGGGGCCGGGGTTGGACAGGGAGAAATACATCCGGGCGGCCTTGGTGGTGCCGAAGTCCTGGTTGGACCCGCTGTCCATGACGGCGTTGAAGGCGTCCCGGAACATCTGGTTGTGGGCCTCCTCCCGATTCAGCAGGAAGTCGATGGTCTCCCGGACCTTCTTGTCCTTGATCTGCCGGTACAGGTACTCATAGGTCACCTTGGCCCGCTGCTCTGAGGCGATGTTGCTCAGCAGATCGGCGCAGAGGTCTCCGGTGACCGTCACATAGTCCGCCGTCCAGGAATAGCCGGACGCATTCACCAGGCCAGGGGACAGTCCCAGCTGGACGTGGGTCTGGATCTCTCCGGCCTTTACATCCTCGGCAGCCAGGTGTCTGCCGTTCAGGAGATTGATGGTCTGGGAGATCATCTCCAGGTGGGAGAGCTCCTCGGCGGCAATGTCCAGGAAGAGATCCTTGATCTTAGGGTCCTTGATCCGGAAGCTCTGGGCCATATACTGCATGGCGGCCTTCAGCTCACCGTTGCCGCCCCCCAGCTGCTCCTGGAGAAGGGCAGCGTACTGGGGGTTGGGCTCCTCCACCGCCACCGGGCGGAAGAGTTTTTTCTCATGGGTAAACATGGTGGTCACTCCTTTCGTGTGCTGACCATATTCTTCCACGAAAGGCCCACCTCTATCCCTCTTTTCATTGACTTTACACCCACCTATCCTGTATCATGGAGACAACTACAAAAAAGAGAGGATGGTTCCCATGCTCCGCAAATTGAATCGACTGAGTGCCCTGGCCCTGTGCCTGACCCTCCTGATGGGTCTTCTGGCTGTTCCCGCCAGCGCCAGCTATGACATCTACGTCAATGCCAAGGACGGCATCGGCCTGAACCTGCGCACCGGTCCCGGCACTGAGTACAGCAAGGCCCGCAGCCAGCCCATTCCCATGTACACCCGGCTGAGCATTTCCCAGACCCAGGATTCCGCCGCAGGTCTGCCCTGGGGCTACACCTACTATCAGGGGGATTCCGGTTGGGTCTGCCTGGTGGAGACCACCACCTATGACCCCACCCCTCAGCAGTCCACCTATACCGCCGCCAATTACGACATCTACGTGAACGCCAAGGACGGCCTGGGCCTGAACCTGCGCTCGGGTCCCGGCACGGACTACAGCAAGCTCCGGTCCAACCCCATCCCCATGTACACCAAGCTCCACATCATCCAGACCACCTACTCCGAGGCCGGTCTCCTGTGGGGCTACACCAGCTATAAGGGTGTCTCCGGCTGGGTCTGCTTGGTGGAGACCACCACCTACGATCCCACCCCCCAGGCTCCCGCCGCACCGCCTGTGACCCAGGCCCCGGAAGCACCGGCTGCAGACACCGAAGTTGTTGAGACTACTTCCCCGGCCACCCCTGAGGACGCCCCGACTCCGCCCCCCATGGAGAGGACCGGAAGCACCGGTGCCACCATCGCCTTGAGCATCATCATCGTCCTGCTCCTGATCGTTGTGATCTTCTTCGTGGTCATGATCATCAAGCTGAAAAAGAAACCCTGAGTTTTATCTTGAGCCCAACAAAAATGGGACACTTGCATCGTGCAAGTGTCCCATTTTTCTATGCTCAAAGCTTTTGATCTTCGTCCGAGGGCTGGTAGGTCATAATATCTTCTACGTTGCACCTCAGGATGCGGCAAAAATCGTTGATGGTGGTGGTGTTCAGGGGTTTATTCTTCCGCAGTTTGTCGATGGTGGAGCTGGAAATGTGGTGGTTCTTGATGAGGGTATAGGTGGATTCTTCCGACCGCTTCAAGGTCTCCCAAAACGGCGTATAGACGATCAAGACTCCACCCCCTTCTACTCTAGGTAAGTCCATCTTATGATATGTTTTTTATCTTGACTATAGTCGCAATCAAGACTATATTATAGATATATCATGACAGATGTTTGATCCTCCCAAAAAGAAAGGAGCCTGGATATGAAACGATTGATCGCATGGGCCTGCACGCTCTGCATGTTGATGGGGTGCATGGTCCTCCCGGCCAGTGCGGCCACCACAAACGCAGAGTATGTCTACTCCTATTTTACGAACCGCGGCTATTCCTCGCAGGCCGCTGCTGCTATTGTCGGAAACCTTATGTGGGAATCCGGAAGTGGTGGAAGCTTTAACATCCCACTTCACACAACCGAAAGCAATGGCGAGGGTATTGGCATGGTTCAATGGTCCTTTGAACGCAAAACCAATTTCATGAATTTCTGTTCCTCTAAAGGCGTTTCTTGGAAGAACAGCACCGTTGGGATGCAATGCGAATTTCTGGAACGCGAGTTGAATGGATATTACGGGAACAACTGGTTTATCTCTCCCTACTATTCTTCCAGCCTGTCCAAATACAATATGTCGTTGAGCACGTTCAAAAAGACGACAGATATTGCATTGGCAACCGGCGCATTTTGTTTCTGCTTTGAGCGGCCTTCCGAAACCCAATCCGGAATCTCAACCAGAATCACCTATGCGAACAAAGTATACAGCGCATATGGAAATGGTGCGTCCGTTACCCTCCAGGCAAAAACGCAAAACGATGGTAGCATTCTTCTGTCTTGGAACAAAACTGACTGGGCTGGTTATTGGATTTATCGATCCACGAGTGCAAATGGACCTTGGACCACTATGTCCGAGCAGTCCTCCAGTGCAACTTCCTGGAGAGACAAAAATCCATCCCCTGGAACAACATACTACTACTTGATTCAGCCTTTCGACTCTAACCGCCAGGGACAAAACTATTCCAATTATGTTACCGCATCCCCCGTTGCAACCGCTGTGACACTGACTGCAACTGCTCAAAGCGATAACAGCATCGTTCTTTCCTGGAATAACACTAACTGGGCAGGCTATTGGATATACCGTTCCACTAGCTCAAACGGACCTTGGACCACCATGTCCGAGCAACCCGCCGGTTCCACGTCTTGGCGGGACAAGAATCCGACCCCGGGAACCACATACCATTATTTCATCCAGCCCTTCAATTCCAATCGCCAGGGTCAAAACTATTCAAACTATGTTACCGCCAAAACAACACCTCAAAGCAGTGCAATTACCTTCAACCCCAACGGAGGAATGCTTCCCTCCGCTAATGCAAGCCACCCTATTGATGGTATCAATGTTGGTAGAGGCCATGAAGAGTTGATTGTCTACACTCATTCCGGTGAAACCACAGGCACAAACAAATGGGGGCGCGAGTACGCCTTTGATTCTCAGGGTCGGTTGGCCACCGTCCGCGGCTGGGGAGACGATAATCAGATCAAGGTCCCCCAAGACGGGTTTATTCTTTCCGCTCAGGTAGACGGTTCCGCTGGCAGCGACGCTGGCAACTTCCTCATTTGGACTTCTACCGACGGCTGGTATTGGGGTTACGATAGTCAGAAGGCATACGCCTACGACAACCTGAACGCCTATCTCTGCCACCACAAAACCGTGAAGAGTGGTTCCACTTACGGCACACTCCCCACCATCAGCCGTGATGGATACACCTTTGACGGTTGGTATACCACTGCTACTGGTGGGACGAAAGTGACCTCCAGCACCAAGGTAACCAATTCTTCCAATCACACGCTCTATGCCCATTGGACGAAGCACCAAGTCACACCCACCAACGCCAAGGTAAAAACGGACAAGAGCACCTACGAGCCCGGTGATACTGTTACCGTGACTCCCTCTGCAACTGGTGCAAGCGATTACTCCATCTCGGTTTACTGCGGGGATGAGAAGGTTTTCTCCGATTACACCGGATTCACCGGAAGCATCTCTTTCCCTGCTACAAAGATTGGTGATTACCGTGTCGTGGTAAGTTGCCGCAACTCGTCTGGATATGTTGATGCGACCTGTTCCTTTACTGTTCAGAAGACCGAAGAAGTCCCGCCGGTCATGCCCCCTGCAACCTCCACCGAAATCCACTTCCCCCGTGTTGCCGCCTACACTCAGGGGCAGTTCACCGACGTTCCACCGTCCCAGTGGTTCACCGCCAACGTGGCCAACGCCGTGGAGTTCGGCCTGATGAAGGGCAACAGCGCAACCACCTTCAACCCCTACGGGGATGTGACCCTGGCCGAGGCCATCACCATGGCAGCCCGCATCCACGCCATCTACACCACCGGGACCGAATCCTTTGACCAGTCCTCCGGCGGCAAATGGTATCAGGTCTACATGGACTATGCCTATGAAAACGGCATCATCGACAACAGCTATTACACCTGTGACGTGACCAAAAAGGCCACCCGTGCTCAGTATGCAGAGATTTTTGCCAACTCCCTGCCTGGTAAGGGGCTGGAAGCCAGAAACAACGTGGCGGACAACGCCATCCCGGACGTTCCCATGTCCCAGACCTATGCTGACTCGGTGTACAAGCTCTATCGGGCCGGCATCCTCACCGGCGGCGATGTACTGGGCACCTTCTCCCCCAAGACCTACATCACCCGGGCCGAATGCGCCACCATCGTGGCCCGCATGGCCGACACCGACAACCGTATGAGTTTTACCTTGACCTAATGCAAACAGAAAAGGCGGCGTAAAACGCCGCCTTTTCTTTCCCCCAAGAGGATATCATATGAAGAAACAGACAAAACGAAATTATATCACTATCATTGGAATATTCCTTCTCATTGCTGTGTTCACCCTGATGTTTCGTGTTACCCTAATTCACGTTTTTGGCCTGAGCGAAGGACAAGCTGCCACCATCGCCAGTTTTGGCCAAGTCATCATTGATGCTATGGCCGCCATTATGATCGTGTTCCAGCTTCAGCAAGGTCGAGACCTAGAACGATCCCAAAGGGATATTGACGAAGCGCAGTTCATTCTCCAATATAATCAATCATTCATTCAAGACCCTAATATGTGCTATGTGGAGCAAAGTCTGGAACGCAAAATGCTGGGAAAGACCGGAGATGCTCCTATCATCACAGAGGAAAACCGCCAACTCTTCGTCAATTATCTTGTCTATTTGGAGAGTCTTGCCCCTCTCATTTTGCAGAATGTATTGACCCTGGAACATATTGACGATTTGATGGCATACCGTTTCTTTCTGGCTGTAAACGACCCGGAGGTGCAGGAATCCGAACTGTTCGCATTTCCTGACTACTATCGAGGTTGCTTCAAGCTATACGATAAATGGAAAACTCATCGTCGTAGTGCCAACAGACCCATCCCACGCATAGAGAATGACCTATGCAAATGGGAAGGATACGAGACCTTCACCGACAATCAGACGATTGTCAGAACGATCAACAGCAACTACGAATTAGCCTCTGCTGCGGATATTCTCTATGGGACCGACCCCTACATCTACCCCGCCGCATTTTCCTCCCCAAAAATCGCTCAAAAAGTCATGCCACACTTGATGCAGATCAAAAACTGCGTATTCCATGCTTCCAACATCCGTGTCGCCGTGATTGGCGGAACAATTGCCGGGGCCGCTGTCATTTTTGACAAAACAGCAACTGCGAAAATCGATCCCAGCGAAATCCGAGCTGTCTATCGCCGCCTTCCTGCCTCCTTTGACGATGTGTGCTCCAGATACTTTAACTCCCTTCCCAGCTACATTACCCCCGGGGCAGACGATCTTTATATTGCTTGCATTTGTGTAAGCGCAGAGTATCGTAAACAGAGAATTGGAGAAATCCTATTAAAAAATCTAATTGCAGAAAATAAAGGCCGAAAGCTTTCTCTACACGTATTAGCCGACAACGCGTCTGCTATAAGCCTATATGAAAAATACGGTTTCAAAAAAGTGGGGAATCCTGAATTTGGATATGCTTATCAATCTCCTGGGCCGCTGTGTTACTTGATGGTCCGAAAGTGAGCCCCATATACACCAAAAGCGACTGCTTCTTCCGAAGCAGTCGCTTTTTCAGCCTGTCGAAAAAGGCAAATGATTCTGTCAATGGGGATCGTTATAGCATCTGAAAAGCTGTGCAAGCCCCTCAAAAGGCGGGCGATTCGTGAATCGCCCCTACGATGTATGCGGGAAGCTTTTTAACCGTCCGTCTCTCATACCAACAGAGGTGCCACAAAGAAGAAGAACACCCAGCCAATGAGGATGAGTACACCAAAAACTCTGCGGATCTTGATCTGGGTCTCAGTTTTTCTGTCTTTCTTCATGGGCATCCCTCCTGTTTATTCCGGCAGGCAGAGCATATCTCCCGCCACGGGGGTGTAGAAGAGCTTGGCCACCTCTTCATTGTCCTGGGTGACCCCCAGGGCCCACATGAGCTTGGCCACCACGGCCTCGATGGTCATGTCGTAGGATTCCAGCACACCCAGGTCGTTCTTCAGGCTGTGGCCCACGTTGTACACCGCCAGGTCGCTGCCCTCGTTCTGGACCTGGGTGGTCATGGCCACGATCTTGCCCAGGGCGCAGGCCGCCCGGATGCGGTCATAGAACCCCCCCTTGTCGCCGGCAGGGACACCGCCCACGCCGAAGCTCTCCACGATGACGGCATCCGACTCGGTGAGGGCAAAGGAGAGATACACCGGGGAGATGCCGGGAATAAGCTTCACCAGGGAGACCTTGCTGTTGAGCTTGTCATAGAAGACCGGTCCGCCGGGCTTCACCTGGGGCTGGATGTAGGGGATGAGCCGCCCATCCTGGACCATGCCCAGGACGGGGTAATTGATGGAGGAAAAGGCACCGAAGCTCTTGGTATAGGTCTTGCGGGCCCGGGTACCCAGGATGACGTTTCCGCCGAAGACGATCATCACCCCGGCCATACGGCCGTCACAGGCCACGGCGAAGCTGTCCAGCAGGTTGGTCTTGGAGTCGGTGCCGTCCATGTGGATGGGCTTCTGGGCGCCGGTAAGGATGATGGGCTTGGGGCAGTCCTGGATGAGATAGCTGAGGGCGGCAGCGGTGTAGGCCATGGTGTCGGTGCCATGGCTGATGACAAAGCCGTCATACCGGTCGTAGTTCTCCCGGATGGCCCCCACGATCCCCAGCCAGTGGTCGGGGGTCATGTTGGTGGAGTCGATGTTGAACAGCTGGAGGCACTCCACCTGGCACAGGTCTTTGACTGCAGGGATGTACTCCAGAAATTCTTCGCTGGTCAGACCGGGGGTCAGGCCGGCGTCGGTGACCTCGGAGGCAATGGTGCCGCCGGTGCCGATCATGAGGATCTGTTTCATTGGGTTCTCTCTTTCTGTGTCCGAAGGACGGGATCAATACTTGATCACATCCACTGTGGAAAAAATATTGTAGATCACCTGGGCGATCTGCCCTCTGGTGACAAAGGACTGGGGCTGGATGGCTTCCAGGTCATCGTAGAGCATATTCAGGGGCTGGCCAAGGAAGTTTTTCTGACTGGCCGCCAGCAGCCAGGCCCAATCCTCCGCCCAGTCGCTGTAGCCCTCGGGCACCCCGGTGTCCTCCGGGACAGCCTGAGAGGCCTGATAGAAGTACAGGTTCACTTCGGCTGCCAGACGGCCCAGGACGGTGATCATCTCCTCCTGGGTCACCGTACCCTGGGGATCGAAGTATCCCCCGCCCACACCCTTCAGGTAACCGGCGGCGCAGACCGCCCGGACATGGGGGGCATACCAGCTGTCGGCAGGTACGTCCGCAAAGTCAATGCCCTCAGCAGTCACGGACAGGTGCATGGTCTGGACCAGCAGAGCGCTCAGCTCCGCGCGGGTCAGGGTGTTGTTGGGCCGGAAGGTGCCGTCGGTATAGCCCAGCAGCATCTCATAGGTCCGCAGGGTATTGGCCGCCAGCTCACAGTCCTCCCCGGACACATCCGAAAAGACTCTGGGGGCATAGCCCTCCACCCCCAGCAGGCTGGCCACCTCCTGGGCAGTGGTCTCCTCCCAGCCCTTCCCCTCTCCCCGGAGGATCACGCAGCCGGGGGCCAGGGCGGACAGCATTTCGGCAAAATAGGGCTGGTTCTCAGGGGTCATGGCATGGTCCAGATCCAGATACCAGCGCCAGCCTCCCAGGTGGAGGCGGAGCCAGCCGTCCTTCTCCCCGGCAGGTTCCCGGGAGGAAAAGAGCTGTGCGATCTCGTCGGCGTGGTCTGCATCCACCAGCAGGTCGGGCACGACCCCCAGTCGATTGGCTGTGTTGCCGTCCACCCCGTAAAACTGATAGGCGGTGATGCGCAGGGCATCCCCATCCAGAGCCTCGGGCTGGTCCTTTTCCGTCAGGACGATCTGGGCCACGCCCTTTCCGTAGGTGTGGGACCCAATGACCATGCCCCCCTGCTTATCCTTGACACCCAGGGAGAAAATTTCCGATGCCGAGGCGGTATGGGGGCTCACCAGCACGATGACCGGGGAGATGGTCAGGCTCTCCTGGTCGGAGACATACCGATAGTAACCGT
The DNA here is from genome assembly GCA_017435425.1 of Ruminiclostridium sp. GTDB lineage: Bacteria > Bacillota > Clostridia > Oscillospirales > Oscillospiraceae > Evtepia. Next base: position 7,107 of record JAFSFC010000003.1, on the reverse strand, counting down.
CCTCCCCGTCCCGCAGATAGACCTGGGTCCCCTTCCCCAGGAAGGTCCCCAGGGTCTGGGTGACGGCGTAGACGTCGCCGCCGCCGTTGTTGCGCAGGTCCACCATCCAGAGATTCACATCATCATAGGCCTGGATACCCTCGGAAAAATGGTCCAGGGTATCCTCACCAAAGGTGGTGCAGGCGATGTAGCCGGTGGTACCGTTCTCCAGCACCTCCGTGGTAGTAGCCGGAATGGTCACCTGGGCACGGGCGACAGTATAGCTCTCTTCCGTGCCGTCGGCATGCCGGACGGTAAAGGTGACCTGGGTCCCCTCCTCGCCCTTCAGCCAGCCGGTGATGATCTCTGCAGGCTGACCGGCAGCATCATGGCCGGATACGTTGATGATCACGTCTCCTGCCACCAGTCCCACCGCTTCGGCAGGGGAGTCTTCATAGACGCCCACCACCAGCAGGCCGGTCTCATCCGCCAATGCAGAAATGCCGATGCCCACCACGGAGCCGTCCTTCATGGATGCCTGAAACTCGGCAAACTCCTCCGGGGTCATGTACAGGGTGTAGGGATCTCCCAGGGCCTCCAGGATCCCCTCCACCGTATCCGCCTCCAGAGCAGCCTGGGGGATCTCTTCAATATAATACTCCTGCAGCAGCTCCTTCAGCTGGTCGGGCGTCAGGGCCTGGGCCATGGGGGACAGGCAAAGGGCAGCGGTCAGAACCACAGCTACCACACGTTTCCAAAGGTGTCTCATGGGTCTCTCCTCATTTCTTTGGAGGCTCCGGGGACATTCGGAAGCCGAATGTCCCCGGAACAGCAAACAATATCACGCAGAGATCAGGGCTGACTCTGCCACTTTTCGGTGATGGCATGGAGCTGATTGACCATCTTCTTGATGTCCTTGTTGGGGCTTCCCTTGCTGGCCCGGATAATGGACATAAGGTCCATAGCGGCCCGCTCCAGCTCGTGGTAGGCTGCAGACACGTGATGTCCGCTGGACTCGTAGCTGAGCTTCTTGGGGGCGATCTCCACACCGGCGGCCAGCATCTTGTTGGCGGCCAGGTCGTAGACCTCCTCATACAGAGGGGCGTGGGCGGGGATCCCCTTCTCCCGAAGGGTATTGGCGAAGATCTCCGTGACAGGCGCATCGCCGTGGACCACAAAGACCTGCTGGGGCGCAGGCGACTTCACGGCCTCGATCCACTTCAGCAGGTGGTCCCGGTCGGCGTGGGAGGACAGGCCCTTGAAGTTGTAGATCTGGGCGTTGACCGCAATGTCCTCGCCGAAGAGGCGGACCTGCTTGGCTCCGTTCAGGAGGTGGCGGCCCAGGGTGCCCTCACCCTGGAAGCCCACAAAGACGACGGAACACTCCTCCCGCCACAGGTTGTGCTTCAGGTGGTGGCGGATACGGCCGGCGTCGCACATGCCGGATGCGGAGATGATGACCTTGGAGGACTTTTCCATGTTCAGCATCTTGGACTCCTCGCTGGTCTCGGTCATGGTCAGACCGGGGAAGGTGAAGAGGTGTTCGCCGTCCTTCACCAGCTCGATGGCCTCCTCGTCCAGGTAGCCCCGCAGGTCACCGGAGAAGATCTTGGTGGCCTGGTTGGCCAGGGGGGAGTCCACCACCACGGTGAAGTCGGGGTTGGACTTCACCATGCCCTCGCTCTTCATTTCCCGCATGAAGTACAGCAGCTCCTGGGTACGGCCCACAGCAAAGGAGGGAATGATGACATTGCCGCCCCGGGAGAAGGTGTCGTCAATGATCTTGGCCAGCTCTGCAGTGTAGGAGGCCACAGGCTCGTGGTTCCGGTCGCCGTAGGTGCTCTCCATGACCACGTAGTCGGCCCCGTCTATGTAGGAGGGGTCCTCGATGACGGGCTGGTTGATGTTGCCCAGGTCACCGGAGAAGAGGATCTTCTTCTCCACCCCGTTCTCCTTCAGCCACATCTCCACGCAGGCAGAGCCCAGCAGATGACCGGCATCCACAAAGCGGATCTTCACTTCCTCGCACAGTTCCACGATCTGGTTGTACTCAAAGGTCACGACCTGGTCCATGGCGGCGGATGCGTCGGCCACGGTGTACAGGGGCTCCACCGGCTCACGGCCGGCACGCTTGCCCTTCTGGTTCTTCCACTGGGCTTCCATCTCCTGGATATGGGCGGAGTCCTGGAGCATCACGGAGAGGAGTTCACCGGTGAGACGGGTGGTGAAGATCTGCCCCTTAAACCCGTGCTTTACCAGCATGGGGACCCGGCCGGAGTGGTCAATGTGGGCGTGGGTCACGATAACGTAATCAATGTCGTTGGGGGCAAAGTCCAGAACGGCGTTGTCCCGCTCGTCTCTGCCCTGCTGGAGACCGCAGTCCACCAGGATCTTCTTGCCGGCCACTTCCACGCAGTGGCAGCTGCCGGTGACCGCCTTAGCGGCGCCGAAAAAGGTCAGTTTCATGGTTCTACCTCCCTGAAACAGTATAGTTTTCCATCTCTGGAAACCAAAGGTATCCCTTGGTTTCCATTTACTTTCTTTAGTTATTATACCGCATTTCCTACCCCTTGCATAGAACTTTTTTCGCCTCCATGTAAAAAGTTGCCCTTTGCCCTCCGGCATGGTACAATGAGGCCATCCAACACAAGGGAGGAACTGCCCATGACCGCCATGAGCCATGTCTGCATCCGGGTCCTAAACCTGGAAAAGAGCATCGCTTTTTACAAAGAAACCCTGGGGCTGACCATCCAGCGGGAGATCTCCATACCCGACCGGGGCTGGGAGCTGGTCTTTCTGGAGGACGGCACCACCGGCTATCAGCTGGAACTGTGCAAGGAGACCGCCCGGACCGAACCCTATGGGCTGGGTGACGACACCCCCCACATCGGTCTGGTGGCCCAGGACTTTGACAGCTTGAAGGCCAAGCACAAAGCCGCCGGCCTGATTTTCGATGAGCTGAACGGCACCATCTACTTCATCAAGGACCCCGACGGGCATATTCTGGAAATACTGCCTCCGAAATAAAACATGGGCCTGCTGCCAAAAGCAGCAGGCCCATGTTTTATCCGTTCCGAAGCTTCAATAAATCGATGCGGGAGGACACCCCGCACTTGCGGTACAGGTTCTGCAGGTGCTTGAGAAGGGTGTTCTTGCTGATGGTCAGCTTGTCCAGCAGCTCCTGGTTGTTCAGGCCCTGGAAGATGAGCCCAAGGATCTCCGCCTCCCGGCGGGTGAGGCCGTAGGTCTCGGTCAGCTCCTCCATAGTCCGGCCCTGGGGCTGGCCCTCCTCCTGGCTTCTCATGCACCGGGCATAGGCCAGGTTGATGTGGTTGGCCAGGGCTCGGAGGTAGAAGACCTCCTGGTCGGTGAAGGGGCCGTAGGACCGGGTGCGGTAGAGGGCCAGACGGCCCAGGCTCTTGCCTGCGAAGGCGATGTTCATCTGGACGCAGTCGGTCACGTTGTATTCACTGTAAATGTTTTGATAGGACCAGCGGCTGTAGCGCTCCTCCCCCTCGCAAAGCTCACTATCCCGCACCACCACCGACTCTACGGCATGGCTGAGCCACAGAGTATAGGCCTGGTCGATCTGGTCGATCCAGGTCTGCTCCGCCTCGGCAAACTGGCTGGGCTTGCAGTAGGGATTCCGGTGGATCATCTCCCCGGTCTCCGGGTCCACCCGAATGTCGATGATGCTGGCGTAGGTATAGGGAATGAGCAGTTTCACCTGTGCCAGGAGGGCAGGCTTCAGCTCCTCCATGGTCCGGCAGGCATGGATGCGGTAGATGACTTCGTTATAGAGCAGAAAATCGTTCTTTTCCATGTTGACCCTCCCTATCGGTTTTGTCGGTTCTTTACTCAAATCATACAACATATCCTAGCCAAAATCAACCCCATATTACTTGAAATCAAGTAGCTGCCCAGAAGTTTTCTTGTAATTTTCACTAAAAGTGAGCATGGATTTCCCCAGCTCTTTGCGTTATAATGTACATGTGGCCGGAGTCTAACCCCTGTAGGCGTTATGACCACGGCCCGCTCTGACAGTAAGTAATTCCACTTGTCGGGCGCCAAATTTGATTGGCGCATTTCAGTCTTCCTCCACACCTTCATTCTCTTCCTTTTCATATGAGCAAGGGCCCGCCGGGAGTGATTCCGGCGGGCCTTTGTGTTGTCCATAAACATCTTTCATTACATATATACTTATTTCCAATTATCTATACACAATAGATATAAGCATTTTCACAGCCTTTTGCCATTGAAAACAAGGAGAAAGCACGGTATGATACAGACAGATCAAAAGTCCGGACCTTTTGAGAGAAAAGATAACATCGCTTCTACCGAAAGGAGTATTGATCATGAAAAAGAACCTGAACATCGTCCTGGGTGTCATCGCCGCCATCTGCTTCATCACCGTCTTCTATCTGCTGCTCACCGGTGTCACCGCCACCACTGCCATCCCCTTCACCGTTGTGGGTGTTGTCTGCGCTCTTCTGGCCGCCCGAGACACCGATGAAGCCATTCCCGTGCCCCAGCCGGTGGAGACCTGAACCCGCAGGTCCCACCACATGGATACCCATATATGATGACTTCCTACCTATATGCAAGGGTATCTACCACATCCTGAGCAGAGTTTTCCCTCATTTTTGCCATTGCGCTCCGCAGGAAAAAGGCATACCATGGAGCCGTACCCAACGATTACTCATCACCCTCTTTTGACCCCCTGCTGCGCAGAACAGCAGGGGGTTTTTCAAAAAAACGGAAAGGAGGCCCTCCATGTCCCGCCCCAACGCCACCCCCCAGTTCACCCTCATCCAGGGGCTTTACTGGATGTCCTACTGCATTCTGGTCTCCTTTTCCAGTGTGTACCTGCTGGAGCGGGGCTTTTTGAACGCACAGATTGGCATTCTTATCAGCCTCTCCAGCGTCCTCTCCGCCCTCCTTCAGCCGGTGGCCGCCGCCCGGGCTGACCGAATGGTGAAGTTCTCCCTCCGGCAGGTCTGCGCCGGGATGGCTGCCGCCATGGCCCTGTGCGCTTTGGGTCTGCTGACCCTGCCGGGAAAGGTCCTTCAGGCAGGGCTGTACATGGTCCTGATGGTCCTTCTCCAGCTGCTGACCCCCTTCCTGTACTCCCTGGCCATGGACTGCCACAACAACCACATCCCCCTCAACTACGGTCTGGCCCGGGGCGCCGGCGCCGCCACCTACGGCATTGCCTCGTCGGCCTGCGGGGTCCTCACCGCCGCCCTGGGGGTCAAGGTCCTGCCGCTGATCCTGGCAGGCCTCACCGCCGTCCTGGTGCCAACCCTGCTGACCTTCCGATACTCCGGCCCCGTAAAAAAGGAACTGCCCCGGGAGGAGGCCCTGGATCTTCCCCGGGACACCGCCCCCTTCCTGAAACGATATCCCCAGGTCCCCCTGCTGCTGGTGGCCATCTCCCTCCTCTTCACCAGCCACAACATCCTTATCAGCTTCCCCTATCAGATCGTCCAGGGGGTGGGCGGAGACACCCAGCAGATGGGCACCCTTCTGACCATCATGTCCATCGCCGACATCCCCGCCATGGTCCTCTTCTCCCTGCTGCTGAAGTGGGCGGGGAGCCGGTTCTGGGTGAAGGTCTCCAGCCTGTCCTTTTTCTTTCACGCCCTGCTTACCTGGGTGGCCCCCGGGATGCCCTTCCTCTTCGGCATCCAGTTCCTGGAGGGCACCGGCTACGCCCTGTACACCGTGGCGGTGGTCTACTTTGTCAACGAGATCATCGACCTGCCCGACCGGGTCCAGGGTCAGGCCTATTTCTCCATGACCAACACCATCGGCATCGTCCTGGGCTCCTCGGCAGGGGGCTTCCTGCTGGACTGGTGGGGCTCCGGGGCTCTGCTGGCCTTTGCCACCGTCACCGGCGGAGCCGGAATGCTCCTGCTGCTATGGTGCCTGCGAACCAAGAAAAACGACGTACCCTAACCGGTACGTCGTTAAACTTTTTATTGCATTATTTTAAGAGTTTTTTCAGTTCCCAGCGAGAGGACACCCCGCATTTCCGATAGATACTCTGCAGGTGCTTGTGGAGGGTGCTCCGGCTGATCCCCAGACCTGCCATGATGGCCGGATTATCCAGGTCCTGATATACAAGCTCCAGGACCTCTCCCTCCCGATGGGTCAGGTCTCGGGTCCGGGCCAGCTCAGCCGGTCCCCCGGCTTCCTCTCCGGTCTGCCAGCCAAAGAGGCAGTTATAATAGGCCAGGCAGAGATGGCCGCTGAGGGCTCGCAGAAGAAATGCCTCCCCATCGCTGAAAAACTCCTCCCCCTTGGTACGGTAGAGGGCCAGCCGGGCCATGGAATGCCCTCCATGGACCAGGTTCATCTGCATGCAGTCGTGGATGGCATAGGAGCCGAAATAGCTGTCATAGGCAGGGCTGGAGAACCGCCCATCCTTCAGGATGTCCCGGTCCCGGATGACCATGGACTCAGGGGCATGGCTGAGCCAAAGGGTATACCACTGATCGGTCCTCTCACCCCAGGCCTTCTCCACCCGGGTAAAGGCCTCGGGCACGGATACCGGCTCCCCATGAAAGACCTCCCCTGCCGCCGGGTCCACCTGAATGGGGATCACGCTGGCATAGGTATAGGGGATCAAAAGCTTGAGCTGATTGAGCAGGGTCAGGCTCAGGGCCCGAACGGTCCGGCAGCTGTTAAGCCGGTAGAGGATCTCGTTATACAGCAGGAACTGGTTTCTCTCCATGGGACCTCCCCCCTTCTTTCCCCTGTAGTATACCGCATTTTATACTTAAAATCAATCATTTTATAGTCCGATATACCCACGTACATCCATAGAGTTCTAATCTTTTCCATAATATTGGGAATTGCAATCCCAGAGGGGCGGACCTACAATACAGGTAAGAAGTAAAATAAAAACTGGGAGGTTTTCTTATGGAATTCAAGACTGCAACCATGGCTGATTTTGACGTGGCTTTTGACTACATCGAGAAGCTGTGGACCTACAACACCTACGACAAGGAAGTCATCCGCAAGGTCTATGCCGACGTGCTGGCCGACGAGAACTCCTTCGCCTTCTTCCTGATGGACGGCGACGAGTACCACGGCTTCTGCCACGGCGCTTATTTCAACACCTTC
>JAFSFC010000018.1 GCA_017435425.1 Ruminiclostridium sp. | reverse complement strand
GGGACGTTGACCCCCTTCTTGTCCTTGATGGGGCCGCCGTTTTCCACCCGGCAGACGATATCCGTGTCGCTGACCTCCAGGGCGGTCATACGGATGAGACCGTCGTCCAGCATGATGGTGGTGCCGGGCTTCACATCCTGGGGCAGGTTCCGGTAGCTGACGGCGCAGATGTCCTTGGTTCCCTCCACCTCACGGGTGGTGAGGGTGAAGGTCTGGCCGGTCTCCAGGACTTCCTTGCCGTTGACAAAGGTCTTCAGACGGATCTCAGGGCCCTTGGTGTCCAGGAGGGCACTCACAGGGATGCCCAGCTTCTGGCGGGCAGCCTTCAGCTTTTCCAGACGGGCCTTCTGCTCCTCGTGATTGCCGTGGGAGAAGTTGAAGCGGGCCACGTTCATGCCGTTTTGGATCAGGGCCTCCAGGACGGCGGGGTCGTCCGTGGCGGGGCCCATGGTGCAGATGATTTTGGTCTTGCGCATGGGGCAGGTACCTCCTTGTGTACTATGTCAACAAAATTGGAACTTTATGGTAAGTGTCAGCACATTTATTCTATACCAATTCCCTGGGAATTGCAAGACCTTTACCGACTTCCTCTGGGGTTCAGGGCCTTGCGCAGGCCCTCGCCCACCAGCAGGAGGGCCAGGACGGTGACCACGATGCACAGACCGGGGGGGATCCAGGCCCAGGGGCGGGTGGTCAGGGTGATGAGCTCCAGGGCGTTCTGCATGAGGTTGCCCCAGGATGCCTGAGGGGTCCGCAGACCCACACCCAGAAAACTCAGGCTGGACTCAGACAGAATGGCCCGTCCCACCTTCATGGGGAAAGCAGCCCACACCGGGGCAATGACGTTGGGCAAAACGGTCCGGAACAGGATGGCTCGGTCGGTGGCACCCAGGGCACGGGAGGCCTCCACGTACTCCTTCTCCTTGACGGAAAGGGTGCTTCCGTAGACCAGGCGGGCCACCGAGGACCAGCCCAGAACGCCCTGGACCAGGATGATATTCCACACCGAGGGACCCAGCAGAGACACCAGGCAGAGGACCAAAATCAGGCTGGGGAAGGCCTGGAAGGTGTCGCATGCCCGCATGATCCAGTATTCCCACTTGCCCCCCTTGTATCCCGCCAACAGACCCAGGGGAACGCCCAGAAGGGTACCCAGGATAGCGGACAGGTAGCCCACCAGCAGGGAGATCTGGCCGCCGTAGAGCAGGCGGGCCAGAATATCTCGGCCCACGTCGTCGGTGCCCAGCAGATGCTCTGAACTGGGGGGAGCCCAGAACCCGGCGGTCTTGTCGGTGAGGTTGGGGTCCTGACCCAGGAACAGGGGTAGGATCAGCAGAAGAAGGATCTCCAGGGCCAGGAAGGCCAGGCAGAAGGCGGCCTTCCGGTCGGCCAGGAGGCGCTTCAGAACGGGATGTTGTTTTCTCTTCATCGCCGGTCACCTCCCCATCCCATGCCCGGATCGGCCAGGCGGTAGACGATGTCCATGAGGATGCTGGTGACCAGGACAGTCAGGGCCACCACTGCGGTGGTGCCCATAATGACCGTGTAGTCCCGGCCGTTTACGGCAGAAAACAGCAGGCTGCCCATGCCCGGCCAGCCGAAGATCCGCTCCACCACCATGGAACCTCCGATGATGTGGGGGATGTGGTTCAGGATGGTGGTCAGGACGGGGATCAGAGCCGTGCGGAAGGCGTGCTTCCACAGGACGGCCCACTCCCCCAGGCCCTTGGCCCGGGCAGTGCGGATGTAGTCCTCCCCCAGGACCTCGCTGACAGCGCTGGAGGTCTGGCGGACCAGGTTGCCCAGACTGCCCAGACAGACCACCGCCGCCGGCAGGACCAGGTGATGGAGCAGATCAGCCAGATCTCCTCCGGCTCCCGCAGAATACATATTTGCTGCCGGGAACCAGCTGAGTTTCACCGAGAAAAGGAAAATCGCGATGAGACACAGGAAAAAGCTGGGGGCGCTGAAGCTGAACAGGGTCAGTCCCGAGGCCAGCTTGCTCCAGCCGGACCGGGGCTTCCAGGCAGCCAGAACCCCCAGGGGAATGCCCAGCAAAATAGCCCACACCACGCCAGTGCCGGTGAGGATCAGGGAGGGAGACACCCGCTGGCCGATCATCCGCAGGACAGGCTGGCCCGTGCGGTAGGACAGCCCCAGGTCACCGGTGAGAACTTCCTTCAGCCAAAGGAAATACCGCACCAAGATGGGCTGGTCCAGGCCCAGGTTGGCCTCCAGGGCGGCCCGCATGGCTGCGCTGGAGGCTTCTCCCTCCCCTGCCGCATCCGCAATGGTGGCAGGGGCCATGTTCATCATAAGAAAGACGATCAGGGTGATCCCGAAAAAAACAGGGATGGCACCCAGGATCCGCTTGACAATATAGTGTTTCAAAACAGGTTTCCTCCTACACTTCCGGCCTTTCGGCACGGACTCGGTTTCATCCGAATCCTACAGAGGTCAAATTTAGACTTCCCGGACCCGCTTCGCTGGGCTCCAGGAAGTGGGTCCGCAGCTTGCTGCAGCGCACGGGCCAGAGGCCCGCACGTTTGCAAGCTGAGCAGAGTCATTTCCCCGGCACATGTCCGGGGAAATGACGATTTTATTCTTTTCCGGAGTTACACTCCGGAACTCTGCGAGGCAATTATTCTCCCTTACTCCACTCCCAGACGTTTTCGTTGCAATAGGAAGAAGAGGGGTAGTCGATGCCAGTGACGGTGTTGGACTGGACATGGAGGGAGTAGTAGAACCACAGGGGCACAAAGGGGACCTCCTGGGCCAGGTAGGCCTCAAACTCGTCCACCAGGGCCACACGGGCTTCCTCCACGGTCTCCTGCTGGATCATGTCCAGGATCTGGGTGTAATAGCTCAGGTCGGCCACCCGGAAGAGGTTGTTGTCCTCGGTGAAGCGGCTGGCAGTGAACCACAGGGGCAGGGTGGTGGGGGTATGGCTGGCCACGGCCATATCATAGGTACCGTCGTACATACCGGCGAACATGGTGGAAGAGTCCACCGTCTCGATCTGCACATTCAGCCCCGCCTCATTCAGATTCTGCTGGATGAGGGCAGCCAGGCTGGCACGGGCACTGGTGCAGGCCAGGGTGAGGGTCTCCCCTGCGTAATTGCTCTCGGCCAGCAGATCCTTGGCCCCCTGAAGGTCATATGCATTCTCAGCAGCAGGACCGGAATAGGGAGTGCCGGGCAGGATGGAGGTGTTGGTCACAAAGCCCATAGACCCGGCACTCTGGAGGCAGAGGAGCTCCTTATCCAGAGCCAGGTTGATGGCCTGACGGGTCTTGGCATCAGAAATGCTCTCATTGTTGAGCATCAGCTCGTAGAAGGTAGCGGGAACGGTACCCTCCAGGACGGTGAATCCGGCTTCCTCGGCGATAGGACGGTTCTCCTCAGAGACACTGCCGCCGAACGCGTAATAGTCCAGATCTCCGGCAATGAGGGCGGTAAGCAGGTTGGCCTTGTCCATCACGGTAATGGTCAGGGTGTCAAACCCGGGAGCCCCCAGCTGATAGTTTTCATTGGCTTCCAGGACCAGGTTGGAGCCGGCCAGCTCAGAGACGAACTTGCAGGGGCCGGAGCCAACGGGAGCCAGCCAGAGCTCGTTGGTCATAAGCTCTGCGGCAGGGACTTCTGCCAGCAGATGGGTAGGCAGAACGTAGATCTCCCGGTTGTAATCCACCAGGAACTCGTTGGGGATCACAGGATTTTTAAAGGTAAGCTTCAGCGTGTATTCGTCCACCACGTCCACACCCAGCTTCTCCCCTGCCACGGCAGCACCGGTGTCGTCGGTACCCGCCAGACCGGACAGGAAGGTCCGTCCGAAGACCTCACAGGCGGGGTCGGTGACCAGGGTCAGGGTATCCGCCCAGTGCTGGGCGGTGACGGGGGTGCCATCATGGAAGGCGGCCTTCTCATTCAGCTTGAACAGGATAGCATACCCGTTGTCTGCGCTCTCCCAGCTGTCCGCACCACGGGGCAGGCAGGTGCCGTCGGCCTGGACATAGGCCAGACGGTCGTAGATCTTATCGTAGATGATCCGGGAGTAGTTGCTGCCAGACACACTGTAGTAGGGCATCAGGGAGTCCCAGGCATTGGAGAGGCCATAGTTCACATTGACAGTCTCACCCGAGGGTTCCGGGGATTCCTCCTGATTTCCGCAGGCAGTCAGACAGAGGGAACAGGCCATGACCAGAGAGAGGGTCAGGGCAAGGATCTTTTTCAACTTCACGTTCATAGCCTTCCTTTCCGTTATAATCTTAAGAGGATCAATCCTCTTCATAGCTCAGGTCATCGTACTCGTCGTAGTCCTCGGCGGTCTCCATCTGGGACTGCATCATCATCTCTTCAAAGTGCTCGTCCAGCTGCTTGGCAAACTCCTTGGCCGCGTTGAAGCCCATACGCTTCTGACGGTTGTTCATGGCAGCTACCTCCACGATGACAGCCAGGTTACGGCCGGGTTTGACGGGGATGGTGATAACGGGAACTTTCATATCCAGAATGGTGGTAAACTCCTCGTTGGTACCCAGGCGGTCGTAGAAGGTGTTCTCGTTCCAGGGCTCCAGCTTGACCACCAGGTCCACTTCCTTGTCTTCCTTGATTGCAGACATACCGAAGAGCTGGCGTACGTCCACAATACCGATGCCGCGAAGCTCAATGTAGTGGCGGATCAGCTCGGGGGCAGAACCCACCAGCATGGGGCCTATGTGGCGGATCTCAACGGCATCGTCGGCCACCAGTCGGTGACCGCGCTTGATGAGCTCCACGGCGGTCTCACTCTTACCAACGCCAGACTCGCCCATGATGAGGACACCCTCACCGGAGATATCCATGAGAACACCATGACGGGTGGTCTTAGGAGACAGGGTAGCCTTCAGGTGGTTGGTGATGAGGGGGATAAAAATGGAGGTGGCTTCCTTACTGCGCAGGATGGTCCGTTTGTACTTGATGGCCATCTCCATGAGCTCAGGGAAAGGCTCCAGGCCACGGGTCAGGATCATGGCGGGAATGGGCTTCTGGAAGAATTCATCGAAGCACTTCCGCCGCTCCTCTGCGGGCTGGTTGTTCAGATAGGTCCACTCCACCTTACCCAGCACCTGGATTCGGTTGGGGTTAAAATAGTCGAAAAAGCCCAGGATCTGCAGGGCAGGACGGTTGATATCATCCTCCCGGATCAGGCATCGTTCGTAGTTCTTGCCGGCGTTCAGGATTTCCAGTTCGAAGCGCTCTACGATCTTGTGCAGCTTCATGGACGCTTGGGATACTGCCATGTGGACTCCTCCTCTTCATCGGTCGTCTATGATAAAATAACAACGTCTTAGGTATTTGAGTATTATATCATAAGGAGATAGGCTTTGACAAGATAGGAACCTTTCGCTCATATATGAGTCTATCTGTTATCTGCCATATTACTTCCTGATGCCAAAAGAAAAAGAGCACTGGTCTTGACCAGTGCTCTTTTGATTCCGTAGTTGTCAATTAGACAGCGCGGGTGACTTTGCCAGAACGGAGGCAATGAGTGCACACATAGACGTGCTTGGGGGAGCCGTTGACAATTGCCTTCACACGCTTGACATTGGGCTTCCAGGGACGGTTGGAGCGGCGGTGAGAGTGGGAAACCTGAATGCCGAACACAACGCCCTTGTTACAAAAATCACATTTAGCCATTCGCTTTTACCTCCTCGCTGGTTTATGATCACACCGAAAAAACGGTGTGTTGATATCTAAAAAGCATCGGTTAGTATGATAGCAGAGAAATCAAAAAAATGCAAGTCCTATTTCTAAAAAAACCGGATTTTTTTGCAGATTTCTCCGGCCGGACTCAAATCCAGCCTTCCTCAACCTCGTGGCTCTTCTTGCGGTGCATGAGCTCGGTGACCACTTCCTGTGGGGGTCTGCCCTGGTAGAGGACCTGGTAGGCCGCCTGGGCAATGGGCATCTCCACACCCACAGAGGCCGCCAGCTCACAGGCAGAGTCCACCGCATAGTAGCCCTCCACCACAGCCCCGATGGCCTGGATTGCCTCCTGGACAGGGGTCCCCTTGCCAATAAGGATACCAGCCCGGTAGTTTCGGGAATTGAGGGAGGTGCAGGTGACGATCAGATCACCCATACCAGCCAGACCTGCCATGGTGTCCTTCCGTCCGCCCAGAGCCACGCAGAGCCGGGCCACTTCGGTGAGGCCCCGGGTCATGAGCATAGCCTTGGTGTTGTCGCCGTAGCCCATGCCGGTGATGACACCGGAGCAGAGGGCCATGACGTTTTTCAGAGCAGCGCCCAGCTCCACACCCACGATATCGGAGGAGCTGTAGACCCGGAACCGCTCGTTGAGGAATAGGTCCTGGATCTTCTCGGCAGCCCCCCGGTCAGGACAGGCAGAGACCACACCGGTGGGGACTCTCCGGGCCACTTCCTCGGCGTGGGAGGGACCCGACAAGGCCACCACAGGGCAGATGTCCCCGGTGACCTCACGGATGACCTGGGTCAGCCGCAGGGAAGTCCCCTTCTCGATACCCTTGGACACAGACACAATGGTCATGTCCGGGGTGAGATATTCTTTGATCTTCCCTGCCGTGTCACGGACACCGAAGGAGGGGGTGGCCATGACCACCACCTCTTTGCCGGCCACGCAGGACAGGTCGGAGGTGTATTCGATCTCTGCAGGCAGCTTGACCTCGGGCAGAAGGGGGTTGGTCAAGGTCTCCTTCAGACCTCTGGACTCCTCCTCAAAGAAGGACCACAGGGTAACCTCGTGGCCATTGTCTGCCAGGACCATAGCCAGGGCGGTGCCCCAGCCGCCAGAACCAAGAACAGCGACTTTCATGATTTGTCCACTCCTTTCTTCTTATGGAGGGAAAATTTACTTTCGTTGCCTGCCAGCAGGCGCTTGATGTTTTCCCGGTGCTTCCACAGGATGAGACCTCCCATGAGAACAGCCAGGACCAGAAGGATGGGGTCCCAAAAGACGAACCAGGTGGCAAAGGGGAAGGAAGCCCCCGCCCAGCAGGAACCCAGGGAGACGTACTTGGTGGCCACAGCCAGGATCAGGAAGCCGCCCCAGACCACCAGGGCCACCCGCCAGTCGATCATGATGGCAATGGCACCGCCGGACAGGATCCCCTTGCCGCCCCGGAAGTGGAACATGCAGGGGAACATGTGGCCCAGCAGACAGAAAAGACCGGCCCAGTACTTGGCAAAATCGGTCCCCCCCAGAAGGGCAGAGGCCACCAGAACGGCCACCACAGCCTTGAGCACATCGGTGAGGATGACCACAGCGGTGAGGGGGCCGCCAAAGGTCCGGTAAAAGTTGGTGAGACCTGCGTTGCCGCTGCCGTGGCTGCGGACATCATCCCGCAGGATATACTTGGAAACGATGACTGCGCCATTGAAACAGCCGCAGAAATAAGCGATCACCGCAGGCAGAAGCAGGACCATAAAGAAATATAGGATCCAATCGGATACACTGACAGGCATAACTCAGTTCTCCTTATCTCCTCGCTGGCGGACGGTCAGTCGGATGGGAGTACCCTCCAGACCGAAGGTGTTGCGGATCTGATTCTCCAGATAGCGCTGATAGGAGAAGTGGAAGAGCTGGGCATCGTTGCAGAAGCAGACAAAGTGGGGGGGACGGGTGCTGGCCTGGGTCATGTAGAAGATCTTCAGGCGGCGGCCCTTGTCAGAGGGAGGCTGAACACGGGCGGTGGCGTCGGCCAGCAGGGAGTTGAGCATACCGGTGGTGATGCGGGTGGAGGCCTGCTCGTCCACGTACTTGATAAGCTGGAACAGGCGGGGGACTCTCTGACCGGTCATGGCAGAGATAAAGACGATGGGCGCATAGGTCATGTAGGCCAGGTCGATGCGGATCTTCTCCCGCATCCTGTCCATGGTCTTGTCGTCCTTCTCGATGGCATCCCACTTGTTCACCACAATGATGCAGGCCTTGCCGGCCTCGTGGGCCATGCCGGCCACCTTGGTGTCCTGCTCGGTAACGCCCTCGTTGGCGTCGATCATGATGAGGCAGACGTCGGCACGCTCGATGGCCATGGCGGCACGGAGGACGGAGAATTTCTCGATCTCGTCGTGGACCTTGGACTTCTTGCGCATGCCGGCGGTGTCGATGAAGACGAACTTGCCTTCCTCATTCTCAAAATAGCTGTCCACCGCATCACGGGTGGTGCCGGCCATGTTGGAGACGATGACCCGCTCCTCCCCCAGGATACGGTTGATGAGAGAGGACTTGCCCACATTGGGCTTGCCGATGACGGCGACCTTGATGCTGTCGTCATCCTCTTCCTCTGCATCTTCCTCAGGGAAGTACTTGAGGCACTGGTCCAGAAGGTCGCCTG
>JAFSFC010000017.1 GCA_017435425.1 Ruminiclostridium sp. | reverse complement strand
TAGATTACGTCGTACTTTCGCTCGATGATGTCGGGAAGTTCCAGCTCGATTCGGTCCTTGACGATCTGGGGAGGTTCCTAGCCATAGATCTCGTGGGCCTTGACACAGACCAGGTTGAAGAGCTCGGTGTCGGAATTCTCCAGCTTGGGGGCGAAGAGGCCGTCGGGCAGGGGCTTTACGTCGTCGCACCAGGAGGCCACCAGCTGGGTGTTGGTGACCACCACCTCGTAGGCCTTTTCCGGGCCCAGGTAGCTGAACTCCTCCAACATCTCCTCGGTGGTACGGAAGTACAGGGGGTTGGGGGAGTCGGCATCGTCAAAGCCCTTGGTATCCAGGAGGATGTGGCGGTAGATCTCGTCCTCAGGGTCCAGGAAGTGGACGTCGCCGGTGGCGCAGACGGGCTTTCCCAGTTCCTCGCCCAGGCGGACGATGGTCCGGTTCCAGTCCCGGATCTGCTCCTTGTCCCGGGCAATGGTCTTGCCGTGCTTGTCGGGGCGGAGCATGAAGGCGTTGTTGCTCAGGGGCTGGATCTCCAAAAAGTCATACCAGGAGGCGATGCGGCACAGCTCCTC
The DNA here is from genome assembly GCA_017435425.1 of Ruminiclostridium sp. GTDB lineage: Bacteria > Bacillota > Clostridia > Oscillospirales > Oscillospiraceae > Evtepia. Next base: position 12,712 of record JAFSFC010000017.1, on the reverse strand, counting down.
CCAATCCTTGCCCCGCATGACAGCGTGGTAGAGTTCGCCCGCCTCGCAGGCAGAGCCCAGGATAAGGCCCTCCCGGTTGGCGTTGATCTCGCTCTTGGGCATGATGGGGAAGCGCTTGAAGTACTTCAGGTGGCCCAGAGAGATGAGCTTGTAGAGGTTCCGCAGGCCGGCCTGGTTCTTGGCCAGGACGATGAGGTGCTTGGGCATCCGCTTGGCCTTGCCCAGAGAGCTGGTCTTGGCCAGGTTGCCGTTGATCTGCTGGAGGGTGCTGACCCCCCGGTCCCGGAGCATCTGGATGAAGGGGACCAGCATATGGCCTACCATGGCGGCGTCATCGGAAGCCCGGTGGTGGTTGAAGTCAGGCAGGTTCAGATGGCGGCAGACGATGTCCAGCTTGTACTTGCCCAGGTCGGGCAGCAGGTTCTGGGCCAGGGGCAGGGTGTCCAGGTAGGTGGGGGTAAAGGGGATCTCGTACCGCTTGCAGCCCTCCCGGATGAAGCCGATATCAAACTCGGCATTGTGGGCAGCCAGGGGGCGGTCCCCCACGAAGTCCAGAAAGGCCCGGATAGCCTCCTCCTGGGTGGGGGCCCCAATGAGCATATCGTCGGTGATGCCGGTGAGCTGGACGATGTTGGGAGCCAGAGGCCGCATGGGGTCCACAAAGGTCTGGAACTTCTCCTTCACCTCACCATTCTCCAGGACCACAGCGCCGATCTCGGTGATGAGCTCGGTCTTTTTGTCCAGGCCGGTGGTCTCCAGGTCAAAGCAGACGATGGGGCCATCCAGATCCTGGTCCAGAGGACCACGGAGGGTAAGCTTGTCGTCCACATCGTTGATGTAATAGGCCTCGGTACCCAGGAGGACCTTGATTTTTCCCTTGCCGGCGCTCCAGGCATCGGGGAAGGATTGGGCCACACCGTGGTCGGTGATGGCGATGGCCGGGTGGCCCCAGGAGATGGCCCGCTTCACCACATCCTTGGTCTCGGTGAGGGCGTCCATCAGGGACATGCGGGTGTGAAGGTGGAGCTCCACTCGCTTTTCCGGGGCATTGTCCTTCTTCTTGGGCTTGTCCGCCGTCTCGATGATGAGAGGCTCCAGGACCATGTCGTTGTCGAAGCGGTTCAGGTTCAGGCGGCCAGAGATTTTCAGGTGCATCCCTGTCTTGATGCCATTAACGATGGGAGCGGCCTCCTCCTTGGACATGAACTTGTTCACCCGGATGGAGGAGGTGTAGTCGGTGACATCAAAGCTTACCACCCAGGCATTGCGCTTCTTTAGCTCCTTGTGCTCCACAGCGAAAACATCGCCCTGGACGGTGACCACCCCCATGTCCAGCTCCAGGGTGTTCATGGGAATGGGCTTTTTCTTGATCTGCCGGGATCCAAAAATGCGGTTGGCCGAAAAGACCCGTTCCGCCTCATGGGCGGCCTGGGCCTCCTTCATGGCCTTCTGGCGAAGGGCCTCGGTCTGGCGGAAGGCCCGCTCCTGTTCGCTCATGGGGGGCTCTTCCGGCACAGGCTGGGGTTCCGGTTCGGGAACAGGTTCCGACACAGGCTCGGGCTGGGGTTCTGCCCTGGCCTCCTCCTGGCAACAGACCGCAGGGGCAGGGGCCATGGGGCGCAGCCGGACGGCATTCACCTGATAGAGACCAGCCAGATCCTGTTCCAGGCGGGTCAGAAAATCCTCCGGGGGCAGCTCCGGGCACAGGATATCAGCCTCGATGGTTCGGGCGGCGCTGTCCAGGACGGCACCGGTGACCACCCAGGATTCCAGGTAGGCCAGCAGATCATGGGCCTGCTGGTTGGTCAGATAGGTATGGTAGGGAGAAAACATCTCAAAAAAGGTGGGGTTTCTTTCTGGCATGGGGACATCCTTTCTGAGGTGAAAATCTGATAAAAAAGCAGAAGCGGGCCGATACAGGATCGGCCCCCGCTGCGGAATCGTCGTTAGGGAATTTCGTGGATGAGGGCCATGAGCTCGTCCAGCAGGGCCTCCTGGGGCACCTTTTTCACCACTTCGCCGTGGCGGAAGAGGATCCCGAAGCCATTGCCTCCGGCAATGCCCACATCGGCGGCGGAGGCCTCGCCGGGGCCGTTGACCACGCAGCCCATGACCGCCACGGTGATGGGCTTTTTGACCTCCTGCAGGCGCTCCTCCACGGCTCTGGCCAGGGGGATCAGGTCGATCTTGGTCCGGCCGCAGGTGGGGCAGGCGATGAGGTCGGGGCCGTCCTTCCGGAGGCCCACCGCCTTCAGGATATCCTTAGCGGCTACGATCTCCTCCACCGGGTCGGCGGTGAGGGTGACACGGAGGGTGTCGCCAATGCCCAGACCCAGGAGGCCACCGATACCGGCGGCAGACTTGATGGTGCCCATGCGGGTGGTGCCCGCCTCGGTGACACCCAGATGTAAGGGATAGTTGGACTGCTGGCTCATGAGCTGATAGGCCTGCATGGTGGTGGCCACATGGGAGGTCTTCAGGGAGACACAGATATCGTCGAAGTCATAGCGGTTGAGCAGGGCAATATGGCCAAAGGCAGAGTCCACCATAGCCTGAGGGGTGGGGCCGCCGTACTTCTCCAGCAGGTGCTTCTCCAGAGAGCCGCCGTTGACCCCGATGCGGATGGGGATATTTTTCCGGGCGCAGGCATTGGCCACCGCCTTCACCCGCTCGGGCTCACCGATGTTGCCCGGGTTGATGCGGACCTTGTCGGCACCGGCTTCGATGCACTCCAGGGCCAGCTTGTAATTGAAGTGGATATCCACAACCAGGGGCAGGTCGATCTGCTCCTTGATCTTCCCCACCGCCTTGGCGGCAGACATGTTGGGGACGGCCACCCGGACGATCTCGCACCCGGCAGCCGCCAGGCGGCGGATCTGCTGGACGGTGGCCTCCACGTCGTCGGTGGGGGTGTTGGTCATGGATTGGATGGAAACGGGAGCACCGCCGCCAATGGGGATGCCGCCCACAAGAATTTTCTTTGTCATTGATTCACACCTCTTCTTACTGGAAGAGCTTCAGCACATCGCTGAAGGTCACAAAGACCATCAAGCCCAGCAGCAGGACAAAGCCTGCGGCGTTGAGCCAGGCCTCATACTTGGGGTCCAGCCGCTGGCGGGTTGTGATCCAGAGGAATTCTGCCGCCACCAGCAGGAAGATACGTCCGCCGTCCAGAGCCGGAATAGGGAGCAGGTTCATGATGGCCAGGTTCACAGCGATGAGGGCAATGAGATAGCAGACGTTCTGGATGCCTGTTTTCACGCTGTCGCTCTGGCTTCCGGTCTCCTCGATGACGGTAACAATGCCCACAGGGCCGGACATATCCTGCAGGCCCACCTGGCCGGTGACCAGCATACCCAGGCTGGTCCAAACCGCCTTGGCAAAGTAGATGCAGGTGTTCCAGCTGTGGGTCAGGATCCCCGGAAAGGACGCCTCCTCCCGCTGGAAGGTCAGGCCGTACATGGTGACCGTCTGGCCGTTGTACTGGTATTCCTGGGGATCCAGGGGAAAGTCCTCCAGAAGGATCTCCTGGCCGCTGCGCTCAATGAGGATGTCCTTGGGGCCCTCTCCGGCGGTCTTCAGGTGGGAGCCCACATCGTTGTAGACCCAGACCTTTTTCCCGTCGATGGACAGGATCCGGTCGCCGGGCATGAGCCCCTCTTCCCCGGCATAGGGGAAGCCGTCCAGAAAGCCCTGGATGACCGGGGCGGTGTAGCTCCCGGCCCAGGTAAACAGAAAGACCACAATGAGAAAGCCCGCCAGGAAGTTGGCGGCAGAACCGGCCACCAGGATGATGAGTTTCTTCCACAGGGCTTTGGCCCCAAAGGAACGGGGGTTCTTTTGTTCCCCCTCCTCCCCATTCTCCCCTTCCATGGCGCAGTAACCGCCCACTGGGAAAAGCCGGAGAGAATACAGGGTCTCCCCTTTCTGCTTGGAAAACAGGCCGGGACCCATGCCGATGGAAAACTCATTGACCTGGACATCCAGGAGCTTTGCGGTGAGAAAATGGCCCGCCTCATGGACCGCAATGAGCAGACCAAAGAGGACAACGCCGATGATGATATAGAGCAAACCGGTCACCTCAAACGATTGTTGGTGTCAGCGCTGGGCGCAGCAGGCCTCGGCGGCCTCCCGGGCCAGTCTGTCAGCCCGGCGGATGGCCTCCAGGGAATCGGCCTCCTCGCGGGGGACGGTCTCCAGAGCATACTCCACCACCCGGGCAATGTCCAGGAAAGAGATCTCCCCGGCCAGGAACTTGGCCACAGCGATCTCATTGGCCCCGTTCAGAATGGCAGGGGCGGTCTTCCCCTCCTTGGCAGAGCGGATGGCCAGGGCCAGACAGCGGAAGGTCTCCATGTCGGGCTGGGCAAACGTGAGGGCCTTGCAGGAGAACAGGTCCAGGGGATTGGCAGGTCCTGGGACCCGCTCGGGCCAGGACAGGGCATACTGGATGGGCAGGCGCATATCGGGAGAACCCAGCTGTGCGATCACGCTCTGGTCACAGTATTCCACCGCAGAGTGCAATATGCTCTCCCGGTGGACCAAAATCTGGATCTTCTCCGGAGGCACATCAAAGAGGGACATGGCCTCCAGGAACTCCAGGCCCTTGTTCATGAGGGTGGCAGAGTCGATGGTGACCTTGGCCCCCATGGACCAGTTGGGGTGCTTCAGGGCATGGGCCGGGGTGACGTTCTCCAACTCTGCGGCAGTTTTTCCGAAGAAGGGGCCGCCGGAGGCAGTCAGCAGGATGCGCTTGACCTCCTTGTGCCCGCTTCCCTGAAGGCACTGGAAGATGGCCGAATGCTCGGAGTCCACAGGGACGATCTCCGCCCCCTTCTCCCTGGCTCGGGCCATCACCAGAGGACCGGCACAGACCAGGGTCTCCTTGTTGGCCAGGGCGATGCGCTTGCCCCGGTCGATGGCCGCCAGGGTGGGCTCCAAACCGGAGATCCCCACCAGGGCGGTGACCACGGTGTCCGCCTCCGGGATGGAAGCAGCCCCCAGGATGCCCTCCTGACCGCCCATGACCCGGATCTCCGTGTCGGACAGTCGCTGCGCCAAAGCAGCGGCGGCGGTCATGTCCGCCGCCGCTACCAGAACGGGCTTAAAAATTCTTGCCTGCTGCTCCAGCAGGTCAATGTTGTGGTTGGCCGTCAGGGCGGCCACCCGGATGCCGCAGGATTCTGCCACATCCAGGGTCTGGGTGCCGATGGAACCGGTGGAACCCAGGATAGAAATGGTGCGCTGGATCATTTTTTCGCCTCGAATCACTTGAACACGGGGATCCAGTCAATGAGGATCTCCACCAGGGGTGCGCAGAAAATCACGCTGTCAAACCGGTCCAGGACGCCGCCATGGCCGGGAAGCAGGGTGCCGAAGTCCTTGATCTTCCGGGTGCGCTTGATGTAGGAGAAGGAGAGGTCACCGAACTCGGAAACCACAGCGCCCAAGATGCCGTAAACTGCCAGGAAGTAGTAGTTCACGGTGACCTCGGTGATGAAATGGAAAACCAATCCGTAGAGCAGAGCGATCACCAGGCCGCCCACCAGACCGCCGATGGAACCCTCCACGGTCTTCTTGGGGGACAGCACAGGGGCCAGCTTGCGGATCCCGTCCTCACCTTTCCGCTTCTTCATGAACATGCCAGTGAGCATAGCAGCGGCGTCCACAGCAAAGGGCAGGGCGATGGGCAGCAGGATGTAGCTGGTGCGCAGATCCATCATGCCAATGCGGACGATGGAAGACAGACAGTAGGAGATGACCAGAGCAAAGAAGAGGGCAGAACCTACCCGCTCGATCTTCACCCGGAAGCGGCTGAGGAATGCCTCCACAAAAACCAGGATCAGGTAGACCAGCAGGACGGCCAGAGCCACGGTGCGGCTCTCTCCGCCATAGACCCAGAAGGGGACGATCATGGCGACGACAGCGGTGTACAGGGCGATACGGGGGTGGTTCATGCCAATGGCATGCATGGCCTCGTAGGTGCCGATGGCCGACAGCAGGGCAATGGTGGTAGGAGTCAGAGGCTCAGGGAGCACAAAGAGCACCAGCAGGATCAGAGGGATGCCCACAGCTGCTACCAAAAGTCTGTTTTTCATAGGGATGGTTTCCTTTCTCAGGTCCTTCACGCCGGTTCAAGGGAAGGTCCCTTCCGGGCGAAAGACTAATTATACGCCGCCAAACCGGCGCTGACGGCTCTGATAGCTCACCAGGGCCTTGTCCAGGACCTGGGGTGTGAAGTCGGGCCAGAGCTCGTCGGTGAAATAGAATTCAGAATAGGCTCCCTGCCAGGGCAGGAAGTTGGACAGGCGAAGCTCGCCGCTGGGCCGGATGATGAGATCCGGGTCGGGGATCCCCCGGCTGTCCAGATACCGGGAGAAATCCTCCTCGGTGAGGTCCTCTGCCTGGACCCGGCCTGCAGCCACATCCCTGGCCCAGGCCTTGGCCGCCCGGATGATCTCATCCCGGCCGCCGTAATTCAGGCAGACGTTGATCTGATACTTGGCATCCACCCGGTTGCCCACTTCCACGGTCTCCAGGCAAAGGTCCCGCAGTTCCTCGGGCAGGCCGGTGATATCTCCCAGGAAGCGGATGCGGAAGCCGTCCTTCTGCATCTTCTCCAGGGCCTCCAGCAGGTACTTGCGCAGCAGGTCCATGATGGCGGAGACCTCTTCGGCAGGACGCTTCCAGTTCTCGGTGGAAAAGGCATAGACCGTCAGGTAGGGGATGCCCAGATCCCGGCAGTAGTAGGCGATGGAGCGGAAGGTCTCCGCTCCGGCAGCATGGCCGGCGGTGCGGGGCAGGCCCCGTTTTTTGGCCCAACGGCCGTTGCCGTCCATAATGATGCCAATATGCTTTGGCAGGCGGGAGAGGTCAAGCTCTGCCTCCCCCGCCTGTTTTTTCTTGAATAATGCCATGAAATCAGACGGCCATCAGTTCGGCTTCCTTGGCTGCAGTCAGCTCGTCGATCTCCTTGATGCGCTTGTCGGTGACCTTCTGCAGTTCCTTTTCCAGGTCCTTCATATCGTCCTCGGTGATCTCGGACTTCTTCTCCATGGCCTGGATCTTGGTCATTGCGTCACGGCGGATGTTGCGGATGGCGACCTTGCCGTTCTCGCCGTACTTCTTGACCTGCTTGGACAGTTCCTTACGGCGTTCCTCGGTCAGCTGAGGGAAGGTCAGACGGATGACCTTGCCGTCGTTCTGGGGGTTGATGCCCAGCTCGGAGACCAGGATGGCCTTCTCGATGCCCTTGAGCAGGGTGCCGTCCCAGGGCTGGATGACCAGGGTACGGGGGTCGGGGGTGGAGATGCTGGCCACCTGATGGATGGGGGTCTCGGTGCCGTAGTACTCCACGGTGATGCGGTCCAGAACGCCTGCGTTGGCGCGGCCTGCACGGACGGAAGCAAAGTCGCTGACGACCACGTCTACGGTCTTCTGCATTTTTGCGTCATATTCTTTGATGATCTCGCTCATGATTACTGTTCCTCCTCAACGATAGTACCGATCTGCTCGCCCATGACCACTCTCTGGATGTTCTGAGGGTCTGCCAGGGCAAAGATCATGACAGGGATATGGTTTTCCTTGGCCAGGGCGGTGGCAGGCAGGTCCATGACCTGCAGGCTGTCTGCCAGGACCTTGGCATAGGTGATGCGGTCAAACTTCACCGCATTGGGGTCCTTCTTGGGGTCAGCGCTGTAGACGCCGTCGATGTTCTTGGCCAGCAGGATCATGTCAGCCCCGATCTCTGCCGCACGGAGGACAGCCGCCGTGTCAGTGGAGAAATAGGGGTTGCCGGTGCCGCCGGCGAAGATGACCACGGTGCCTTCCTTCAGGTAGGCCTCTGCGGTATCCCGGGAATAGGGCTCTGCCACAGGACCCATGGCAAAGGACGTGAGGACCTTGGCCTTCTGGCCCTTCTGCTCCAGCACATCCTGGACAGCCAGGCTGTTGATGACGGTGGCCAGCATACCCATCTGGTCAGCACGGCTGCGCTCCATCTTGTCGCCGCCGTCTTTCAGGCCACGCCAGATGTTGCCGCCGCCCACCACCAGGCCCACTTCCACGCCCAGGTCGGCACAGGACTTGATGACCTCACACACCTGGTGGATGAAAGCAAAATCGTGGCCTCGGCCGGGCTGGCCTGCCAGGGCCTCGCCGCTGATCTTCAGCAGGACCCGCTTGTACTTGGGATCGCTCATCTCTTTTCTACCTCCCAGCGCAAACGCGCAGAAATCCATCGTTTGCTATAGTTGGGTCTATTTTAATATAAATCTTTCATTTTGCATAGAGGGTATTTCGCTTTTTTCAAAAAAAGACGGGCAGATGAGTATGAAAATGCCCCCGGCTGAACCGGGGGCATTGGATGTCATGTTACATTTTTCCAACTGCGTCGAACTCATCCACGATCTCCCGAGAAGGTGCGGGAGTCAGCAGGGAGACCACCACGATCACCAGGGAGGAGAAGACGAAAGCGGGCAGCAGCTCATAAATGGACCACAGGCCGCCCAGCTTGGCGATGCCGTACTTCCAGATGAAGACCATAGCGGCGCCGGCGATCATACCGGCCAGAGCACCCTGCTTGGTGGTGCGCTTCCAGAACAGGGAGAAGAGGACCAGAGGACCGAAGGATGCACCGAAACCGGCCCAGGCAAAGGACACGATGCGGAAGACAGAGCTGGCGGGATTCCAGGCCAGGAAAACGCCCACAATGGCAATGCAGATAACGGTCACACGGGCCACCAGCATGGAGGTCTTGTTGCTCATCTTGATGCCGCAGAAGCCCTGGAGCAGGTCCTGGGACACACCGGCAGCGGCGGTGAGCAGCTGGGAGTCGGCGGTGGACATGGTGGAGGCCATGATACCGGCCAGAACTACGCCGGCCACGATGGCCAGGAAGGGACCGAAGGAGCTCAGCAGGTTGGCCAGCTGGATGATGATGGTCTCGGACTCGGCGGGGGTACCCAGGAAGGGGATCTTGCCGGCCTGGGAGACAGAATAGCCGATGATGCCGATAAAGATGGCAACAGACATGGAGATGATGACCCAGACGGTACCGATGCGGCGGGAATACTTCAGCTTGTCGGCATCCTCAATGGCCATGAAGCGGACCAGGATGTGGGGCATACCAAAGTAGCCCAGGCCCCAGGCCATGGTAGAGGCGATGGCCAGACCACCGTAGGTGGAGGCAGAGCCCTCAGCCATGTTATGGCCCTGGTTCAGGTTCAGGTAGCCGGGCAGGGCACGGGCGTTGTCCATGACCACGTCCAGGCCGCCCGCCTGGGCGATACCGAAGCAGACGATGACGATGAGGGCCACGGACATGACCACAGACTGGATCAGGTCGTTGGTGGCAACCGCCAGGAAGCCGCCCAGCACAGTGTAGACCACGATGACCACGGCACCGGCCAGCAGGGCGGTGTGGTAGTCAATGGCAAAGAGGGAGTTGAACAGGGTGCCGATGGCCTTGAAGCCGGAGGCGGTATAGGGGATGAAGAAGATCAGGATGACCACAGCTGCGATGCAGGCCAGAGCATGGCGGCTGTCCCGATAGCGGTTGGAGAAGAAGCTGGGCAGGGTGACAGAGTTGGTGGCCAGGGTGTAGTTGCGCAGACGCTTGGCCACGATCAGGAAGTTCAGATAGGTGCCCACGGCCAGGCCGATGGCAGTCCAGCCGGCCTCCGCCACGCCGGAGATGTAGGCCAGACCGGGCAGGCCCATCAGCAGCCAGGAGCTCATGTCCGAGGCTTCGGCACTCATGGCGGTGACCAGGGGGCCCAGTTTGCGGCCGCCCAGGTAGAATTCACTGGAAGAGCCGCCGGAATTCTTACGGCTGAAATAAACGCCAACCATGATGATGCCGACCAGGTAGAGAACGATGGTCGTCACGATCAGGATCTTCGTGCTTATCATAGTTTGTTTCCTCCTAAGTATCTCTCTTTTTCTTTCGTGCGTGAAAAAAGAACGGCCCTATCATACCACGACTTTTAATAGAACGCAACACAGAACGCAGTATAGACTATAGTCTATACTGCGTTCTGTGTTATTGATGAAAATCTTTTATTTTTCAGTCTTTTTCCTCTGTACGATTTTCTGAACAGGTTTCTGCCCGAAAACTGCTCAGGAAACCAGGCATCACCTGGGCAGCATACTGACCCAGGGAGTACTCTCCGCCCCGGAGACACCAGTCGTACATAAGGGCCCGCTCGCTGAGGGCATAGAGGCGAACCATCTCGCTGACGCTCTGACGGTCAGACAGCTCTCCCCTCTCCTGACCCTGGGCGATGATCTTCCGCAGGAGGCGGTAGTAGGTCCGCTGCTGGTTGAGCAGGTGCCGCTCGCCGTTGGTGACCAGCTGGGTGGACAGGAGCCGGGCCAGCAGCTCCATGGACACCTGGTTCTCCACCATCCGGAAGAGCTGGCTGTTGAGGAACAGCAGCTGGTCCATGGCAGGCATGTCCGGGTCCATGGTCTCCTGGAGGGCCTCATACTTCTCATCAAAGAGGTCGGACAGGGTGGACAGGAGGGCATCCTTGCCGTCAAAGTAGTGGTAGAAGGAGCCCTTGGAGGTCTGGGAGGACTCGATGATCTCCTCTACGGTGGTCTCCTCGTAGCCCTGCTCGTAGAAGAGCTGCCAGGCGGCGGAGACGATTTTTCCTCGGGTGTTCCGGGGATTCTTCTTAGCCATGGGGCTGGCCTCCTTTCCGGGATATGATCAGACGAAGTAGGCTTCGATGGCGGCCCGGTCGGCGGTGACGGAGCCCTGGATCATGGTGGGCTGACCGCCCCCCTTGCCCCCAAGAGCCTGGTGGATCTCCTTGGACTTGGCCCGCAGATCCACGTTCTTGCTGCCCATCACGTGGCGGTATTGGCCGTCCTTGCCCACAAAGACGGCGCAGATTCCCCCGCACTTCTCCATGCCGGTGTTCACCAGGGTACGCATGGACTGGCTGTCCAGGTCCTCCTCGAAGAGGACGATATTCCCCTCCGTCTCGGGAAGGGACCTGGCCTTTTCGGTAACCAGGGCGGCCCGGGTCTCCTTCAGGGTCAGGTGGAGGGCCTCCAGCTCCTTCTGCAGGCGCTCCACACCCTGGAAGGCGTTCTCCTGCTTCACGGACAGGGCAGCGGAGATGGCAGCCACGTTGGTCTGCTTCACCTTGTAGTCCCGATAGGCCAGCTCGCCGGCGGCCATCCAGATGCGGATGCCCCCCCGGTGGCGCATGGTGGACAGGAGCTTCACCATGCCGATCTCGCCGGTGAGCTTCACGTGGGGAGCGCAGCAGGCGCACACGTCGCAGCCGGGGATGGTGACGATGCGCACGTTCTCGGTGAGGTCCAGCTTGCTGCGGTAGTCCAGCTCGGCCAGGACTTCGGGGGCGGGGTACTCGGCAGTGATGGGGCGGTTCTCCCAGATGATCCGGTTGGCCTGGGCCTCGATGTTCTCCACCTCTTCGGGGGTCAGTTCCTTGTCAAAGTCCAGAATGACCTCGTTCTCCCCCATGTGGAAGCCCACGTTGGTGCAGCCGTAGAGGGAGTGGGCCAGGCCGGAGACCACGTGCTCACCGGAGTGGCACTGCATCCGGGAAAAACGCAGGGGCCAGTCCAGCTCGCCGGTGACGGTCTCCCCCACGATCAGGGGGGCATCAGTCACGTGGCAGATCCCCTCGGGGGTCTCCTGGACGTCCAGGACGTTGGCCCCGCCCAGGGTGCCCTGGTCGGGAAGCTGACCGCCGCCCTCAGGGAAGAAGGCAGTCTGGTCCAGGTACACGTGCCACTTCCCCTCCCCTGCCGGTGCGCAGGAGAGAACGGAAGCGGGGAAAAAGGACAGATGGCTGTCCTGATCGTAAAGCTTGATGGTCATAGGTCGGTTCTCCTTAGGGATTCTTTTTCTCTTCCTTGGTGATTACGTTGTACTTCACCAGCAGGTCCTCAATGGCTTCGTCGGTAAGGCGCGCCAGAGGGATTCGAGTATCAGCAGCCAATTGACGCAGTTTTTTCAGCAGTTCCGTGTCAACGGCGGTGGACCAAGGGGTTCTTGTTGCGTACTTACTCATGATGTATCACCTCATATCATGATATATATTGTTATCATAATATACCCCACTGGATTCTGCAATCCAGTGGCAGATACAGATTTATATTGACTTATCATGATATTATGCAAATAGGAGGTGATACATCATGTATGGACAAGATTTTTGGGAACGGGTCTCCTGGCAGCAGATCTGTGAGTTCCTGCGGTATGGGCATCCCATGTACGACGAGAAAGGGACACTGGAGGAACGGGCCAAAGCCTATGACAAAGCTCTGATCCAAAGTCTGCACGAATACCAGAAAGAGGTGGTGTCTGCGGACTGGTCCAATCTGACACCAGAGGATGAATACCTTCTGGCGGAGGACCTCTATCAAAATGTTTTGCTGGCCTGCGCCCGCGGAGAATCCATTTCCTTTGAGGCCGGGTTCCTGGCAGGAATGCAGTTGGGCCGGGAGCCGTTGGGGTAACAGTCCCCCCTCATCCGTCTCGCCTGACGGCGAGCCACCTTCTCCCCAGGAAGAAGGCTTCTTTCTCCCGAAATCATAACCACTAGTAAACTAGTGGTTTGCTCAGACCCTAGAAGGGTCAACTCATGCTGACCCCTCTAAGGGGTCCGAGGGTTTGCCATCGCATCACAATTACAGGCAGCCACTACAAGTGGCTGTCTGTTTTTGCCTT
>JAFSFC010000016.1 GCA_017435425.1 Ruminiclostridium sp. | reverse complement strand
TGGCCACTGGGCTGCTAAGTACATCGAGTACTGCACCTCTCTGGGCATCGTTGCTGGTGACGGCGCTGGCAAGTTCAACCCCAACGGCAACGTGAAGGCTGTTGAGCTGGCTAAGATGCTGCTGATCGCTCTGGGCTACAACGCACAGCATGAGAAGTTCGTCGGCGCAAACTGGGACACCAACGTCAACGTTATTGCTTCCCAGAAGGACCTGTACGAAGACCTGGAGACCATCGATCCCGCAGTTGCTGCTACCCGCGACACCGCTGCTCAGATGGTTTGGAACGCTCTGCAGGCTCTGACCGTTAAGTACGATTACACCCTGGTTGGTTCCAACGGCAACCTGAACTCTCAGATCACCGTGGAAGACACCGACAAGACCCTGCTGGAGACCAAGTACGGTACCTCCGAGTTCGAAGGCCGTCTGGTTGACTGGACCTACAACACCGACAAGGCAGAGTGGACCTATGAACTGGCTTACAGCACTGTTGTCACCGAGGACGGTCAGTCTTCCGTTGTTATCGCACCTAAGTTCTTCACCACTGATGCTGACTACACCGACCTGTTCATGCAGGACGTGAAGGTCATCTACAAGGACAAGGATGTCTATGGCATCTTTGCTAACGACTCCGTTGTCATCGTGGAAGACATCATTGGCAACATCGACGATCTGTCCGCTCTGGGCACCACCACCGACGAAGTCACCGTTGGCGATGTTGATTACAAGGTTGACACTAATGTTGACGGCACCAACGTTATCGACGGCGCTTATGCTTTCGGCGTTAACATCTGCAATTCCTTCAGCACCATCGCTGCTCTGGACGGCTACCAGGCATTCTCCTTCAAGGCTATCGACAATGACGACAATGGCAAGATCGATACCCTGGTCTACTTCCCCTTCACCGTTGAAAAGGTGACCTATGTTGGTTCCGAGACCTTCTCCACCAACAAGACTCTGAAGGCAGTTGAGTTTGAAAACGTCAACTACTACGAGGGCATTGCAGTGGATGACTATGTTGTCGTGACTGCTGCTGCCAACACTGCAGACGTTGCTGTTGCTGTCGAAAAGGTCGAGGCTGTTTCTGGTGAAGTTACCGTTATCAACGACGGCGATTACACCATCGGCGGCGAAGTTTACACCGATCTGACTGGCAGCAAGGATCTGGCCCTGGGCAACGAGGTTGAAATCGTTGCTGTCAACGGCTTCATTTTCTATGCCGAGAAGGTTTCCGGCACCATCGCTATGACTGATGTTGTCTACATTGATGCTGTTGAGGTTAAGTCCTCCTATGGCAAGGATACCCTGATGGCTAAGGCATATTTTGCTGATGGCACTTCCGCAGACATCGAAATCAAGAGCACCAACGGTGCAGAGGTTATCAAGAACGACAAGCTGGTTTCCGGTGCAGATAAGTGGGCTGTGAAATATGATCTGTGGGCTTATGAACTGGACGGCTCCAAGTATGAGCTGACTTCTATTACCTCTGGTACCGACAAGGACTTCGATTACAGCACTACCGTTACTGCTGCTGGTGATGACCGTATCGGCGACCTGCGCGCAAACGACGATGCAGTTATCTTCGTGAAGGACGGCGACGGCGACGTTTCTGTCGTGACTGGCGCTGATGTTAAGGCATGGAGCAAGGGCACTGCTGCTGCCGGCACCGTGTATGCAAACGAGACTTCTGGCTACAACTATGTTGAGCTGGCTGCTCTGACTGTTACTGGCGATGTCCCCGGCGCTTCCGCTGATGACGTCTACGGCTACGTTATTGCTAAGCTGGGCGACACCAAGGAAGACAACAAGACCTACACCTCTTACTCCGTCTGGACCGGTGCTGCTGAGCCCGTTACCGTTAAGGTTGAAGCTGGCAAGACTGATGGCGCAGCTAAGGGCGACTTCATCAAGGTCGACGAGGGCGAAATTGACGTTCTGACCGGCAAGGCCGCTGTTAAGGCTTTCGACGATCAGTACATCACCTTCTATAATGTGGTTGACGACAAGGGTGTTCTGGTCGAGTTCGAAATCACTGCTGACACCAAGGTCATTTACGTGAACACCAAGACCGTTGCTGGTGCAGAAGGCGGCGCAATTGCTGAGGCTACCGACCACAATGTCGATGGCACCTACGAAGCAAACGTTGTCTACCTGGAAGGCGACACTGCTGGCGAACTGGCAGTTCTGTTTGTTGACGTGAACAACGAGCTGGACGGCGAGACCGCAGCTGATTACAAGTAATCTCCCCTGAATCCCTGATTCAGTGTTAGATTCCTAACAAGCTAAACAAGCCCCCGGGCATTGCTCGGGGGCTTGTTCCATATCCTACGCATACATTCTATAAGGAGGCTCCCAATGAAACGCTATCTCGCCCTGCTCCTGTCCCTTGTTCTCACCCTGACCCTCTGCGCCTGCGGGGGCGGGGAAGACACCGCTCATGTGGGCACCTACACCTGCACTTCCGTCACCATGGGTGACGTGACCGTCGACGCCATCGAAGGCTCCCTGGACCTCCAGAAGGGCGGCAAGGGCACCCTCACCCTCTCCGGTGAGTCCTACTCCCTGACCCACACCCAGGAAGAGGGCACCCTCACCCTGACCATCGACGGCCAGGACGCCACCGGCACCTTCGCCGACGGTGTGATCACCGTGGACCTCTTCGGCGCCACCTGCACCTTCGAACCCTCCGCCGAATAACCCCCAACACCCCCGATATCGGGGGTGTTTTTCTACCCAGCGGTAGATATACCCTCCACGAGCGGGACGATGTGGTCATCGTCCCCTACAATGTATGTGCGGGGAAGTACGCCCGTAGGGGCCGATGGCCCAGGCCAGCCTCTCTTGGCCTCCGGCCAATTCACCTCCTGCCCACATCGGCCCACCCACGTGGGTCATCCTGCTACGTTCCCCCTCATCCGTCACGGCGGGAATCAGAAAACAAAAAAGCGCCCGGGCGGGCGCTTTTTGCATCAATGCAGATAGTGCAGAGGATCAATGGACACATCGTACTCGATCATCTCAAAGTGCAGGTGGCTGGGGCTGGCGCTCTCGGCCAGGGCGGTGGTCCCCACCGTCCCCAGGACGGTCCCGGCAGACACCTCGTCCCCCACCTGGACGCTTACGGTCTCGGCCAGGTTGGCGTAATAGGTCTGCATGCCGGTGCCGTGGTCCACGGTGACGGTCTGACCCAGCATGGGGTCCAGGCTCACGTCCGTGACCGTCCCCTTGCCGCTGGCACACACGGGGGCCCCCACCTGGGCGGCGATGTCCAAACCGGCGTGGGTCCGCCAGTCCCCCATGGTGTCGTCATAGGCGAAGACCTCCAGACTGAAGTCCCGCTGGACCTCCCCCTGGACGGGCCAGACGTAGGCGGTAGAGGTGGGTGCATCCTCCGGGACCTCTTCCTTAGGTTCCGGCGCAGGGGTCGGCTGGGTTTTGGGTTCCACGGTCTCCTCCGTGGGCGGGGTGGTCTGGGTGGGCGCGGGTTCCTCCTGGCGGATCTCCGCCTGCCCGCTGACCGCAGACTCCGGCCCGAAGCCCCCGGCGGGACCGGCCAGACTGCCAAAGAGATAATAGCCCGAAATTCCAATTGCGGCGACGCAGAGGAACAGGACTATGTAAAAGCCCTTGCCCTCGATAAAGTCGCCCCGCTGCTGGGTGCGTTTTTGCTTCATAGGAAACCTCCTGAACTGTTTGGGCCTCGGCGGGAGGCCTCTTCACAGGCTATTCTTACCCGAAGGGAGGTTTCTTATACAAAAATTACAGGCCAGTTAAATCAAAGTTGGGGATGTACTCGGCCCGGGCGGCGCTCTCCTCCTGGGAGAAGCCGTCCAGGCCCAGGTTGGCCATGTAGGCGGCAGCCGCCCGGATCTCGCTCTTGCGCAGGCGGCGGTTCAGTTCGGGATACTCCGCCGCCCTGCCCCAGGGGGTGTACTGGCTCATGAGGGAGAACAGAACCGTGTGTGGCGGGAAGGTCTCGGCCACCCAGTCCATGACCGCCTTGGCCTGTTCCAGGCGGCCGGGCAGGATGAGATGGCGGATGATGACACCTTTTTGCAGGATGCCATCTTCGTCCAGCTCATAGGGCCCGGTCTGGCGGACCATCTCCCGGATGGCGGACTGGGCAGCCTCGGGGTAGTCCTCCGCCATGGCGTATTTCTTCGCCCCAGCGGGGTCGGGATACTTATAGTCGGGCAGATAAATTTGAATTTTGCCCTCCAGGGCCTGGAGGGTCTCCACCCGGTCGTAGCCCCCGGAGTTCCAGACCACCGGCACGGGCAGGGGTTCGGTCAGAGCCTCGGCCACCACGTGGGCGTAGTGGGTGGGATTCACCAGGTCGATGTTGTGAGCCCCGGCTTTCACCAGTTCAAAAAAGATCTCCCGGAGCCGGGCCACCGAAATTTCCTTGCCGAAGTCCTGCTGGCTGATGGAGTCGTTCTGGCAGAAAATGCATCCCAGGGAGCAGCCGGAGAAGAAGACGGTGCCGGCCCCCCGGGTGCCGGACAGGGGCGGCTCCTCCCAGTGGTGGAGGGCGGCCCGGGCCAGAACGGGGCGATCGGGCATCCGGCAGCGGCCCTTCCCCTGGGTGCGGTCAGCCTTGCACTGCCGGGGGCAGAGGGTGCAGCGGGTCATGTCGAAGGTCATGGCAATTCCTCCTCCACCAGGGCTTGGAAGGGGGCGAAGGCGCTGGGGACAGCGTACCGGGCGGCCAGGGCGGCCTTGTCTGCCCAGACCCAGCCCTCGGGCAGGTCGGCGGTGGGCAGCTGGGCCTTCCAGGCGGTCATCCGCCACTCCACGTGGGTGAAAATGTGGACTCCCGTCCCGGCGAACTCCGGTTCCAGGTTCGGCATGGGCGGGGCTTCTTCCGCCAGGGTATTGGGGTACTCCCACAACCCGGCCAGCAGACCCTTGGCGGGACGGCGGCGGAGAGCCACCTTCCCCTGGTGAAACAGGAAGAAGACCTTTCGGTCCTCAATTTTTCGGGGCTTTTTGGCGGGGCGGACGGGGAGTTCCCCGGTGCGGCCCTGGATGCGGGCCTGGCAGAAGTCCGCCGCCGGACACTTGTCGCAGAGGGGTGCCCCGTTGGGCAGGCAGACCATAGCCCCCAGGTCCATCATGGCTTGGTTGAACTTTCCCGGCTCCTCCAGGGGGATGATCCGGGCCAGGGCGTCCGTGAAGTGCTTCTTGCCCTTGGCGGTGGTGATGTCGGTGTCGTCGGCCAGGATGCGGGCAGTGACCCGCAGGAGGTTCCCGTCCACAGCGGGGGTGGGCTGGCCGAAGCAGATGGAGGCCAGGGCCGAGGCGGTATAGTCCCCCACCCCGGCCAGAGAGCAAATTTCTTTGTAATCGGTGGGGAAGGCCCCGCCGAAGTCGGTCATGATCTGCCGGGCGGCTTTTTGCAGGTTCCGGGCCCGGCTGTAGTAGCCCAGGCCCTGCCAGAGCTTCATGAGCTGGTCCTCCGGGGCCTCCGCCAGGTCACGGACCGTGGGGAAGGCCTCCATGAACCGCTGGAAGTAGCCCAGCACGGCAGCCACCCGGGTCTGCTGGAGCATGATCTCGGAGACCCACACCCGGTAGGGGTCCGGGTCCCGACGCCAGGGCAGGTCCCGGGCGTTGTCCCGGTACCAGGCCAGCAGGGGGATGGGAAGGTTGGATAAAGGATTCACGGCAGTTCCTCCTGGTTTCATCATACTGTTTATTAGCCTCCCCTGTGAGGGGAGGTGCCCCAAAGGGGCGGAGGGGTGCGGGGTCTAAGGGCATGCTGTCGTACCGATACGACAAGCTATCTGGCAGGATAGCACCCCTCAGGCTGCTTCGCACCCAGCTCCCCTATCAAGGGGAGCCTTTTTCCTGGGAGAAGCCTTGCTAAATCCGGGGGCAAAGGGCTGGTCAGGGAAAGTTCCTCCCCGGTGATGGGCTGATACAGCCGAATGGAGGCCGAGTGGAGGGCAAAGCGGTCAGGCAGTTCCTGGGTCTCTTCCCCGTAGAGGAAATCCCCCACCAGGGGACAGCCCAGGTGGGTCATGTGGACCCGGATCTGGTGGGTGCGGCCGGTCTCCAGCCGGAGACGGACCAGACTGCGCCCATTGGCCTGTTCCAGCACCTCGTAATGGGTCCGGGCGGCGGCTCCCTCCGGGGAGACCATCCGCCGCAGGACGGAACCGGGCTCCCGGGCGATGGGGGCGTCGACCACCCCGGCCAGGGACTCCGGCACCCCTTCGCAGACGGCCAGGTAGGTCCTGGTCAGCCGCCCGTCCTGGAGCTGCTGCTGAAGCAGCTCGTGGGCGTGGGGGTGCTTGGCCACCGCCATGAGGCCGGAGGTCCCCCGGTCCAGACGGTTCACGGGATGGAAAGCGGCACGGAGGCCGATGGCCTCATAGTATGCCATGAGGAAGTTGGCCAGGGTGTCCCCGTGGTGGCCCTGGCTGGGGTGGACGGGGGTCCGGCCGTCTTTATTGATAAGGAGCAGGTCCTCGTCCTCGTAGAGGATGTCCAGGGGACCCGTCACCGGTTCGATCTGCTGGCTGAGGACGGTGTCCCCCACAAAGACGGAAAGGGTCTGGCCCTCGCCCGCCCGGGCGTTGGTGAAGACCGGCTGGCCGTCCAGGAGGATGCCGTCCGGCAGGGTCTTGGCCCGGCGGACACTGGAGCCGGACAGCTTCAGCTCCTTCCGCAGAAGGGTGTTGACGTCTTTCCCCGCCAGGGCGGGGGTGATGGGCAGTGTGAGCCTGCGCATGGCCGGCCTCCTTCCTATTGAATCAGTAGGGGTATCGTGCTATAATAAAACCAGAATATTCTGGGAGGGATGCACCGTGGCGAAAAAGAAAAAACGAAAAATCTCCTGGCAGGGGGCCCTGATGTTCCTGGTCTTTCTGGTCCTGGGCGGGGTCTGCGGGGTGATGATCGCCCAGCATATGGACACCATCGCCGGGCCGGACACAAGCCCCGGTCAGACTCTGTTCTATTTCGCCGGGATGATCCTGGTGCTGTATCTCCTGCTGGTCCTGCAGATCGTCATCCACGAGGGCGGGCACCTGGTGTTCGGCCTCCTGTCGGGCTATCGCTTCTCTTCCTTCCGGGTGGCCAGTTTTATGTGGATCCGCCAGGATGGGAAGCTCCGGTTCCGGCGGCTCTCCCTGGCGGGCACCGGGGGCCAGTGCCTCATGGACCCGCCCGACATGGTGGACGGGAAGCTCCCGGTGGTCCTGTACAACCTGGGGGGCTCTATCCTGAATCTGCTCTCCGCCTCACTGGGTATTCTTCTGTGGCGGCTTACCCAGGGGATGGCCTTCTGGCCGGTGGTTTTTCTGATGTTCTCCCTCATCGGGGTCATCTATGCTCTGGTGAACGGCATCCCCCTGCGGCTGGGGGCCGTGGACAACGACGGCCACAACGCCCTGGCTCTGGGCAAGGACCCGGCCGCTCTGCGATCCTTCTGGATCCAGATGAAGATGGCGGCCATGCAGGCCCAAGGGGTCCGGCTGAGGGATATGCCGGAAGAATGGTTTGAGGCCCCGGATGAAGAGGGGATGAAGAACAGTCTTGTGGCTGTGCTGGCGGTCTTTCGGTGCAACCGACTCATGGATGAGCATCGGTTCCAGGCCGCCCGAGAGGAAATGGCAAAGCTGATTTCCGGAAAAAACGCCCTCATGGGGATCTACCACAACCTGCTGACCTGCGATCTCATTTACTGCGAGCTTCTCTTTGAGAACCGGCCCGATCGGTTGGAGCGGATGCTCACCAAGGGCCAGAGGAAGTTCATGAAGAGTATGAAAAAGTACCCTTCCGTCCTGCGCACCCAGTACGCCTACGCATTGCTGGGCGAGGGGGACCGGGCCAAGGCAGAGAAGCTCGAAGGGCTGTTCCGAAAGGTTGGCAAGTCCTACCCCTACCCTGTGGAGTGGGAGGGCGAGCGGGAGCTCATGGACCTGGCCAAAGCCCGGGTAGAGTGATGCCATTATTTTAATATGGAAGCGGATAATAATCAAGGCACCTTCTCAGGAAGGTGCCTTTTGCTTGTTCTGATGAGGGGGAACGTGGCGGGTTGACCCGTGGCGTAAGTTTGTGGAACAACCCATTGTAGGGGCGGATGACCACATCCGCCCGCCCCCTGAAGGGTTTCTATATCTCTGGATAGAAAAACACCCCCGAAGATCGGGGGTGTTGGGGGTCATTCGGCGGAGGGTTCGAAGGTGCAGGTGGCGCCGAAGAGGTCCACGGTGATGGTGCCGTCGGCGTAGGTGCCGGTGGCGTCCTGGCCGTCGATGGTCAGGGTGAGGGTGCCTTCTTCCAGGGTGTGGGTCAGGGAGTAGGACTCACCGGAGAGGGTGAGGGTGCCCTTGCCGCCCTTCTGGAGGTCCAGGGAGCCTTCGATGGTGTCGATGACCACGTCACCCATGGTGACGGAGGTGCAGTCGTAGGTGCCCACATGAGCGGTGTCTTCCCCGCCCCCGCAGGCGCAGAGGGTCAGGGTCAGAACAAGGGACAGGAGCAGGGCGAGAAATCGTTTCATTGGGAGCCTCCTTATAAGATAATAGCTAGGATATGGAACAAGCCCCCGAGCAATGCCCGGGGGCTTGTAAAACTTGTTAGGAATCTAACACTGAATCAGGGATTCAGAGTAGATTACTGAACGCCCATCCAGTCGTTGTCAATGTCAACAACCAGCAGCTCGATGGCAGAGTCGGTGCCAGCCTGGTTGTAGACATAAACGTTGGTGAAGTAGCCGTTCAGGATGCCAGTGCCAGAAGCAGTGGGAGCTTCGTCAGCAACGTTCAGGGAGCCATTAGTAGCAGCTTCCTTCTCGCTAGCGTCAACGTACAGGATGACGGTATCTTCGTCAATCTCATAGGGGTTGCCGTTGATAGTGAGGTCATCACCATCAATGATGGTCAGAGTGCCCAGCACACCGCCCAGAGAGTCAACAGTTGCGACATAGGAAACAGCACCTTCAGCGTTCAGCTTGTAGGCAATGATGCGACCTTCGGTTGCACCAGCAAAGGTAATGCCATTATCGGTGGTCAGCTCAACAGACTCGGAGCCGTTCCAAACGGTAGCGGTCTCATACTCGCCGTCAGAATCCTTAATGGAGGAAACTTCGGAGACGACATAGCCGTACATGATGTCGGATGCGGAGACGCCGGAGGTCTGAACGAATGCGAAGGAAACATAGTAAGCGTTGGTTGCATTCTTGTCTGCGCCATAAGCAAAGACCTTAGCGTTATCATCGGTAACCTTGGAGACGGTAGCGCCGGTCTCAACGGTGTAGTCCTCACCATCGAACACAAAGACAACAGCGTCAGCTGCAATCTTGTAACCGCCGATCTTGGCATCAGCATCGGAAGCGCTGGCAGCCTTGGACCATGCGCCTGCAATGCCGTTTGCAACATTGTCGGTACGGGTCTGATCAACTGCCTCTGCATCGAAGTCAGCCAGGTCAGCCACGACAACCTCGGTCAGGGTGTACTTGCCGTCATCCTCATCGAACTTGACCATCTTGCCAATCAGAGAGGTGTAGGGAGCTGCGCCCTTAACAACCTCGGTGGTGCCGTCAGCATACAGCAGTTCGACGTCATAGGTGCCGCCGATAGCTGCGCTGGAAACAGCGTCGGTAACGACTGCGAAGTCGCTCACAGAAACAGAGGTATCAGTGGTGATCTCCTTGACCAGGTAACCATTGACAACGTAGAACTCGATCTCCTGATCCAGGTAGGTGGTCTTCATGGTAGCATTGGTGGCCACCTGGGTGAAGTTGTAGGTCTCGCCGCCGATGACAGCAGTCTTGGCCTTAACAGCGGAAACCTTGCCGGTCTGAACTTCCAGCTCAGAGATGGTGCCCAGGGTCTTCAGGGAAGCATCGCCAGAAACAATAACGACGTCTTCCTTCTCGATGCCTTCGTATGCAGCCCAGTCTTCTTCGCTGATCTCATACTTGTTAGCATCGCCAGAGAACTTGACGTAGTCGGAGCCAACATAGCTGACGTCCTTCAGGACAACGGGGACAACTGCAATCAGATCGATGTCAGCGTCATCATCCCAGTCGATAGCAGTGAAGGTATCATAGGGAGCCACGATAGTAGCATTAGTCAGATCAGCTGCGGAGCCCAGCTTGGTCCAGGTGTATGCGTGGTTTGCAACGCCAATCTTGATGCCAGTGACATCAGCGTCAACGTCGTACTCAACATCAGCAATTTCGATGGTGTTGTTGGCGTAGGTAGCAACATCGATGTCGCCAACGATGCCGGAAGCCAGAACGATGCTGTCAGCGGTAAATGCGCCGTAGACGTCATTGTCATTCTCGACGACGAAAGTAACGTTGTGGCCAATCAGAGCAGTGTAGTCAGCCTCAGTGACATAGGTCTGAGCAGCAGCCAGAGCGTGGTCGGCAGTCAGAGCCTGGACGGTGTAGGTGTACTCTTCCTTAGTGGTGTTGTAGGAAGCGCCGGTCATGATACCGGTGGTACCCTCGGTGGACTTGGTGTCGAACTTCTTGGTCAGCAGGGTGGTGTAGGGGATGTCCTTAACAACCAGCTCGGAAGTCAGGGTGCCGTTCACGGTGGTCAGCTTGTAGTCATACTCAACCATCAGGATGTTCAGAGCGTTCCAGACCATCTGAGCAGCGGTGTCGCGGGTAGCAGCGACGGAGGGGTCGATGGACTCCAGCTCCTCGTACAGGTCCTTCTGGGAAGCAACGACGTTCACGTTGGTGTCCCAGTTTGCGCCGACGAACTTCTCAGCGTCTGCGCTGTAGCCGATAGCGATCAGCAGCATCTTAGCCAGCTCAACAGCCTTCACGTTGCCGTTGGGGTTGAACTTGCCAGCGCCGTCACCAGCAACGATGCCCAGAGAGGTGCAGTACTCGATGTACTTTGCAGCCCAGTGGCCAGCGATGTCGGAGTAGGTGGGGGTGGAAGATGCGGACAGGGTGGGCTCCTTGCCGCCGTTCAGAGCAATGGTGATCATCTTTGCAGCTTCTGCGCGGGTGACATTGCCCTCGGGCTTGAAGGAACCGTCGGTGTAGCCGTTGATGATGTTCAGTGCGGAGCACATGTCAACAGCCTCGGTGTTCACGATCTTATCCTGATCGTTGAACGCAGCACCAGCGGTAACAGCCAGGGACAGAGACATAGCCATTGCCAGAACCAGTGCCAGAACCTTCTTCCGGCGTCCTGCCCTAAAATCCAGGGGTGGGCGCAGGGGTATGAGCCTTGTTTCGAAGCGCAAAATATGATATCATATTTCATTAAGAATCTTACTTGAAAGGGGTGGCGGCATGCGTATCGCCAACACCGTGAATGACTCCATCGTGGATGGGCCCGGTCTGCGGTTCACCATCTTCACCCAGGGCTGTCCCCACCACTGCCCCGGCTGCCACAACCCGGACACCCACGATCCCCAGGGGGGCCAGGAGACCCCCGTGGAGGACCTGATCGCCATGATGGGGAAGAACCCCCTCATCGAGGGGCTGACCCTCTCCGGGGGCGAGCCCTTCGCCCAGGCGGCGGACTGCGCCAAGTTGGCCGAGGCCGCCCATGCTGTGGGTTGGTCGGTCTGGACCTATTCCGGCTACACCTTTGAACATATCTTAGCCAGTGAGGACCCCGGCTGGCAGACCCTTCTTCGTCAGACCGATGTGCTGGTGGATGGCCCCTTTATCCAGAAGGAGAAGTCCTACGAGCTCCGCTTCCGGGGCAGCCGTAACCAGCGGCTCATCCGGGTGAAGGAGAGCCTGGCCCAGGGCAGAGTGGTCCTGTGGTCCCAGCCCGACCTGCTGGCCAAGTTTACCGTGCCCGAATCCTGAGGAGGCCCTATGAACATTGACCGCATGAAAACTTATTTTCAGAACCGGGAGCTGGGCCTCCAGTGCACGGTGAGTGAATATGCCGTCCTTCTGCCCCTGGTGGAGCAGGAGGGCAAGCTCTGCCTCCTCTACGAGACCCGGGCGGAGACCCTGGTGGGCCACCAGCCGGGAGAGGTCTGCTTCCCCGGCGGACGGCGGGAGAAAGGGGAGAAGCCCGTGGACACGGCCATCCGGGAGACCTGGGAGGAACTGGGTATCCCCGCCGAGGACATCGAGATCCTTGCCCCCCTGGACGTGGTCCAGGACATCAGCGACCGGGTGATCTATCCCTTCCTGGCATCCATCAAGCCCGAGGCGGTGGAGAAGCTGAAGGAGAGCGCCTCCGAGGTGAAGAACACCTTCTGTGTGCCCCTGGACTTCCTGCTGGACTATGAGGAGGAGGTCTACCGCTATCCGGTGAAGTTCGAGTCCGATGACACCTTCCCCTTTGCCAAGGTGGGCTTCCCGGAGGGATATCAATGGCGGAGCGGGTGGATGGATATTCCCATCTATGAGTATGAGGGCCACATTATCTGGGGGCTCACCGGCCGCATGACCCGGTGGTTCCTGGACCATCTGCGAAAGCTGGCAGAGGAGGAGACGACATGATCTCTGTGGAATACCTGGGCAGCTATCAGCTGACCCAGTCGGACGAGTTTTTCAAGCTGGGGCGGGACAGCGTGCTCCTGTCCCGGTTCTGCACCCTGAAGCCCAACTGGAAGGTCTGTGACCTGGGGACCGGCGTGGGCTCCCTGCTCCTGCTGCTGTCCCAACGGGAGGAACGGCTGGAGCGGACGGGCATCGAGATCAACCCCGGGGCCGCCCAACTGGCCCAGAAGAATCTGGCGGACAACGGCCTGTCCGGGCAGGTGATCCACGGGGACCTGCGGGATAAAAGCTTGGTCCCGGCGGACCACTTCCATCTGGTGGTCTCCAATCCGCCCTACTTCCGGACCGGCTCGGGGGCATCCGGCGGCACCGCCCGGATGGATGAGACCTGTTCCGTGGAGGATCTGTGCCAGACGGCAGGACGGCTCACCCGCACCGGCGGGCGGTTTGCCCTGGTCTACCGGCCCGAGCGGCTGGCCGAGCTCTTCTCCGCTCTGGAAAAGGCCCGGCTCACCCCCAAGCGGATGCAGCTGCTGAATTACGACCGGTCCAAGCCCCCCTACGCTGTGCTGGTGGAGTGCGTGAAGGACGGCGGCCCCGGCCTGGATATCTTACCCAACCACTACCAAATCGACAATGAAGCATGAGGAGGACGCCATCATGGCAGGAACCTTATATCTGGTCGCCACCCCCATCGGGAACCTGGGCGACATGACCCTTCGGGCGGCTGACACCCTGCGGGCGGTGGATTTCATCGCCGCAGAGGACACCCGGGTGACGGTGAAGCTCCTGAACCACCTGGACATCAAGAAGCCCATGGTGAGCTATCACCGCCACAATTCCGACACCCGGGGGGATGAGCTGGTCTCCCGTCTGCTGGCCGGGGAGAGCTGCGCCCTGGTCACCGACGCCGGCACCCCTGCCATCAGCGACCCCGGCGAGGAGCTGGTGGCCCAGTGTGCCGCCCAGAACATCCCGGTGGTGCCCATTCCCGGGGCCTGCGCCTTTGTGAACGCCCTGGCGGTCTCGGGCCTGCCCACCACCCGGTTCACCTTTGAGGGCTTTCTGCCCATGAATAAAAAGAACCGCCGGGCCCACCTGGAAAGCCTCCAGAAGGAGGAGCGGACCATGGTCTTCCATGAGGCCCCCCACAAGCTCCTGCCCACCCTGAGCGATCTCATGGCCGCCTTTGGTCCGGACCGCCGCATCAGCCTGTGCCGGGAGCTCACCAAGCTCCACGAGGAGGTCCTGCGGACCACCCTCGGGGGAGCCGTCCAGCACTACGCCGCCAATCCCCCCAAGGGGGAGTTCGTCCTGGTCATCGAGGGTGCGGCCCCCAGCCAGGAGGAGGAGTATACCCTGGAGGACGGCCTGGAGCTGGTGGATAAACTCCAGGCGGAAGGGGCTTCCACCCGGGACGCTGTAAAGCAGGTGGCTGCCGCTTACAAACTCTCCAAGAAGGCCCTGTACGACCTGGCCATTGCCCGGAAGGACGAGGGCTGAGCCCTTCCTTTTCTTGCAGTTTCTGACAACTACAAATTGTATACTGTTATTTTTGGCGAAAACGGTCAATCCAACGACAAAGAAAATCGCATTCCCGGGAGGGAATGCGATTTTCTTTGTTTCTGTGTTGTGGTGGTGTGTGTGAAGGTGGGGAATGGTCAAGATTACTTGTGGAGCAGCTCCTTCAGACAGGCAGCGCAGATGTTCTTGCCCTTAAAAGTGGAGATGTCCTTGGCGCTGTCGCAGAAGATGCAGGCAGGCTGATATTTCTTCAGCATGATGGAGGACCCGTCAACATAGATCTCCAGGGAATCCTTCTCTGCAATGTTCAGCGTGCGGCGCAGTTCGATGGGGAGGACGATACGCCCCAGTTCGTCGACCCGGCGGACAATACCTGTGGATTTCATGTGTGTGAAGCACTTCCTTTCCCGGATTGGCCGTTTTTCTCTCTATATCCAAGCCCGACAGGCTCTCTCTCCGGCGGGGTGAAAAACGGCAAAAAAACACAAAAACTCTTGGAAACAACTTAATTATAACAAATCGTATTTAGAAGTCAATCGAAAATTGTCGTTTGGTTGGAAAAGAAAGACAAAAAAGGCTGGAATTCTTTCCAGTTTTCCAACATATGGTATGGAAAAAGATTCGAAAGCGAGGAGAAAGGCTCTATGGCGATGACTGTGATCTGGACGGGAATGACCGCCCTCTCCCTGGTGTGTGCCCTGGTTCTGGGGAATCAGGCCGCCCTGGCCCCGGCGGCCATGGAGGGGGCGGCCCAGGCCATCCAGCTGGGGATCTCCATGGCGGGGGTCCTGTGCCTGTGGATGGGGGTCATGGAGGTCATGGACCGGGCGGGGCTGGCAGGGAAGCTGGCCAAGCTGTTCCGGCCTGTCCTCCGTCGGCTCTATCCGGACTTTGCCGGGGACAAAGGGGTCATGGACACCATCGCCGCCAATGTCTCTGCCAACCTTCTGGGGCTGGGGAACGCTGCCACCCCCCTTGGCCTGGAGGCCGCCCGACGGATGAGCCGCCGGACCCCCGGGGTGGCCTCGGACAGCCTGTGCATGCTGGTGGTGTGCAACACGGCCTCCATCCAGCTCATCCCCACCACCGTGGCGGCGGTGCGGCTGGCGGCAGGATGTGAGACCCCCTTCGACATCCTGCCGGCGGTTTGGGTGACTTCCCTGCTGTCGGTGGCGGTGGGGATCACGGCGGCCAAACTTTTGGGCAAACTATGGAGGGACTGAGGATGCAGGTGGTTTTGGACTTGCTGGTGCCGGGGATCATCGCCGGGGTGTCCTGCTACGGCATGGCCAGGGGGGTGGATGTGTACGACGCCCTTCTCCAGGGAGCGGCCAAGGGGCTGGAAATTTTATGGCGTATCCTGCCCGCCCTGGTGACTCTTCTGACTGTGGTGGCTATGCTCCGGGCCTCCGGGGGACTGGATCTGACGGCCCAGGCATTGGGCCCCCTCCTGGGCTTTCTGGGGATCCCCCCTGAGACCATGGGCCTTATGCTGATGCGGCCCATCAGCGGCAGCGCCGCCCTGGGGGTGGGGTCGGAGCTCATCACCACCTACGGGCCGGACTCCCTCATCGGCCGGACGGCGGCGGTGATGCTGGGGTCCACCGAGACCACCTTTTATACCATCGCTGTGTATTTCGGGGCGGCGGGGATCAAAAAGACCCGGTACGCCGTTCCGGCCGCCCTGTGCGCCGACCTGGCGGGGTTCTTTTTCGGGGCCTTGACGGTGCGGATTCTATTCGGATGAACATTGTGGATGGGTGGGTTTTGTGGTACAATAATCAAAACTATATGCCTCCCTCGTCAGAGGGAGCCGATTTTCTTGCGAAAAGGAGGTCAGCATATGGCAGAGCTTGCCCTGCACACCCCTCTTTCCCAACTCCCCGGCATCGGTCCCGCCCGGGAAGCCGCCCTGGCCAAGCTGGGCCTCTGCACGGTGGCCGACCTGTTGGCCTACTTTCCCCGGGACTACGAGGACCGGACGGTCCGGGAGAACATCTGGACCCTTCCTCTGGAGGAGCCGGTGTGCTTCGCCGCCATGGTGGCCGAGCCCTTCCGGACCAGCTACATCCGAAAGGGAATGGAGCTGACCAAGGGACGGGTGGTGGACGGAACTGCCCAGGTGGATGTGACCTTTTTCAACCAGTCCTATGTCAGCAAACTGCTGCAGCCGGGGGAGACCTATTCCTTCTATGGCAAGCTTACCGGGGGCAGCGGGTTCCGCCGGCAGATGGCCAACCCGGTTTTTGAAAAGGAGGGGAGCTCCGCCTTCACCGGAGGCATCATGCCTGTGTACCCCCTGACGGCGGGGATCTCCGCCAAGCTGATGGCCAGTCTCCAGCGGAACGCCGCCCTGTGCGTACCGCAAATTCGGGAGACCCTGCCGGAGGACATCCGCCGGGAGAACCAACTGGCTCCCGCAGAGTTTTCCTACCGGGCGATTCACTTTCCCCAGTCCTGGGAGGAACTGCAAAGCGCCCGGCGGCGGCTCATGTTTGAAGAGCTTTTCTGCCTGAACCTGGGGCTGACCCTCATCCGGGGGCGGCGGTCCCAGCACGAGGCCATCCCCTTTGCCAAACAAAACCTGGCGGGCTTTACCCAAAGCCTGCCCTTTACTCTCACCGATGCCCAGCTCCGTTCCGCCCGGGAGGCGGCGGAGGACCTGGCCCAGCCGGTCCCCATGAACCGCCTGCTCCAGGGTGACGTGGGCTCGGGTAAGACCGTGGTGGCCGCCGCCTGCGCCTTCCTGGCCTGGGAGAACGGCTGCCAGTCCGCTCTCATGGCCCCCACGGAGCTGCTGGCCCAGCAGCATTTGAAAACCATGGAGACCCTGCTGGGAGGGACGGGCATGCGGATCGCCCTGCTCACCGGGTCCATGACTGCTGCCCAGAAGCGAAAGTGCCGGGAGGCTCTGGAGGACGGAGAGATCGACCTGATCGTGGGCACCCACGCCCTCCTCAGCGAGGGGGTGGCATTCCGGCGGCTGGGTCTGGTGGTCACCGACGAGCAGCACCGGTTCGGTGTGGACCAGCGGGCGGCCCTCTCCGCCAAGAGCGGCGGGACCTTCCGGCCCCATGTGCTGGTCATGTCGGCAACCCCCATTCCCCGGACCCTGGCCCTGATGATCTACGGGGACCTGGACCTGTCGGTCATCGACCAGCTGCCTCCGGGCCGCACCCCTGTGGACACCATGCTCATCGGGGAGGACAAGCGCCAGCGGCTCTATGGCTTTGTGCGAAAGCAGGTGGGCCTGGGGCGGCAGGTGTACATCGTCTGCCCGGCGGTGGACCAGGAGGACGAGGAGGGCATGAAGGCGGCCGAGCAGTTCGGCCGGACCCTCCAGCAGAAGGTCTTCCCCGACCTGAAGGTGGCCATCGTCCACGGCAAGATGAAGGTGGCGGACAAGCAGGCCGTCATGGCCGCCTTTGCATCGGGCCAGACCGACGTGCTGGTGTCTACCACCGTCATCGAGGTGGGGGTGGATGTGCCTAATGCCTCCCTGATGATCATTGAGAACGCCGACCGGTTCGGCCTCAGTCAGCTCCACCAGCTGCGAGGCCGGGTGGGCCGAGGACAGCACCAGTCCTACTGTGTCCTCATCTCCGACAATCGAAACGAAATGACCCGGAAGCGATTAAAAACCCTCTGCGCCACCACCGATGGCTTCCTCATTGCCGAGGAGGACCTGAAACTACGTGGTCCCGGCGACTTCTTCGGCTCCCGGCAGCACGGCCTGCCCCAGCTGAAGCTGGCCAGCCTGGAGGGGGATATGCGCCTGCTCCACCAGGCCCAGGACGCCGCCCGGGCCCTGCTGGCCAAAGACCCGGACCTGACCCGCCCCGACCACGAACCTCTTCGAGCCAGGGTGGAACAGCTCTTCCGGGAGAACCGGGATATCTTCAACTAAGGAAAAAACCATGGCATTCTACCGAGTGCCATGGTTTTTTGAGGGATCGCGGCCTGCTGCGCGCGCCCTTTGGGCACACTGGCAGGCCGCGAAGTGTTTTTTGGCACGCACATGTCGCGCCAAAAAACGGATCGAATTTTATTTCGCCACTGCGGTGGCGAAACTCTGCGAGGGTTAAAGATTTGTCCCCGGCGGTCTTTTGACCGCCGGGGACTTGCGTGTTAATGGGTGATGGACCATACCGCCACCGTGCCGGTGGGGGTGTCCTCTTCCGTTTCAAAGGTAATGGTGTGGGTCCGGTGGCGGGCGTTTTCCACCGCCAGCTCCCAGGTGTCGCCGGGGGCGATGGTCAGAATGTAGCCCGGCCAGGGGAAGCCGTATTTCACATGGGCATCCACGGATGCCTCTCCGGTGTTTTCGATTTGGAGGAAGTAGGTGTTCTCCGCCTGATCCCAGGTGAAGTTCCCGTCCTCCATGGCCTGCTGGGCGGTGGGAGGGGAGTCGGGAAGGACCACATCAAAGACGGACACCTCTTTGAACTGACCCAGGATGGCCAGCCCTATGGTAAAGAGCAGGCAGAGAATGGGAATGAGGCGGCGCTTGATCGCTTTCATGGAAACCTCCTTTTTTCGGGGGTGTACCTTATTTATAATTATATGACATCCCTTGCTATACTGTCAACAAATGTGGTAGGAAATGCGAAAAATGAAGGAAAACCCTTGCATTTTCAACGGTATCCATGCATAATGAATACACGATATTTTTGAAAGGTAGGATATGGATCCCATGAAATCCAACAAAACCAAAATGAGTGCCTTCCAGCTGGCCAAGACGGCTACCTTCCTCGGTGCCATTGTCTGGGTGCTGGGCCTCTTTTCCAATTATGCCATCATCCCCTTCCGTGGGCTGTATGTATTCTTCGTCGTCATGAGCGTAGTGCAGCTGGTCCTGCTGGTCAAGATCGCCGGCATCAGCCGCGAGACCGAGGGGGATCCCCTGAAGAAGACGGTCACCATCTCCATGGCCTGCTCGGTCCTGCAGCTCCTCTTCTTCGGCGCTCTGGTGGTGCTGGGCCCCGAAGCCCTGCCCTGGGCCAAGAGAGTCTTCCTCACCATGGTGGCTCTCTACATCGTGCCTGCGTTTGTGTACTACGCAGCCAAGACCAACAAGATGTAACTGTTTGCAGCCCCCCCTGCGAGGTCCCTTTGGACCATCGCAGGGGGATTTCTTTAGCACTATCTTTAAAAAGTGTAAAATTTTCAAAAAAGGGCTTGCATTTTTCAGGCCTCTGGCGCATAATAGGTTAGCACTCTTGAGAGAAGAGTGCTAAACTATTACCCTTTTTGGAGGCATTTTACGAAATGGAAAAGAAACAGTTTAAGGCCGAATCCCAGCGGCTCATGGATCTCATGATCAATTCCATTTATACTCATAAGGAGATCTTCCTGCGGGAGATCATTTCCAACGCCAGCGACGCCATCGACAAGCTGGCCTACAAGGCCCTCACCGACGAGGGCGTGGGCCTGAACCGGGATGACTTCAAGATCGTGGTCACCCCCGACAAGGACGCCCGCACCCTGACCGTTTCCGACAACGGCATCGGCATGACCCAGGAGGAGATGGAGAACAACCTGGGCACCATCGCCAAGAGCGGCTCCCTGCAGTTTAAGAAGGAGACCGAGAACGCAGACGACGCAGAGCTGGACATCATCGGCCAGTTCGGCGTGGGCTTCTACTCCGCCTTCATGGTGGCCGACAAGGTCACTGTCATCTCTAAGGCCTACGGCTCCGACACCGCATTCAAGTGGGAGTCCGAGGGCGTGGACGGCTACACCATCGAGCCCTGTGAGAAGGAGACCGTGGGTACCGACATCATCATGACCATCAAGGAGAACAGCGAAGAGGCCGAGTACAGCGAGTACCTGCGCCCCTACTTCCTGTCCACCCTGATCCAGAAGTACTCCGACTACATCCGCTACCCCATCCGCATGGAGATGGAGCGCAGCCACATGAAGCCCAAGCCCGAGGATGCCGGTGAGGACTACAAGCCCGAGTACGAGATGGTCAAGGAGTGGGAGACCATCAACTCCATGGTGCCCATCTGGCAGAAGCCCAAGAGCCAGGTCACCGACGAGGACAAGAACGAGTTCTACAAGAGCAAGTTCGGCGACTGGCAGGATCCCCTCCTGTCCCTCCAGGTGGCCGCTGAGGGCAACTTCGAGTACAAGGCTCTGCTGTACATCCCCAGCCAGCTGCCCATGAACTTCTACACCACCGAGTTCAAGAAGGGCCTGCAGCTGTACTCCTCCGGCGTCATGATCATGGACCGCTGCCCCGACCTGCTGCCCGACCACTTCGGCTTCGTCCAGGGCATCGTGGACACCCCCGATGTCTCCCTGAACATCTCCCGCGAAATGCTCCAGCACGACCGTCAGCTGAAGGTCATCGCCAACAACATTGAGAAGAAGATCAAGGCTGAGCTGGTGAAGCTCATGAAGGACGACCGGGAGAAGTATGAGAAGTTCTGGACTGCCTTCGGCATGAACTTCAAGTACGCCCTGATGAACTCCTACGGCGAGGCCCGTGACGCCATCCGTGACCTGATGCTCTTCTGGTCCTCCAAGGAGAACAAGTTAGTGTCTCTGAAGGAGTACGTGGAGCGCATGCCCGCCTCCCAGGAGAAGATCTACTACGTCTGCGGCGACAGCGTGGAGAACGCCGCCAAGATGCCCCAGGCCGAGCGTGTCCTGAAGGCCGGTTACGAGGTCCTGTACCTGACCGTGGCCGAGGACGAGATCGTCCTGCAGATGCTGGAGAACGCCGAGGGCAAGCCCTTCGTGTCTGTGGCCAGCGAGGACGCTCTGCCTGTCACCGATGCCGAGAAGGCCTCTGCCGAGCAGGCTGAGAAGGACCACAAGGAGGTCCTGGAGTTCGTTCAGGAGACCCTGAAGGAGCATGTTTCCAAGGTCCGTGTGTCCACCATCCTCCAGAGCGGCACCGTCTGCCTGACCGCCGAGGGCCCCATCTCCCTGGAAATGGAGAAGTACTTCCACAAGATGCGGGGCGACTACCCCATGCGCGCCGACCGCGTCCTGGAGATCAACCCCAACGCCACCGCCTTCCAGGCTCTGTGCACCGCTTACGAGAACGACAAGGAGCTGGCCGCCACCTATGCCGAGGTCCTGTACAACCAGGCCCTCATCATCGCCGACCTGCCCGT
Source organism: Ruminiclostridium sp. (assembly GCA_017435425.1). Classification (GTDB taxonomy): domain Bacteria; phylum Bacillota; class Clostridia; order Oscillospirales; family Oscillospiraceae; genus Evtepia. The sequence continues at coordinate 46,441 of JAFSFC010000016.1, read as the reverse complement.
GCCCGATCCCGCCCGCTACGCAGAACTGGTCTGCAGCCTGATGAAGTAAAGCATAAAAATTCCGCTCGCCAAACGGCGAGCGGAATTTTTTGCGCTCAAATCCCCAGCTTTTCTCGGATGTAGGCCCCTACCTGATCCCCTTTCAGCTGGAGGACAAAGGAGAGTTCGTTCTCGATGAGGGCTTCTGCCCGACGTAGGGTGCTCTCATCCGAGGCGGCCAGCTTCTTGCCCTTGGCAGCCAGGTCGGCCCGCTTTTGGTAGATGCAGGCCACCAGATCCAGGAGCTCCTTCAGGTCGCAGGCCTTGATGACGGCCTGAAAGGCGGCGGCCCGGACCTTGCGGTCATCGATCCAGGCCATCTGGTCTTTTTTGGTAGCGAGGATCATCCCGTCTGCCTCTTCCTTGTTGGGCAGCCGCTGCATCTTGGCCAGGAGGACCGGGCTGCTGGTGGGCACAAAAATGGTGGAGCCCGGGTCGGCCACGGGTTTCAGGATGTAAAAGGTTTTGGTTTCCCCCTTGCCGGCAGACTCCTGCCGGATGTCGTCGATGCGGCATACGCCGCTGCAGGAGTAGCTGACGTAGTCGCCCTTTCGGTATGCTTCTGCCATATTGGGCCTCCTTCCGGGAATAGAAAAAAGGGGTCTGACAGCCATGTTCTGTCAGACCATACTTATGGTAAATAGTATAGCAAAAATCGGCCCGTCGGTCCAAGGGAGTTTTGAACAAATAAGCGAAAGACTTTTTCGGTGGAAGCGCCCAAATGGAGTGGAATTCCCATCTGATCGGTGGTATACTGCTCTCGGAGTTAGCTGATGCTAACCAAAATCGAAGATGTGCCCTTCTCTTTGTCCCGGGGCCGGTGCTCCCCGGAACCGGGACTCTCTCCTTTTGGACAAGCATATTTTTACACGTTCCTTTTTTGTTCAAAACCACCCTGCCTATCCCGGCGGGGTGGTTTTGGCTTTACAGAGAAAACAAACTGAAAAAATGGCTGAATGGAGTAGATGGAAGAGAACAAAACTGCTATACTGACATTGAAGTTAGCGTATGCTAACCAATAAAGATAGAGGCAAGCCTTTTTTATTTGCCCAACAGTTAGTTTGTGCTAATTGTTGGAGTTGTACCTGGGTTTCCTCTGCCGCTGCAGGGCAGAAGGGAAACGGGGATCTGTCAGTTTACTTATCAAGGAGATCATATTTATGGAAACTATGGCTGTTATTTTTTGGTCCGGCACCGGCAACACCGCTGCCATGGCAGCGGAAGTGGTGGCAGGCACCGGCAATCAGGCTAAGCTGATCAACGTCCTGGATACCAACGCCGACGAAGCTGCCGCTTACGACCGTCTGGCTCTGGGCTGCCCCTCCATGGGCGATGAGGTCCTGGAGGAGGAGGCCTTTGAGCCCTTCTTCACTGCGCTGGAAGGCAAGCTCTCCGGCAAGAAGGTGGTCTTGTTCGGCTCCTATGACTGGGGCGACGGCCAATGGATGCGTGACTGGGAAGAACGCACCAAGGAAGCCGGTGCCATCCTGTGCGCTGAGGGCCTCATCGTGAACCTGCATCCCGACTCCGACGGCAAGCAGAAGTGCCGCGACCTGGGTGCTGCCCTGGCCAACGCCTGAGTCTTAGGCTGTCAAAAAAGTCGATCTCAGCGTTGTGATATCTGAACCATCCCTTCCGATTTTCGGGAGGGATGGTCCTTTTCTGCCTGGGAATATATGGAGTGGATTTCCGGTTGACAAAAAATTTTTATACTACTATAATGAATTAAGCCCCTTTCCCAGGGGCTTAATTTTGCTGTGAAAAAGTGAGGTGGAACCAATGGACGCAGGCGGTAGTAACGGCACTATGGCAGGCCGAAAACATCAGCGGACGGATGAACCGCCCTTGTGGGCGTCCATTTGGCCCCTGTAAATAACGGCCAGGGCTTGTGTCTTACTTCTTGCTGGGAAACTGGGCGCGTGGTAGGCGTCCTGAAACGAAAAAAGCTGGGAGGAGATGCCAATGGCAGACAGAGACAGAATCATCGTGACTTTGGGGGAGACCCTGGCCGCCCTGGTGGAGGCAAAAAAGTACACGACCCTGCGGGACATCCTCGTGACCATGAACGCCTCGGATATCGCGGCGCTCTTCGAGGACCTGCCCGAAGAAAAGCTCCCCCTGCTGTTCCGGCTTTTGCCCAAGGAACTGGCAGCGGAGACCTTTGTTGAAATGGAACCGGAGGCCCAGGAACTGTTGATCCAGGGCTTTTCCGACAACGAACTGAAAGAAGTCGTCGACGAGCTGTACGTGGACGACGCCGTCGACCTGGTGGAGGAGATGCCGGCCAATGTGGTCAAGCGTATCCTGAAGCAGGCCGACCCCGAAATGCGCAAGATGATCAACGAGATCCTCAAGTACCCGGAGGACAGCGCCGGCAGCATCATGACCACGGAGTATGTGAGCCTCCGCCCCGTCATGACCGCTGAGGAGGCCATCAAGCGCATCCGACGGACCGGTGTGGACAAGGAGACCATCTACACCTGCTACGTCACCGATAACAACCGAAAACTGGTGGGTATGGTCACCCTGCGCACCCTGCTCCTGGCGGAGGAGGATGACAAGGTGGAGGACATCATGGAGGACAACGTCATCTCCGTGAGCACCCTGGAGGACCAGGAGAGCGTGGTCCAGATGATGGCCAAGTATGACTGGGCCGCCATCCCTGTGGTGGACCAGGAAAACCGCCTGGTGGGCATCGTCACCATCGACGACGCCATCGACGTCCTGCAGGAAGAGACCACCGAGGACTTCGAGCTGCTGGCCGGTATGACCCCCTCGGACAAGCCCTACCTGCGCACCGGTGTCTTCGAGACCTGGAAGTCCCGTGTGCCTTGGCTGCTCATCCTGATGCTCTCGGCCACCCTGACCAGTATGGTCCTGACGGGCTTTGAGAGCTCCCTGGCGGCCTGCTCCGCCCTCATCGCCTTCATTCCTATGCTGACCGGTACCGGCGGCAACAGCGGCACCCAGTCCTCTGTGGCGGTCATCCGTGCCCTGTCCCTGGGTGAGGTGGAGTTCAGCGACACTGTCCGGGTCATCTGGAAGGAGATCCGTGTGGGTGTCCTCTGCGGTGTGACCCTGGCAGCCTGCAACTTTGTCAAGCTCCTGGTGGTGGACCGGATGCTTCTGGGCAACACCGGCGTGGATGCCTGGGTGGCGGCGGTCATTTGCGTGACCATGGTCCTCACCGTTCTGTGTGCCAAGACCGTGGGCTGTGTCCTGCCCCTGCTGGCAGAGAAGATCCATCTGGACCCTGCCGTCATGGCCAGCCCCTTCATTTCCACTGTGGTGGACGTGACCACCCTGCTCCTGTATTTCCAGGTGGCAAAACTCATTCTTGGGATCTAAAAAAATCTCCCCCGAATCGGAAGGATTCGGAGGAGATTTTTTGTTTGAGAAAGAGTTATACCAGGGGAACCAGACCGCCGTCGGTGCCAACTACCTGACCATTGAAATACTTGGCCTCCTCACTGGCAATAAAGACGAGAACGGGAGCGCAGTCGTCGAAGGAAGTGCCGAGATACTTCATGGGGATCATAGCGGCTACGTAGGCATCCTGTTCTTCCTTGGAGGTGCCTCGGTTGGAGGGGGCTTCGGACTTGACCACCGGCAGGAAGCAGTTGGTGGTGATTCCGTACTGGCCCAGTTCCCGGGCGGCGTTGCGGGTCAGAGAAATAATGGCTGCTTTCGCCATGCCATATGGAACTGTGTTATCCACGGGGGAAACACCGGCAGCAGAGGCACAGGTGATGATGCGGCCGTAGCCGGCCTTTTTCATATGAGGCAGGCACTTTTGGATCATGAGCATGGTGTAGATCGGGCCTTGGTCAAAGAGGATACGTGCATTCTCAGCGGGAGTGTTTTCGACGTTGGACAGCAGAGTAAGACCGCCCTGAGCAATGCAGGCAAGGATGTCGATTTTGCCGAAGTATTCGATGGTGGTGTTTACTACCCGGTCCAAGTCATCTTCTTTTGCGATATCACAGACCATGGGAACGATTTTGCCGGGGTAGTTTTTTTCCTGGGCTTCTTTGGCCAAGAACTCCAGGTTTTCCAGTCTGCGGGCACAGGCAACGACGGTTGCACCTTCATAGGCATATCGAAGGGCACAGCCGTATCCGACACCGGAACTTGCACCGGTAACAATGGCAACTCTATTTTTCAGCTTTTCCATGGGTTCAACTCCCTTTCTAATAAGATACTCTTATTATAGACAGAGTAGCCGGGATGATATATAATGAATCGCGCAATACTATAAGAATACAGGCGGTTTGTTGTATGGCATATCAAGAAGCAGAACCCAGGCTGCTGACCCATAAGCAGCCCTATACGGTCCCCTTCGACTTTCGGGAGGACCTTTTGGAATTCATTCGTGCAGGGGATACAGACAGTCTGCTCCTGGGCCTTGACGATGGGTATGACCAATACTGTGACAGCGTGATGCTGGATCTGGAACATGCCCACAATATCTTTTTGTTTAATCTGAGCCTAGCCTACTATTCGGCTTATGCGGGCGGACTCTCTATGGAAGCCGGGCAGAAAATTTGTGCATATTTTGACTTTGAACAGAGGAAAAAAGAAACCGTGCTGGAAATCCGGGAACTTCAGAAGGAAATGATGATCGAATTTGCCCGACAGGTAAAAGAGATCCGAAAACTGAAGGAAAAACCTCTGCGAGTTCGGCGTGCGCTGGAATACATCCATAGTCATATCGATGAGAAACTTTCCGTGGAAGAACTGGCGGAACAATGTCAGGTGTCGGCCTCCACGCTCCAACGCCGCTTCCTCCGATGCACGGGAATCAGTGTGGGGCAGTATATACGGCAGGAACGGGTGCGCCGGGCCTGTGTTTTGTTGGAACATACCGAGATGACCGGGGCAGAGATCAGTGTGTCTCTGGGATTCTGTTCTCAGAGCTATTTTATTCAACAGTTTCGGGCGGAAAAGGGAATTACACCCAGAGAATATCGGGATGGTGTTCCCAGCAGAAGAGATACAACTTCCAAATAAAAAGAAAAACCCCCGCAGAACCGTGTTTGGTCCTGCGGGGGTTGGCTGTGGAAGACATCAGCCTCTGTAAGCCTTGCCGGTCATTTCCTTGGCGTCGATGCGCAGGAGAGCGGTCTTGTCGATCATCTTATCGATCATCTTGAAGCCCACGTCCTCAAAGCCGGGGTGCTTCTGGGTGACAAAAGCTTCCAGAGCGGTGCGCTTTTCAGCCTGGTCGGAGACCAGAGCCACATCGCCGGTGATGATCACGCTCTCAAAGGTAGCGGTGATCTTGCTGGGGATGATCTCGGCGGACACGATGGCGGAGAAGCAGCACTTCTTGCTCTTTTCCAGGCACTCCATCTTGTAGCCGTAGGGAGCGGAGTGGATGTACACGGTGTCGTTCACCACGATGTAGTTCACGGGGGTGGCATAGGGGTAGCCGTCGTCGCCGTTGACAGACAGGGTGCCGTGGTCGCCCTTCTTCAGGATAGTCAGGGTCTCCTCGGGGGAGAGCTGACGATCGGCCTTGTGCATGGGATGCTGATTCATAAGGAAAACCTCCGGATTCAAAAATATGGCAGTTTTATTTTAGCAGGACCGAAAAAAGGAAACTGTTGCAGTTGCATCATGGGTCGAAATAATTTACACTAGAGGCAAAGGAGGTGTTCCGTATGGATGTTGAAAAGCTGGTGGCAGAGTGCCCCCTGTTCCGACAGATCGAACCCAAGGACCTGGCGGCCATGCTCAAGTGTCTGTCTGCCCGGGTCCTCACTGCCCAGCGGGGGGAGTTTATCGAGACCACCTCCGGGGGTAAGCCCCTTATGGGGGTGGTGCTGGAGGGGTCCGTGGAGATGATCAGTGAGGACTACTTTGGCAAGAAATCTATCCTGACCCTTCTCACCGTGGGCAACCTCTTCGGAGAGACCTACTCCTGTCTCCAGGCCCGGAACCGGACGGTGGCCTTCCGGGTGCGGGATGCCTTCCGGGTGCTGATTTTGGACTATGACCGCATCCTCCACGCCTGCAAGCTGGTCTGCCGGTTCCACCACCGGATGATCGAGAACATGGTGGAGCTCATCGCAGAAAAGAACCTGGAACTCATTGAGAAGCTGGAGGTCACCTCCCGGACCTCCATCCGGGAGAAACTCCTGACCTACCTGACCCGCCAGGCCGAGCGGACCGGGAGCCTGACCTTCACCATCCCCATGGGCCGGACGGAACTGGCGGAGTATCTCTGCACCGACCGGTCGGCCATGACCCGGGAGCTGTCCAGGCTCCGGGACGAGGGGATCATTTCCTTTGACAAACGGACCTTTACCTTATTAAATCCCTGGAACTGAAACAAGCCCCCGACCGATGGTCGGGGGCGTTGCTGTACTTAGGGGAGGGTATATTCCCAGGCGGCGGTGTAGCCGTCGGGGAGCATATCAGAGGCTGTGATGAGAAGGGTGCTGTCATCTATCCAATGGGAGAAGAGGATGATGGGTTCATCACTTTCGATCTCCGGCGGGGTCACATCCTGGTAGTCTCCGGTTTCCAGGTCGATGATCCGCACCTTCCAGTCGGTGTCGGGGACCTCCGGGATCCAGCTCATGACTGCTTTGGTGCCGTCGGGGCTGAAAAACTGCTGAAAACTGATGGCCGTTCCCTCTTCAAATTGGTGAATGGGGGCCAAAGACTCGTCACCATCCCACCGGGCGAAGGTGACACCTTCATTCAGAATGGTCTCATAATAACCGGCGTAGACCACCACGCCATTCTGGGCGGTGACCATGGTGTAGGTGTCGATGTCAACATCCAGCAGAGAGACCTGACCATCCAGAGTCACGGCCACCATTTCTTTGTTGGTGTAGCTGTCGCTGTCATAGCGGGTACACAGGACGGTGTTTTCGTCCAGCCAGCCTTTGGGGTTATAGGTATGGTCGGGGTCGTTGATAACGGAAGGATCAAAGTCACCGGGGTCAAAAAGCTCGGTGTCAGGACCCACGCCTGCGGCAGCCTCCAGGCTGAAGGTGAAATCTTCCACAGGGGTCCAGGTGCCAGTTTCTTCTCCGCCGCAAGCGGACAGGAGCAGCAGACACAGCAGAGTGGGCAGGATCGTCCATTGCTTTTTCATGGGGATACCTCCTTCGGAGTTGCCGGTAAAAACTGCTTTCTAAGGTAAAAATAGCATATTTCCCACGAAAAGACAATGAACATACCGTGAACAAATCTTAAAGATTCCTTAAAATACGGGTTATTCCGTAGGCGGCCGCCGCTTCAACTCAATGGGCCCCCAGTTGGGCAGGGGGAGCCGCTGCATGGAGGAGAAGACGTACTCCTTTAATTTGGGATAACGCTCCTCCAGCTGGGCGATGAGATCCTTGACCTCCTGGCGCTTGGTGTTGCCGTCGGCGGGGCAGGGGTTGTGGACCACGGGCAGGGCCAGCCGCTGGGCGGCCTCCCGGACCATGTTCTCGCTGACATAGAGCAGGGGGCGGATCTGGGTCACGTCGGCCCGGTCCAGATAGGTCACCGGATGGAAGCAGGACAGACGACCCTCGTAGAAGAGAGAGAGAAAGAAGGTCTCTACGGCATCGTCGTAGTGGTGGCCCAGGGCCACCTTGTGGAAGCCCTCGGCCAGGATGGCCTCGTGGAGGGAGCCCTTGCGCATCTTGGCGCAGAGGGCGCAGGGATTCTTCTCCTTCCGGGTCTCAAAAATGACCTTGTTGATCTGGGTGGGGATGATGTGGCAGGGGACCCCCAGTTCGTCACAGAAGGACCGGATGGGGGAGAGGTCCATGCCGTCGATCCCCATGTCCACCGTGAAGGCCTCCACGGTGAATTTCTTGGGATAGAACTGGGCCAGACGGGCCAGGGAAGCCAATAAAATCAAGGAGTCTTTGCCCCCGGAGACACCCACGGCTACCCGGTCGCCATCCTGGATCATATCGTAGTCTTCCACGCACCGGCGCAGGAGGGAGAGGATCTTTTTCATGGTCTGTACGCTCCTAAAACACAAAAAATGAAAATCGAAACAGAGATATCGAGAGAATGGGGGAGAATAAGGGAGGATTCAAGAGAATTCATCGGGATAAATCAAAAATTTTTGAAAAGTCGTTGACATTGGACTTCCCCTGTACTATAATAAGGTCCGCTGAAAAAACGGCTCCCTTTTGCCCCGGCTTTTTTTAAGCATTATAAAGGCAAACTGGCCGGTTTGTAAAGCCGGGAAAGGCCCGTTCACTGGATAAGAAATTTTAATTGGAGGTTCGACCCTATGTCCACTTTTATGGCTAACAAGGGCAACATCGAGCGCAAGTGGTACATCCTTGACGCTGCTGGCAAGCCCCTCGGTAAGACCGCAGCTCAGGCAGCTACCCTGCTGCGCGGCAAGCATAAGCCCGAGTACACCCCCCATGCTGACTGCGGCGATTTCGTCATCGTCATCAACGCTGAGAAGGCAGTTCTGACCGGCAAGAAGCTGGAGCAGAAGTTCTACCGCACCCACTCCGGTTACGTCGGCGGCCTGAAGGAAACCAAGTACGGCAAGCTGATGAAGGAGAAGCCCGAGCTGGCTATGAAGGTTGCTGTCCGCGGCATGATGCCCCGCAACATCATCACCAAGGATTCTCTGACCCGCCTGAAGATTTTCCGCGGCGCTGAGCACATCCACGCAGCACAGAAGCCCGAACTGTGGGCCGCAGAATAAGGAGGAACTAGACTATGTATAAGAGCAAGAAGCCCTATCATTATGGCACCGGCCGCCGGAAGTCTTCCGTCGCCCGTGTCCACCTGTTCCCCAACGGCACCGGTTCCGTCACCATCAACGGCCGTGAGATGGATGACTACTTCGGTCTGGAGACCCTGAAGCTGATCGTCCGTCAGCCCCTGGAGACCACTGGTCTGGTGGGCAAGGTCGACATCGTTGCTACCGTTTCCGGCGGCGGCGTTACCGGCCAGGCTGGCGCTATCCGTCACGGCATCGCTCGTGCTCTGCTGGAGATGGACGCTGAGTACCGTCCCGCTCTGAAGGCTGCTGGTTTCCTGACCCGCGACCCCAGAATGAAGGAGAGAAAGAAGTACGGCCTGAAGGCTGCACGTCGTGCTCCCCAGTTCTCCAAGCGCTGATATTTATCAAAGCTTATTCAGAATGCCACCCGTTTGGGTGGCATTCTTTTTGTTTCAACAGAGTGCATGGCCGAAACGAGCACGACGTGCGCACGTCGCACTCCCTCAGTTCCTCTCCGGCCTAAGAGCCGCCCTAATGGGGCGGTTGGCCTCCGAGACGCCTCGCTGCGGCTCGGTGTCCAAGGACTGATATTTTCCAATATCGTTTCTTCAGACTGCCGTCCATTTGGACGGCAGTCTTTTTCTGTCGTTGGGCAGCCTTCAGGCCGTATTTCTTTGTAAAAAGTGCAGGATTTTTACAAAAAAGCAATCAACAACGGTTTGTGATATGGTATACTTTTATCATAGAGAGCAATCAAAGGGCTTTGGCCCTGGACATAACAGGAGAAACCTATGGAACGAACAGAAAACAACGGCCTGTGGCTCCGGGAGGACACGGGGAGCTTGGAGACCGTCATGAGCCCCTGGGGAGAGGGTCTGGACCTGAGCCAGCCTCGCTCCAAGGAGATCATCGGCACGGTGGTGAAGTATCAGGAGATGCTCCTGGGCTACACCTGTGCCATGAAAGAGGTCCAGACCAAGTTTGACGTGCTCAACACCGAGTTCAACGTCCGCAACCAGAGAAACCCCATCAGTGCGGTCACCACCCGGCTGAAAAGCACGGCCAGCATCACGGAAAAACTCAACCGCCGGGGCCTCCCGGTGACCCTGGAGAGTATCGAGAAAAACCTGAACGACGTGGCCGGTGTCCGGGTCATCTGCTCCTACCAGGACGACATCTACCGCATCGCCAACGCCCTGCTGGGTCAGGATGATGTGAGGCTCCTGGAGAAGAAGGACTACATCGAAAACCCCAAGCCCAACGGCTACCGGAGCCTCCACCTCATCATCACCGTGCCGGTCTTCTTCGCCCAGAAGCGGCGGCGGGTGAAGGTGGAGGTCCAGATCCGCACCATTGCCATGGACTTCTGGGCCAGTCTGGAGCACCACCTGAAATACAAGCAGGAGCAGCTGCCCAACCAGGAGGCCATTGCGGCAGAGTTGAAAGATATTGCCGACGTGATCCAGGACACCGATATGCGGATGCTCAGACTCCGTCAGCGGATCGAGCAGACCGCCGACACCCCCACCGAGGAGGAACTGATGCTGGAGCGGTTCAGCCGGGTGGACCTGACCATGGACTGATACAAGGAGGAATGACCATGAAGACTTTGACGGACGTTTATACCCTCTCCAACGGCGTGACCATTCCCTGGGTGGGCTTTGGCACCTGGCAGACCCCTGATGGTCAGGTGGCGGCAGAGGCCGTGAAGGCCGCGCTGGCTGCCGGTTATCGCCACATCGACACTGCATCCATTTACAAGAACGAGCCCGGTGTGGGCCAGGGCATCCGGGAGAGCGGCGTGCCCCGGGAAGAGATCTTTGTGACCACCAAGATCTGGAACAACAAGCGGGGCTATGACAAGACCCGGGAATCTGTGGAAAAGAGCCTGGAGCGTCTGGGCCTGGACTACCTGGATATGGTCCTCATCCACTGGCCGGCCGCACCCCACCGTGTGGACAACTGGGAGGAGCTGAACCAGAGCACCTGGCAGGCCCTCACCGACCTGTACAAGGAGGGGAAGATCCGGGCCATCGGCGTGTCCAACTTTAAGCCCCGCCACCTGCAGGCCCTGCTGGATGCTGAGGTCAAGCCCATGGTCAACCAGATCGAGCTCCACCCCGGCATGACCCAGCAGGAGACCGTGGATCTGTGCCAGGAGCACGGCATCCTCCTGGAGGCCTGGAGCCCCCTGGGCTGCGGCCGTCTGCTGGACCATCCCCTCCTGGGTGAGCTGGCCGCCAAGTACGGCAAGTCTGTGGCCCAGGTCTGTATCCGCTGGTGCCTCCAGAAGGGCTTTTTGCCCCTGCCCAAGTCCGTGACCCCCTCCCGCATCCAGGAGAATGCAAAGGTCTTTGATTTCCAGATCAGCGATGAGGACATGGCGAAGATGGATGCCATGGAGAACGTGGGCTGGTCCGGCCTGGACCCCGATGAGGTGGACTTCTGATGACCCTGCAAGACACCTGTACCCTGCGTAATGGGGTAGAAATGCCCCGGCTGGGCTTTGGCACCTACAAGACCCCGGAAGGGGAGGTGGCAGAGGCCTCCGTCCTGGCTGCCCTGGAGGCGGGCTACCGCCACATCGACACGGCTGCCTTTTACGGCAACGAAGGAGGCGTGGGCCGGGCCATCCGCAAGAGCGGCATCCCCCGGGAGGAACTCTTCGTGACCACCAAGGTGTGGAACACCCAGCGGGGCTATGAGAAGGCAAAAGCCTCTATCCTGGCCAGCCTGGAGCGTCTGGGTCTGGACTATGTGGACCTGTGCCTCATCCACTGGCCTGCCATCCCCAGGCAGTATCCCAACTGGGAGGCTATCAACGTGGATACCTGGAAGGCCTTCCGGGAACTCCACAGCCTGGGGAAAATTCGGGCCATCGGCGTATCCAACTTCAAGCCCCGTCACCTGGAGGCTCTGATGAAAACCGACGTGCCGCCCATGGTCAACCAGATCGAGTGCCACCCCGGCCAGCCCCAGAAGGAGACCATTGCCTGGTGTCAGGAACGGGGCATCCTGGTGGAGGCCTGGTCCCCCATGGGACGGGGAAAGCTCCTGGACCACCCTCTCCTGACCGAGATGGCGGCCAAGTACGGGGTCTCTGTGGCTCAACTGTGTATCCGCTGGTGCCTCCAGCGGGATATTGTCCCCCTGCCCAAGTCCGTTACCCCGGACCGCATCCGGGAGAATGCCAAGGTCTTTGATTTTGCCATCACGGCGGAGGATATGGCCATCCTGACGGGCATGCCCCCCACGGCAACCTCCCACGACCCGGACGAAATTGATTTTTGAGCCCAAGGGCGAGGAGGGTTCCTCGCTCTTGTTTTTTGCCCGGAAACCCGGTAGAATGGAGAAAACAACGAGTCGAAGGGAGAATCCCTCTATGTATACCCACCTTGCATCCCCGGGGAAGATCGGTTCCCTGACCATCAAAAACCGCATGGCCATGACGGCGGCCTCGGCCTCCCTGTCGGAGCCTGACGGCACCATGACCGAGGACATGCTGGCCTACTACGAAGCCCGTGCCCGAGGCGGTGTGGGCCTCATCATCACTGAGATGGTCTGCGTGGATGAGGACCGGGGCGTCCTCTTCTACCGGGAGCTGAACGCCGCCCGGGAGGAGAACATCCCCTCTTTCCGGCTGCTGGCCGACCGCATCCACCCCTACGGGACCAAGATCTTTGCCCAGCTCTTCCACCCCGGCGCCAACGCCGATCCCAAGCTGAACCCCAAGGATCTGATCTCTGCCAGCGACACCAAGGGTCGGAAGGGGGCCCGGGCGGTGACCCTGGAGGAGATCCACGACATCGTCCAGAAGTTCGGCCAGGCCGCCCGGCGGGTGAAGGAGGCGGGCTTTGACGGGGTGGAGATCCACGCCGCCCACCACTACCTCCTCCACAGCTTCCTGAGCCCGGTCACCAACCAGCGGACCGACCAGTACGGCGGCAGCCTGGAAAACCGCACCCGTATCCTGAAGGAGATCGTGGAGGCCATCCGGGCCACCTGCGGCCGGGACTTCCCACTGATGTTCCGGGTGTCCATCGAGGAATATATCGGGGTCAACGGCTACCATCCGGACACCGGTGTGAAGATCTGCCAGATGCTGGAGAGCTGGGGGGTGGACGCCATCAACGCCTCGGCCTCCGGCACCACCAGCAAGCTCAGCCAGAGCATGGAGCCCATGAACTTCCGTCAGGGCTGGCGGAAGCACCTGGCCAAGGCTGTCAAGGGGGCAGTGAACATCCCCGTCCTGGCGGTGTCCATGATCCGGGAGCCTGCCTTCGGGGAAAAGCTGCTGGCGGAGGGGATCCTGGACTTTGCCGGTTCCGTCCGCTGCCACCTGGCCGACCCGGAGTGGACCAACAAGGCTCTGTCCGAACGGGATGAAGAGATCATGCCCTGTATCGCCTGCATGGCCTGCCTGGGCAAGTACTACGAGGAAGGCCACATCACCTGCGCCGTGAACCCGGAGACCGGCTACGAGGCCCTTCTGCCGCCCCTGAAAGAGGATGGAGACGGACGGCTGGTGGTGGTCCTGGGAGGCGGTCCCGCCGGTCTGGAGGCCGCCTGGGTGGCTGCCCGGCGGGGATTCCGTGTGGTCCTCTTTGAGAAGAGCGACAGCCTGGGCGGCCAGCTGAAGCTGGCGGCCAGGACCCCCCGGAAGGAGCGCATCCAGGGTCTGCTGGACAGCCTGATCCGCCGCTGTACCCAGGCCGGGGTGGAATTCCGCCTCAGTTATGCACCGGCTGTGGAAGAATTGCGGGCTATGGCCCCCTATGCCCTTCTGGATGCCACCGGCGGCGTGCCTGCCATCCCTGTCTCCATTGAGGGAACCGACAGCCCCATGGTGTGCACCCCGCCGGAAATCATCTCCGGGAAGATCTGCCCGGTGGAGGAGAGCATCGTGGTGGTGGGCTCCGGTATGACCGGCCTGGAGACCGCTGAGCTTCTCTCCCAGCGGGAGAAGGACAATGCCGTCCTGGTGCTGGAGGCGGCCCCCCGGCTGGCCCCTGGGGTCCTGGGGTCCAACCGCAACGCCATCACGGCGGTGCTGGAGCCCAACAACGTGATGCTTCTGGTGAACCGCACCCTGACCAGGATCGGCACCGACCGGATCTGGTTCGTGGATTCCCAGACCGGAGAGGAATATGTATACCCCTGTGACCGGGTGGTCCTGGCCCTGGGCACCAAGCCTGCTGACCCCTATGGGGAGGAGTTGAAGACCGTCTGCGACAAGGTCATCTCTATGGGTGACCGGACCCACGGCGGGCAGATCTGGGATGCCATCCACACCGGCTATCATGGGGCACGAAATCTGTAACAGGAGGAATCGATCATGGCATGGAAGAGCAAATGTAAGATCACCGTTCTGAAAAAGGACTACTACCAGGACCTGGCGGACCAGTACCTGTCCAACCCCCAGGTGGGCCCCTGCGCCCGGTTTGAGGAGGGGCAGGAGTTTATCGTGGACAAGGAGAACTACCTGACCATGCTGGACGGTAAGTTCTGCGCCGAGGCCTGGGACGCCATCAGTCACTATGTGTACGCCGCCCTCCAGGGCGGGTCCATCATGCACGGCTGGAGCAAGGATGAAAAGGTGATGATCACCTGCTGCAACGACGGCATCCGCCCGGTGATCTTCAAGCTCGAGCGGATTGATGAGGAATAAAGACAAAAAAGAACCTTCCCCGGAAAGTTCTTTTTTATTTGGTGATATCCTCACAGTCATGTCAGGAAGGTCCCGGTAAAATCAACTCAAGATTTTTCAAAGATTTAACCCGGTCCTGATGGCAGATTTAACACAGAACAGGTTACAATGAGATCGTGATAAAGAACGATAAAGGAAAAGGCCCAAGGGAGGCCGAAAGGAGAATACTATGGAACAGTTACGAAACAAGAAGGGCTTCATCTGCGATATGGACGGTGTCATCTACCACGGAAACCGGATCCTGCCCGGGGTCCACGAGTTTGTGGCATGGCTCCAGCGGGAGGGGAAGGAGTTCCTCTTCCTGACCAACGGCTCCGGCAAAACCCCTCGAGAGCTCCAGCAGAAGCTGGCCAAGATGGGCCTGGACATCGACGAGAAGCATTTTTACACCAGCGCTCTGGCCACCGCCCGCTTCGTGGCCCGGCAGATGCCCGGTGCCCGGGCTTTCGTCATTGGCGAGCCCGGCCTTTTCCATGCCCTCTATGAGCAGGGCATTACCTACGATGAGAACAACCCCGACTACGTCATTGTGGGCGAGGGGAGCAACTATAACTACGATAAGATCTGCCAGGCTGTCCGCTGCATCCAGCGGGGCGCCCGGCTCATCGGCACCAACACCGACCTGACCGCCCCCTCCGAGAGCGGCATCATCCCCGCCTGCCGGGCTCTGGTGGCACCCATCGAGCTTACCACCGGGGTGGAGGCCTACTATGTGGGCAAGCCCAACCCCCTCATGATGCGCACCGGCCTGAACCTGCTGGGGGTCCGGTCCCAGGATGCCGTCATGATCGGCGACCGGATGGACACCGATATGGTGGCCGGCATCGAGACCGGCCTGGACACCGTGCTGGTCCTCTCCGGGGTCAGCACCCGGGAGACCGTGGAGCGGTTCCCCTACCGTCCCCGCCTGATCCTGAACGGCGTAGGGGATATTGCGGCTGCTGCCGCAGCCGCAAGTGAAATTGAGCCGATGGCTCAGTGAAATACGCTTACAGCGTGTGGAATTCGGCCTTTGGCCGAGTGAAATTGCCCCTTTGGGGCAGTTTTGGTGTCCCTGCGGGACCGATTAAATATAAAAGGGCGTTCTGCAAATTGTTTGCAGAACGCCTTTTTTGGCATTAACGCTGATATTCGAATTCCATGTTGTACAGGCAGACCAGGTCGCCGTCCTTGATGCCCATCTCCTCCAGGCGGTCGAAGACGCCGGCGGTGCGGAGCATCCGGTCGAACCAGTTTCTGGACTCGTAGTTGGAGAAGTTGACGTTGGCCATGATCTTCTGGAGCCAGGGGCCGTCCACCATCCACACATCGTCCTCGTGGGTGATGGTGAGGGGCTCGGAGGTGTCCACCTGAGGGGGACGCTCCACGTACTCGGGCTCGTAGGTGATGACGGGGGGCAGGTGAGCCAGCTCGCCTGCGGCGGCCTTCATGAGCTCCCGAACGCCCATGTGGGCGGCGGCGGACATTTCGAAGAACCGCAGGCCCTTGGCCTCCACGTGGGCCTTAAGCTTCTCCAGCAGTTCCCGGTCCTCCAGGATGTCGGTCTTGTTGGCCACCACCAGCATCTTGCGGCTGGCCAGGTCGGGGCTGTACTCCTGGAGCTCGGCGCAGATGGCGTCGAAGTCCTCCACGGGGTCCCGGCCCTCGCTGCCGGACACGTCCACCACGTGGATCAGGAGGCGGCAGCGGTCGATGTGGCGCAGGAAGTCGTGGCCCAGACCAGCGCCCTCGGCAGCCCCCTCGATGATGCCGGGGATGTCAGCCATGACGAAGGACACGCCGTCATCCACAAAGACCACACCCAGGTTGGGGAAGAGGGTGGTGAAGTGGTAGTTGGCGATCTTGGGACGGGCCTTGGTGGCCACAGACAGCAGGGTGGACTTGCCCACGTTGGGGAAACCCACCAGACCCACGTCAGCCAGAAGCTTCAGCTCCAGCAGGATGTTCCGCTCCTTGCCGGGCAGGCCTGCCTTGGCGAACTGGGGGGTCTGACGGGTGGGGGTGGCAAAGCGCTTGTTGCCCCAGCCGCCGTTGCCGCCCCGGCACAGGACGAAGGCCTCATCGTCGGACATGTCCCGGATGATCTCCTTGGTCTCGGCGTCCCGGATGACGGTACCGCGAGGGACCTTGATGACCAGGGGAGCGCCGTCCTTACCGGTGCAGTTCTTGCCTGCGCCGTTGCCGCCGTTCTCTGCCACATACTTGCGCTTGTAGCGGAAGTCCATCAGGGTGGTCATGCGGGGGTCGGCCTGGATGATGATGTCGCCGCCCCGGCCGCCGTCACCGCCGTCGGGACCGCCGTTGGCGATATACTTTTCCCGGTGGAAGGCCACCGCGCCGTTGCCGCCGGCACCGGAACGAACCAGGATGCGGGCGGTATCAATAAATTGGTTAGCCATTAGGTACCTCTCGATCTGTGTGGTTGAAAAGTGAAGCCCCGACCGTTTGGTCGGGGCTTTGGTTGCGTATTACGGCAGATTACTCTGCAACAGCCTCCACGATGGAGACCTGCTTGCGGTCCTTGCCCAGTCGCTCAAACTTGACGCGACCGTCCTTCAGTGCAAACAGGGTGTCGTCCTTGCCGATGCCCACGTTCACGCCGGGGTGAATGTGAGTACCACGCTGACGGACCAGGATGTTGCCGGCCAGAACAAACTGACCATCGCCGCGCTTGACGCCCAGACGCTGAGCCATAGAGTCACGGCCGTTACGAGTGGAGCCAACGCCCTTCTTATGTGCGAAGAACTGCAGTCCGATATGAAGCATTAGGTTACACCTCCATGACAGTAATGTTTTCAGGGTATTCCTCCTGCAGCTGAACGAAGTAGACCATCAGGGAAGCCAGAAGGGTCTGGCAGACCTGGTCGGCCTCTCCCTCCAGGTTGCGGGGGAGTTTCAGGGTAATGGATGCATCCTTTTCGCTGACCTTCACAGCTGCTTCCAGCCCCAGCACGTCATTGATGGCGCACTCGGTGAGGCGGACGGCGCTGGTGACTGCGGCGCAAAGGATATCCTCCCCGGATTCGGCCAGTCCGCTGTGCCCCTTCACGGTGAAGGAGACGATACGGCTGCCGTCAGTTGCGAAGGATGCGGTTGTCATTAAGCGTTGATCTTCTTAATTTCAACCTTGGTGTAGGGCTGACGATGGCCCTGACGCAGGCGGTAGCCCTTCTTGGGCTTGTACTTGAAGATGACGACCTTCTTGCCCTTGCCGTTCTTGACGACGGAAGCATCGACGGAAGCGCCTTCCACCACGGGAGTGCCGAACTTGGGCTCGTCACCCAGGATAGCCAGAACCTTGTCGAACTTGATCTCGTCGCCTGCCTCGTTGTTCAGCTTCTCGATGAACAGGACATCGCCTTCTGCGACCTTGTACTGCTTACCACCGGTCTCGATGATTGCATGCATGCTTGTTGCACCTCTTTCCTTAATTACGGGCTCGCTGTCGGGGGCGGGACTGGGGACTACATCTCGCAGTCCACTTATCACCCATTCAAAGCGGCTCTGAAATTATACCAAGACTGACACAGAAAGTCAAGGTTTTTAGGGCCTTGGGGCATAGAAAAAATAAACGAAAAGGGGAGGGGATACAGGGCCTGTCAGGTGAAACTTCCCAGATACCAGCCGGTGACCCCGTCCTTTTTCACGATGGCCCCCCGGGAGGTCTTGCGGACCAGGGAGAGGATGTCGCCTTTTTTGACGGGCAGGAGGTAGTCGGTGGTGTCCTTGCAGGTGAGGCCGAAGATGCCGGTCTGGATGGTGTCGGTGAGGACGGGAAGCTCCCGGCCGGACTCCACATGGCGGACCAGGGTGAACTCCTCGCCGGGCTCCAGGATCTCAATGTTGCTGTGGCCCCAGCGGATGTTCAGGGGGTCGGGGGAGGGGGCCTGGTCCTCCAGAGCGGTGATGGTGGGGAAGCCGTCGTAGGAGACCCAGGAAAACTCTCCGCCCGGTTCTTCCGGCAGGATCAGGGCGTTGAGCTGGCCGTCGGTCTTCAGGGTACAGCCGCCGTCAATGGAGACGATGTGCTGCCGGGCCCGGACCAGGGGATTTGCCTGGGTGATCTGACCGTCATACAGGGCCACCGGCCAGTGGCCCACGATGACCCAGCGGTGGAAAAAGAGATCCTGGTTGAGGAAGTCGTCGTTCTTCATGCACTCCCAGGCCCCCAGCTCTTCCAGCCGGTCCTCCCGGGGAACCCCACCGTGGACGAAGAGGTAGTCGTCGTTGACCAGAATGGTGGGCATGGACTCCAGGAAGGCCAGCTCTTCGGGGTAGGCTTCCTGGATGGCCTTCCGGGCGGCGGGATAGTCCTCCACGCTCTCGATGGGGACCCCGATCTGATGGGCCATGTACACCCAGGTGGCCTTGTCTTTCCAGAAGCCCCCGTACCGGGCGGCGATCTCGTCGGGCCACTGGCCGCTGAGAAAGCCCAGGGGGGTGGCGTCGCAGTTGCCCTGGACGAAGTGGACGGTGTGGGTCTTGGCCAGGTCCATGAGATACCGGAGAGTGTCCAGGCCTCCGGTGGATTTTTCCAGAATGTCCCCCAGGACGATCAGGATATCCTGAGAAGAAAAGCCTGCTTTGTCCAGCAGGCCTTTCAGATAGGGCAGATTGCCGTGGATATCGCTGATGACCAGCACCCGCCTGCCCTTGGGCAGGTGGATGGGGCGGACCACAGCTTTTTTATCCATGCTCAGCCCACCTGTGCGGCCAGGGCGATCCAGCCGTTCTTTTCAAAGCGGCGGATGACCTTCAGGCCGTTCTTTTCCAGGGCGGCGGCCACCTCGTCCCCCCGCTTGTCGATGATGCCGGAGCACACGAAGGTGCCGCCCTCGGCCAGCAGCTCGGGGACCACAGGGGCCAGGGGGATGATGACATCGGCCACGATGTTGGCCAGGACCAGAGGGGCCTTCAGCTCCTTCAGCTCGGCCACCAGGGACTTGTCGGCGATGACGTTGCCGGCCAGGAAGCGGCAGCGGTCTTTGCCGATGCCGTTGAGCTCGGCGTTTTCATAGGAAACGTCCACAGCCTTGGGGTCGATGTCCACGCCGGTGGCGTGGGAGGCGCCCAGCCGCAGGGCGGCGATGGCCAGGATGCCCGAGCCGCAGCCCAGGTCCAGGACGGACTTGCCGGGGAGGATGAACTCCTCGATGCCCTCCAGGCAGAGCTGGGTGGAGGCGTGGGAGCCGGTGCCGAAGGTGAGGCCGGGGTTCATCAGGATGGAGGTGCAGCCCTCGGGGATCTGGGCGGTGTCACGCTCCCATTCGGGCACGATGTAGATGGTCTTGCCGATGGCCAGGGGACGGTAGTACTTCTGCCAGCTGTGGGCCCAATCATACTCCCGCAGGCGGACGGAGGTGTAGGGCAGGTCGATGCCCTTCAGGTACTGGGCCAGCTGCTTCTGGCCGTCGGCGTCATCGGTCACATAGAACTTGATGCGGGAGACCCCCTTCATCTGCTCCATGAGTTCGTCGTCCACGTAGTCCCAATACTGGCGGTTCTCTTCCAGGAAGGTGCGGAACTCCTCTTCCTCCTCCACGGCCAGACCGGGCACGCCGTTGGCAATGAGGGTGGCGCTGATGAGGTCCAGCTCCTCGGATTTTGCGTTTAATACGATTTCAAGCCACATGCTGTCCATGGATGGCCCTCCTTGTTGTAAATTCAGTAATCTTTATTATACCGTATCCTATGGTAGATTGCAACGAAAAAGCCCTTTCGTACCGAGTACGAAAGGGCTTGAAAAGGGAATTAAACGTGAGAGTGCTCGCCGGTGACCTTTCTGGCCAGACGGAGGGCATCCTCCAGGTGGGGGCAGAAGTGATCCAGACCCATCTTGTCCACCATGCCGAACTTGATCATGGTGCGCATAGGCTGTTCGCCCAGGTGGGAGAAGATCAGCTCGATGCCCTGCTTTTCACAGCGCATGCGGAGTGCATCCAGACTGTTCATGGCGGTGGCGTCGATGGCAGGCACGCCGCCCATACGCAGGATCAGGACCTTGGTGTAGGTCTTCACGCTGATGTCGGCGATCCGGCCGGCGGCACCGAAGAACAGGGGGCCGTTGATGTCGTAGACACGGACATCCTTGGGAATGGGCAGCAGGGGGTGGAAGGGGTCTTCCTCCTTCTCATCCTCGGCATACTTCCAGCCGCGGACCTCGGTCTCCTCGCTCATGCGCTTCATGAACAGCAGGCAGGCCAGCAGCAGACCCACTTCGATGGCCACGACCAGGTCGAAAATGACGGTCAGGGCAAAGGTCAGCACCAGGACCAGAACGTCAGACTTGGGAGCGGTCTTCACCAGGTGGAGGAAGGGTCTCCACTGGCACATGTTGTAGGCCACCTGGAACAGGATGGCGGCGATGGTGGGCATGGGGATCAGAGCGGCATAGGGCATCAGGACCACCAGGATCAGCATCAGGACCAGGGCGTGGACCATGCCGGAGATGGGGGTCTTGCCGCCGTTGTTGATGTTGGCGGCGGTGCGGGCGATGGCGCCGGTGGCGGGAATACCGCCCATGAGGGCAGAGCCCATGTTGCCGATACCCTGGGCGATGAGCTCGGTGTTGGAGCGGTGCTTGGTGTTGGTCATGCCGTCGGCCACCACGCAGGAAAGCAGGGACTCGATGGCAGCCAGGATGGCGATGGTGAAGGCCTCGGGGGCGATGGTGACCGCCATGTTGATGCTGAAGTCGGGCAGCTGGGGCTTGGGCAGGGCGGAACTGACCTCATACAGGTCGCCGATGGTGTTTACAGGCAGGTCCAGGAACTTCACCAGGGCGATGCCCACCAGCACGGCGATGAGAGAGCCGGGGATGCGCTTGCTGACCTTGGGCCACAGGACCAGGACCACCAGGCAGATGGCACCCACCAGAACAGCCCACAGGTTCAGCGTGGGCAGGCTCAGGATGACGCACTCCAGCTTCTCCATGGTCTCCACGGGGGACATATGGGGGGCGAAGGTCAGGCCCATGAAGTCCTTCAGCTGGCCGATGAGGATGGTCACGGCGATACCGGCGGTAAAGCCGGTGGTGATGGTGTAGGGAATAAACTTAATGAGGTTGCCGAACTTGCACAGACCCATGATGATCAGGATGATGCCTGCCATGAGAGTGGCCAGGGCCAGTCCGGAGAGACCGTAGGTGGCAACGATGCCCGCCACGATGGTGGCAAAGGCCGCCGTGGGACCGGAGATCTGGACGGTGCTGCCGCCGAAGGCAGAGATCAGGAAGCCGGCGATGATGGCGGTGTACAGACCTTCCTCAGGACCCACGCCGGAGGCCAGGGCCAGTGCGATGGACAGAGGCAGGGCGATGATGGCCACGATGATGCCGGAGATCAGGTCTTTGACAAAGGTTTCCTTGCTGTAGCTGCGCAGGGTGGTAAACAGCATGGGGTGGAACGGTTTCATGTAAAAATCCCTTCATTTCTGTGTGATTTTGTGAATAAAGTGTGAATAATTTGCGCAAGAGCTATGATACCACCACTTTTTGTAGAAAACAATGCTACATCCTGCCAGTTTTCAACGGGAAAAACGGATTGTCCTGCCACAATTTGCATTGTGACAGGCAAATGATTGGTAAAATGTGGAAGTCAAGAGTAAAAAAGGACCCGGGTCTTATGACCCGGGTCCTTGTGAAAGCATGGTCTTTGTGGGGACGACGGATTAGACGTCGCGGCTCCACAGGGATGCCATAGCGGGGCCGCCGCCGACGCACAGGGATGCGCCGCCGATGGTGGTGCCCTGACGCTCCATCTCGTGCAGCATGGAGACGATGATACGCAGGCCGGTGCAGCCGATGGGGTGACCCAGAGCGATACCGGAACCGTTCAGGTTGGTCTTAGCCAGGTCGATGTTCCAGCCGCGCTCTTCCTTCAGCTTCTTGCCGACGCCCAGGAACTGAGCAGCGAATGCCTCGTTGATCTCCCAGTAATCGACGTCGCTGAAGTCCAGACCAGCGCCCTTCAGGCACTTGGGGATGGCGTATGCGGGGCCGATGCCCATGTACTTGGGCTCGACGCCTGCGGAGCAGCTGTACAGCAGCTTAGCCATGGGCTTCAGGCCCAGCTCCTTGGCCTTGTCAGCGGACATGATGACAGCAGCAGCAGCGCCGTCGTTGATGCCGGAAGCGTTGGCAGCGGTGGTGACGCCGTCGGGAGTGAAGACGGGCTTCATCTTGGACAGGGTCTCATAGTTGCAGTTGCGGATGGGGTGCTCATCGGTGTCGATGATCAGGTCGCCCTTCTTCTTCTGGATGACGTAGGGAACGATCTCCTTGACGAACTTGCCGCCGTCGATGGCTGCGCAAGCGCGGTTGTGGGAGATGACTGCCAGCTCGTCGCACTCCTGACGGGTGACGCCGCACAGCTTTGCCACGTTGTCAGCGGTGACGCCCATGTGGCCGGGGACCAGGGAGTCATACAGTGCGTCGTGCAGCATGGCGTCGTACAGAGCAGCGGAACCGCCGGTGGGGATATCGCCCATGCGGTAGCCCATACGTGCCTTGGGCAGCATGAAGGGAGCCTGGGTCATGTTCTCAACGCCAACGACCAGACCGATCTCGGTCTTGCCCAGCATAACGTTGTGGCAGGCGATCTCCATAGCACGCATACCGGAAGCGCAGTTCTGGTTCACGGTGACAGCGGAGCTCTCGATGGGCAGGCCAATGCGCATGGAGACCTGACGTGCGGGCAGGGAGCCCTGCATGTGGGGATAGCACTCGCCCATGACGATCTCGTCGATCAGGTTGATGTCAACGCCTGCACGGGCGATGGCTTCCTTACCGGCGTGGACAGCCAGCTCACGAGCGGTCACGTCCTTGAACTGACCCTGGAACTTACCAATGGCAGTACGGCATGCGCTGACGATAACGACTTCTCTCATTTGAGATTCCTCCTATTACTCTATTTGTTCATTTTACACTAAAATGTACACGATCCAATTCACGGATGTTTATATTATACACCCAATCAAAGTAGTGTCAAGGATAAGTCGAAAAAGAGGTGAAAAATTTACTGGTACGTTTTGTGGAGAAAAGCTTGCGATTTTGGTACAAAATATGTATAATCAGGATAGCTTATGACTGGAAAGTGGCGGAAAAACTGCAAAAATAGAAGGGTTTTTCCAGGCTTTGCAGTAAAAAGGAGGGGAATCATGCATAAAATACCGGAAAAGTGGAGGGAGGCCGCCATGGCCTTTGCCCTGGACATCGCCCGGGACAACGAGAACTTCCCCAAAAAGGTCCTGTCCCTCTTCGATAAATACTTCGGCATCCGGCGGAGCATCTTCTTCCCGGGGGCGGTGCCATTTCCCGGCAGCACCCACCGGAGGAAGGGAACTGTCAGCAGCTATATCACCTACGGTATCCGCTACGGCCCCATGCACGACTATAAGGAGCGGGTCTACCAGCACGACATCTTCCGATATGTGAACCTCCCCAGCCGGCTCAAGGGCAAGCGGGTGCTCTTTACCGACGATGTCATGTCCTTTGAGGACTACGAGCGGACCCCCTACGGCATCCATATGGCCGGGGAGGATATGTACTATCAGGCCGTTCTCTTTTTCTACACCGGCGACTGGGTCATCGGCTCCATGGGCCTGTTCCGTTCCAAGAGCGAAGGAAAGTTTACCGAGGAAGAACGGGTCCTGCTGGAGTACCTCTGTGCTCTGGTGGAGGCCAACTACCAGACCTACCTCCGCCACAGCGGTGAGGGCCGCTTCCACGATAACTTCAAGCTCTTCTTCCAGGAGGGCAAGCAGGGGGCGGTGATCCTGAACCAGGAGATGACCGTCATGCAGTGCAACAAGGCGGCCCGGGAGATCAGCCAGATCTTTCTGGATCAGCACCGGCACAACCAGGGGAGCTTCCTCCAGAGCAACTACCAGGGGGACCCCCAGTTCCGGGAGGTCCAGACCATGGTCAACGAGCTCAGCGGCCGGCTGAGCATCCACGGGGGCAGCAGCCAGACTATCACCTCTCTGGCAGGGGACATTGCGGTCTACCACACCACCTTCCTGTCCTCCAACGCCGCCGGCCTCATCCAGACCTGGCATCTGATGCTTCTGACCTGCCACACCAAGGAGATGCCCAAGAGCACGGATCACCCCTACAACTCCCTGACCCAGCAGGAGCGGCGGATCGTCTATTACCTGGCCTCCGGCATGAAGAACGAGCAGATCGCCGAGGAGCTTCATATCAGCATCTATACCGTCCGCACCCACATCGCCAACATTTATAAGAAGTTTGAGGTCAACAACAAGGTGGACCTGCTCATGCACCTGCAGCCCATTTTGAAGGACCAGAATACCACCGGATAACAAGGAGGGGGTACCATGGAGTTTCGGCCTATGCGGCGAAAGAAGCAGGCCTTATCCCGGGAGGCGTGCATTGAGATCCTGACCAGGGAGCCCCGAGGGGTCCTGTCGGTGCTGGGAGAGGGGGATTACCCCTACGGCATGCCGGTGAATCACTACTACTGTCCGGAGAACGGAAAACTCTATTTCCATACCGCCCGGGAAGGCCACCGGCTGGATGCCATCCGGGCCCATGACAAGGTGTCCCTGTGCGTGTACGACCAGGGCTTCCGCCGGGAAGGGGAGTGGGCCCTGAACATCCGCAGTGTCATCGTTTTCGGCCGCATCCGGGTGGTGGAAGACCAGGCCCACGCCCTGGAGATGATCCGGGGTCTGGCCCGGAAGTTTACCGATGATGGGGGATATATCGAACACGAGATCGAGACGGCGGCAAAGCATGTGCTGTGCCTGGAGCTTGCCCCGGAGCATATTACGGGGAAATTGGTCAATGAATCGTAACAGAAAAAGGAAGGAACCGAGAGGTTCCTTCCTTTTTTTCGTTATGACCGCAGGCGGTAGCCCTTGGGCCGTTCTACAATGAATTCTTGTTCCAGCAGCTGGTCCAGGGCCGTGCGGACCTCCCTTGTGGACAGGCCCAAACCCTTGGCCAGCATATCCTCGGTGGCAAAGACCTCGTCGGTCAGGTATTCCACGATGAGCTGGCGGGTCATCTCCTCCCGGGAGAAGGCCCGGCGGGGGAGGGGGAGGGACAGGCTGGTGATGCCCGTCTTGAACCCTTCGGACAGGGTGGGGGAGTTCCAGCCCCGGCGTGCCCAGGTCTTATAAATGCTCTTCAGGCCCTGGCCCTGACCGGAGGCCATCTTCACCAGGGAAAACAGGCTGGTAAGGGTCCGGTTGCGGGGGTCGGCGGAGCCGCCGGTTTTGGCCTGGTCAGGGGTCACACGGAGCAGGCCGGCGTTCTCCACCTGGAGGGTCTCGTGGGTCCGGCGGATGGTGAGGCCGCCGGGGGCGAAGTAGTCGGCGTGAAGGATGGCGTTCAGCACGGCCTCCTTCATGGCAGAGGCCAGCTCGAACTGTTCCTCCAGGTCCTGGTTCAGCAGGGCGGACACGGCGTCCAGGCGGCGGGCCACTGCCAGGTAGAAGTCCAGGAGGTTCTCCGGGTTCTCCGGCCGGTGGGTGGCCAGGGTGAAGCCGGTGTCGGCCTCCTCATAGGTGATCTTGCAGTGGGGGAAGACCTCACGGATGGCCCCGCGTTTGCCCAGAAGGAGCAGGCCTGCCAGGGTGGGGTGGAAGGCCCCGTCCTTGCCCCGGCCCAGAGCCCCGGCTTTGGCCAGGAAATCGTTGTCGGGCAGGGTGTTCCAGGGGTGTTCGGTCTGGCGCATGACCACCAGCCAACGGTACTGGCGAAGGGTCTCGGGGGAGAGATCGGCCAGGGAGCGAGCCTCCAGCACGGCCAGGTCCGCAGGGGCATCCTCCCGGTCCCGGAGCATGGCCCGGACCTCATCGGCAGAGCAGTGGTAATCTCCCTCGCCGTCCCGGCGGTAGGAGCCGGTGAAAGGACTGTTTCCCACATAAACCGGGCGCTGCCGCCGGTCTGCCCGGGGCACATGGACCACCAGGACGTCTTTCCCGTCGATGGTGTGGACGGCTACATCCTCCGGACGAAGGATGTTGGCACTGACCTGGGCAGGGTCCCCCACGGTCTGCCAGATAGTGTCGGCATAGCCCTGGGCATCGGGAACGCCGGTGATGGTGAATTGCTTGTCCCGGGACTCCTCCACGCCCAGGAGGATGAGACCGCCGATGGTGTTGGCAAAGGCAGAGTAGGTCTCCCAAAGGCTGGTGGGGAAGCCGCCGGCGGCCTTCTTGGCCTCGATGCGGTTGTTTTCGTGGTAGCGCACGATGTTGTTCAGGTCGATCATGGGAAGGTCCCTCCTGCCAAATGTTCTTTCCTATATTATAGGGGGATGCACAGGCTCTGTCAAAGGAAATTAAACTTTTTTGAAAAAAGGTGTTGACAAATTGCAGTCTATGGGGTATGATACAAATCGTTCCGCAGGGGACAGACAAATGGACGATTAGCTCAGCTGGTATGAGCATCCGCTTGACGTGCGGGAGGTCACAGGTTCAAGTCCTGTATCGTCCACCAACGGCATCGCTTAGGCGATGCCGTTTTCTTTTTTTGACTTGAGGGACCCGCTGCCCTGGGCGCCCTGCGAGGGTTTGCACTGAGGAAGAAACACTTGCTTCGGCAGGTGCCTTTTTTATTTTCTTAAGATTTTATAAAAAGCCTATGCAGGGAAGAGGTTCTCTGCTATAATATCATTAGATTACTGTGGGCGGGTATGCCTGCCCTGACTGATTCCCCAACAGGAGGAACCCATATGGAAATTTTGAAGAGAGGTATGGCTCTGGCTCTGGCCGTTGCGGTGCTGGGCAGTGCAGGCGCCCAGGCAGTGGGCTCCGGGGCCCAGACCACCACCCCTCAGCCGGTGGTGCTCAAGAGCGTATACGAAGACAAAGAACAGGACTTCTGGCCCCATGTGGACCAGGTCCTGGTGCTGGAAAAGAATGAGAGCCTGAAAGAGAGCGCTCTGCCCAAAACCGGGCAGTATGCCGATGAAAAAGGCGGGAAGCATTCGGCCGACCTGAAATGGGAGGTCAGTGCGTCTGCCCTGAAAAAGGCCGGCCTCCACCAGGTCACCGGCACCCCTGTCTTAGCCAAGGACCAGTCCCTGGCCGAGGGCTTTGACGGCAAGGTCACCTATCCGGTCTTCCGGAAGGGGACCAAGGCGGTCCTGGAAGTGAAGTCCCTTCAGCAGCATGGGCTGCAGGACGTCCTTATCGCCAAGGACAGCAAGGAGCCGCTGTCTGAGCTGACCATCACCACCTCTGACCTGCGCTACAGTGTGGGCCAGACCGGCTATGTCCTCTCCACCGATGCATGGAAGTGGGACTGGGATGTGTCCAAGGTGGACACCAGTGTCACCGGCAAGGCCACCATTACAGGCACCCTGAAGGACCAGCCCGACTGGATCAAGGTGGCCGAGGCAGACAGGACCGTGGAGCACACTGTTTACGTGATGCCCGCCGACAGCATCCAGCTGGTGGCTCCCACCGGCCTGACCAAGGAGGGCAAGCTGACCTTCCAGTGGATCTATGACAGCCAGAAGGTCACCAAGGCCGTGCTGGAGATGGAACAGGACGGCAAGTGGACGGCCTGCGACGAGAGCTGGTACACCTACCAGAAGCCCGAAGAGAAGAAGGTGGAGGAAGGGAAGGCGGATACCGCCAAGCAGGAAGAGACCAAGGACCAGACCAAGACCGGAGACAAGGTCGAGGCCAAGACCGAGGAAAAGACCGAGAAGGTCCCTGCCGCCCTCATCCTGGACCTGACCAAGATCCCCGCCAAGGAGACCTACACCTTCCGCCTGAACTATGTGGATGAAGCCTCCGGGGAGGCCCAGGACAAGACCACCGATCCCCTGTACATCACCATCCCCGAGAACGTAACCGGGCTGGCAGAGAAGGCCGAGGGCAAGATCCCCGCCGAGCTGAAGATCGGCGAAAAGCCCGAAGTGAAGCCCCAGCCGGAACCCGAACCCGAGCAGGAGCCCCAGCCTGAGGTGGAGGTCCCCCAGGATATCGTCACCGATACCTACATCACCCTCTCCGGCAAGAGCCTGGCAGAGAAGATCGCCAAGGGCAAGACCGTTGCCTTCGAACTGAAGGGGGGCACCCTGGAGATCCCCTCCCAGCTTCTGACCGACCTGAAGCTGAAGGATGCCGATCTCATCACCGTCTCCCTGACTATTCCCAAGACCGGCACCGTCCAGGTGGTGGTCAACGCCGGGGGCAAGGTCATCACCGACCTGAAGGGCTCTGTGGTGAAGATGGGCTATACCCTGGCCAAGAACAAGACCCTCACCTGCAAGGACCTCTCCGGTAAGCTCTCCCCCAAGGTGACCTATGACAGCAAGGCCAAGATGGCCTCCTTCCCCATCAACCAGGCAGGGACCTACACCCTGACAGCCAAAACGGTCACCACCGCCAATAAAACCACGACGACCAAAAAGAACACCACCACGAAGAAGAATACCACCACCAAAAAGAACACCACCACGACCACCAAGAAACCCAGCACCAGCAGCCAGACCGCCGGTGTAAATGAGCCGGAGGAGGATATCTTCCTGGAGACCGGCACCTACGAGGAAGAGCCCTTCTTCTTTGAGGAAGAGGCAGCCGCCGAGGATTCCCTCTTCCTGGAGGAGATGGAGGAGATCGAAGTGGAAGAGGAGGATGTGCCCCGCACCCTGTGGGACGAACAGACCCCCACCGCTCTGGCCCTCATCGCCGTGGTTGGCATGCTTACCGCAGCCGGCCTGCTCCTGCGGAAGTGGTTCAGTGAATAACCTGCCCAAGAAGTCCCTGTTTGAACAGGGACTTCTTTTTTGAAAAAATTTAAAATAGTTCTTGACAAAGAGAACAGGATAGGATATACTACAATTCGTTCCGCGAGAAATGGACGATTAGCTCAGCTGGTATGAGCATCCGCTTGACGTGCGGGAGGTCACAGGTTCAAGTCCTGTATCGTCCACCAGAGCACCGCATTTGCGGTGCTTTCTCTTTGTCGACACAAAAAACATGGCCGCAGACCATTTGGTCTGCGGCCATGTTTTTTTTTCTTTATCGGTAGGAGACCACGGAAATGCCCATGGCTTTCGCCTGGTCCTCCCAGCGTGCCATCTGCTCCCGGGTGGGGATGCCAAAAGCCGGGTCAGGCAGAGGCAGACCCAGCTCCTTGTACTTTTCCTCTCCGAACCGGTGGTAGGGGAGAAGCTCCAAAGAGGCACCGGGCGCTTTTTTCCGGATTAAGGCAAAGGCCTTTGCAAGCACATCATCCGTGCCGTTGATCCCCAGGATCACCGGGATGCGCACCACTAGGGGGATGCCCAGGCGGGCGGTCTTTTCCATGTTCTCCAGGATGAGGCCGTTGTCCTGACCGGTGAGCCGCCGGTGTTCCTCCGGGTCCGGGTGCTTGAGATCCAGGAAGATGAGGTCCATCTTTTCCAGGGTGGGCCGGAGCCGGTGGAAGTCGAACCAGCCGCAGGACTCCAGGGCCAGGCTGTACCCCTCGTCGTAGAGGGTGTCGGCCAGTTCCGCCAGAAATTCCGGCTGGGCGGTGGCCTCCCCGCCGGTGAAGGTCACCCCGCCCCCGGAGAACCGGTAGAAGATGGCCTGGCGGCGGACCTCCTGGAGAATTTCTTCGGTCTCGGCCCATCGGGTCATGGGGTTGCAGAGGGTCTGTCCCTCGGGGTTGGCACACCAGGGGCACCGGAGGGGACAGCCTGCCAGGAAGAGGTTGGTCCGGATGCCCTCTCCGTCGTTGACGGAGAAGTGCTGGATCTGCATGATGTAGCCGCCCATCTCAATAGCTGTGCTCCGTCCGGGTGATGATGGCATCCTGCATGGACCTGGACAGGTTTACGAACTGGGTGGAGTAGCCCGCCACCCGGACCAGCAGGTCCTTGTAGTTTTCGGGGTGGGCCTGGGCATCCCGGAGGGTGTCCGAGGAGATGCAGTTGAACTGGACGTGGAAGGCACCCAGGGAGAAGAGGGTCTGGACCATGGCCCCCAGGTTGGCCTGGCCCCGCTTGGTGGCCACCAGCTCGGGGTTCAGCCGGAGGTTCAGCAGGGTGCCGCCCGAGTGGACCTCCTGGTTCAGCTTGGCGGTGGACCGCATGGCGGCCAGGGGGGTGGAGGTGTCGGTGCCCACGAAGGGGGAGACGCCCTCACTGGAGGGTTCCCCGTGGCAGCGGCCGTCGGGGGTGGCACCCAGGACCCGGCCCATGGGGATGTAGTTGGAGATGCCCATGAAGGCGGTCAGGAAGGGAGAGCCGAAGATATCCCTGTACTGGTGGATCTCCCGGTAGAAGTGGTTGGCGATCTGGATGGCGATGTCGTCCACATAGTCGTCGTCGTTGCCGTATTTGGGGCAGGCCTTGGCCTGCTGCTGCAGGTCCTCGTAGCCCACCCAGTTGGCCCGGAGGGCCTGGACCAGGGTCTCCATGGTGCAGACCTGGTCCTCAAAGACCAGCTTCTTCACGGCGGCCAGGGAGTTGGCCACCACGGCCAGGCCGATGCCGGTGATGACCGGGCCGATGTTGTACTTGGCGCCCCCCTGGGACAGGTCCTTGCCGGACTCCATGCAGTGCTCGATGCAGGAGGACAGGAAGGGCCGGGGGACCATCTCCTTGTGGAGCCGCTGGGCCTCCACCGTGAGGATGATGGAGTGGCGGCAGAGGTTGTCAAACTGGCGGTAGAAGGCGGCCAGGACTTCATCAAAGGTGGCAAACTGGGCGGCGGGCTTCTCCTCCAGGCCCATCAGCTCCCCGGTCATGAGGCTGATGCCCCCGTTCAGGGCGTACTCCAGGGCGGAGCCGAAGTTCATGTTCACAGCGGCCGTCCATTCGCCGGTTTTCCGGAAGTGGGGGACCACGCAGCCGCAGTTGTTCCAGTCCCGGGCATCCTCGGGCTCATAGCCGGCGTTGAGGAGCATCTGGTAGCCCACGCTGTCGCTGTGGATGGCCGGGAAGCCCGTACCGGTGGAGACCAGATGGGTCACCCCGTCCAGAAATTCTCTGGGACAGTCGGCATGGACCCGGACGGACAGGCCGGGCTGGTGGGTCTTGACCTCTTCCGTGGCCTTCAGGGCCATGAAGGTGACAGGGTTGGTGCCGTCCTTGCCGTCCCGCTTCTTGCCGCCCACGGTGAGGTTCTGGAACTGGTTGTACCCGGCAAAATAGTCGGCGGTGTTGGCGGAAATGGTCCACACCCATTCGGAGTACTTCAGCCACAGGGCCTCGATGAGCTCCTGGGCGAAGTCCTGGGTGACGGCCCCCTTGGCCAGGTCGGCTTCATAATAGGGGTCCATGTACTGGTCGAAGCGGCCGGGGTTCAGGGACAGGGGGTTCTCCGACAGGATACCGCCCACCTGGACGAACCACAGGAACTGAATGGCCTCGTAGAAGCTCTCCGGGGGATGCTCGGGCACCCGGCGGCAGTTGGCGGCAATGACCCGCAGCTCCTGGGCCCGAACAGGGTCGGTCTCTGCGGCGGCCATCTCCTCGGCCCGGTCGGCGTACCGGTTGGCGTAGCGGATGATGCCCTGGGAGGTCCAGAGGATGGACTGGTAGAAGTCCTTTTTCTCCAGGTCTTCGGGGTTCACGGCATCCAGGCCGGCAATGTGTTCCTCGGCCTCCCGGATGATGCCCCCGAAGCCCTTCTTGAACAGCACGTCCTGGTAGTCCGGGGTGATCTCGCCCACGGCCTGCCGCCACTTGGAGTCGTTGTCCAGGATGCCCGTGTCCACGCCGATGCGGCGGGTGTCCTCGGGCAGGCGGGCCAGGAAGGCCTCCTCCAGGGACTTGCCCTTCCAGTAGGGGAAGATTTCCTTCCGGACAAAGTCCCGCTGCTCGTCGGTCATGAGGTAGGGGTCCTGGGGCCGGGTGGCGAAGGTGTCCATCTCCCGGTCCACCCACATCCAGGAGAACTCCGGGGTGAGGATGCCGCACTTGCGGAACTCGCCGATGGCGCCCACCACCAGCTCGCCGGGGAAGATGTGGACCTCCAGACGGTCACAGCAGTCATAGAAGGCCCGGGCCCGGCGGATGCACACGGGCAGGCCCTCGGTCTCTTTATGGGAGTCCGTCCAGATCTTGGCCCGCTGGCAGGAGATCTCCGGCTTGGCGTTGACGTAGTTCTGGCGGATCATTTCAATGCGGTCGGTCAGCATAGGGGCAGCTCCCTTCCATATAAAATATGTATGACTTTATGATACCGCTTACATAGCAAAAACGCAAGCTGTCAAGCTTGCGTTTTTGTTTAGTAATGGTATTTCTTTCGGAAGACTGCCATGAGGGACAGGGCCAGGGTGGCGGCCACCAGCTCAGCGGCGGCCGTGGAGATCCAGATGCCGTCCATACCGAACACCAACGGCAGCAGGAGGACGAAGCCCGCCTCAAAGACCAGGGACCGCAGGAAGGCGATGAGGGCGGAGATGAGGCCGTTGTTCAGGGCGGTGAAGAAGCCCGACCCGAAGATGGCAAAGCCCGCAAAGAGGAAGACGAAGGAGAAGATCTTGAAAGCGTGGAGGGTCAGGGCCATGAGCTCCGGGTCGTACCCTACGAAGAGGGCGGCCAGGGGCTCGGCCAGAAGGAACTCCGCCAGCAGGAACATAACCACGGCACACAGGCCGATGATCCGGAAACTCTTCTTCCGCAAGCCCTTCAGCTCGTCGTGGTTGGCCGCCCCATAGTGGAAGCCGATGACCGGGGCCACACCCACGGTGTAGCCAATAAAGACAGCCAGGAAGATCATGCACACATACATGAGGACGCCATAGGCGGCCACGCCGTTCTCCCCGGCGTACTTCATCAGCTGGATGTTGTAGAGCATGCTCACCAGGGACATGGCGATGTTGGTCATGAGCTCGGAAGAGCCGTTGACGCAGGCCTTCCCCAGGGCCCGGCCGTCCCACTTGGTCTTGCCCAGCCGGAGGGTGCTGGTGTTGGGCCGGGCGAAGTAAATGAGGGGGATGACCCCGCCCACCACCTGGCTCAGGGCTGTGGCGGCGGCGGCACCCACCAGGCCAAACTGGAAAACGGCCACCAGCAGGGCATCCAGCACCATGTTGGTGACCCCGGCGGCGATGGTCACCGCCAGGCCCAGCTGGGGCTTTTCCGCCGTGACGAAGAAGGACTGGAAGGCGTACTGGAGCATATAGGCCGGGACGGCCAGGAGGATGATCCGGCCGTAGGTGACACACCCTTCCAGCATCTCCCCCTCCGCCCCCAGGGCGGCGGCGATGGCCGGCAGGAAGGCGATGCCCAGGGCGGCGATGACCAAACCGGAGCCGATGGCCACGTAGATGAGAAGGGAGAAGATCTCCCGGGCCTTTTTCCGGTCCCCCATGCCCATGGTCATGGCAACCAATGCCGAGCCGCCGGTGCCGAACATGAAGCCCAGGCAGCCCAGGATCATCAGGACGGGATAGATGAAGTTCACGGCGGCAAAGTGGGTCTTGCCCACGAAGTTGGACACGAAGAAGCCGTCTACCACGCCATAGATGGAGGTGAAGATCATCATGGCGATGGAGGGGAGGGTGAACCGGACCAGCCGCCCGTAAGTAAAGTGGTCGGAGAGCTGGATGGGTTGTTTGGCCATGGGTCAGTTTACTCCTTTCCTTCGGCAAACTGGACGGGGATGCCGTTGACCTCCACCCCGTCGTCGGCGGGGATGAGGATGTACTTCCGGCCCCCGATGACCCGGGTCTCCACCAGGTAGCTGGCCTCCGGGTCCACGGAGATCTTCACCTGGGGGGTCTCGATGGTGAACTTCTTGCTGTCGATGAGGTTGGTGGGTTTCAGGGGAGCGTCGGGGCCGAACTCCTGGGCGCACTTGCGCTGGAAGGCCTGGACCCGCTCTCCGGGGACGCCGCCGCCTTTCAGGATGGTCCCCAGGTCGGACGCCGAGAGCTCCAGGGGGTTGGGGTCCTTGCTCTCCTTGTGGTCCAGGATGACCTCCCGGATCTGCTCGTGGACCTGCTGGAGGACGTCGAAGCTGCAGTCCTCATCCAGGGCGTCGGACAGGACCGAGTGGAAGGTCTCCTTCTGCTTGCCGGCGGACATGGGGGGCTCGGTGGCAAAGACCGTGTCGATGAAGGTCTGGTGGAGCTCGTTGGGGTCCTTGGCGTAGTAGAGAGCGTTGTAGATGTTGGCCGCCCGGTCGTCAAAGGCGGGGAAGAGGAAGCCCAGGGCAGGGGGAGAGACGATGTGGCTGATGCCGCTGCTGTGGAACTGGTTCTCCCCGGGGAAGTAGGCCAGCTCGGGCTTGCCGTCCTTCACAGGGCAGACCGAGCAGAGGATGTAGTTGTACACCGTGTCCGAGGCCTCTGCCTGGGTCACGTCGTCCTTGCCCTTGTAGGGCACGTCGTAGGCATCGTAGGCCAGGAGGATGAGGTAGTTGGTGTCCTCCATGGTGACGGCGGAGATGACCTTCTGGAAGAATGCCTCCCGGAGGGCAGGGTCGTTGAGGCCGGAATTTCTCAGGTCGGCCAGGAGCTTGTGCTCCTCCCCCTTCATCACCTGCTGGGTGGAGAAGGTGATGTCGATGAGGTTCTTTCCCAGGCCCCCGGACAGGACCTTTTTCAGCAGGGAAAGGTATTTTTCGTTTTCAAACTCACTGAGCAGGCCCAGAGAGGTGTCGATGCGGGAGATGATCTCCTTGCTGCTGTTGTTGACGAAGCAGCCGTATAGTTTGCTGATGCCGCACTTGTTGGGGGCGATGCGGCGCCGGATCTCGTTGAGTTCTTTCTGGTTCATGGGGACCTCCGGGAACTTGTTCGGTGCTGATACAAAGCGCAAAGCCTCCCCTTTAGAGGGGAGGTGGCTTCGACAATGTCGAAGCCGGAGGGGTGTGGGGTCAAAGGGTATGCTGTCGTACCGGTACGACAATTTTACTGTAAGGATAGCACCCCTCAGGCTGCTTCGCATCCAGCTCCCCTATCAAGGGGAGCCTTTGGTGTTACCTGAAGCATGGAATGTTTCAGACAGTATACCACATATTTTTTCAAATTCCAATGCGTGGGTTTTTCCTCTGTCCTGTGTATGGTAGTATAGAGACAAAGAAAGGAGGCGATGGTATGAAGGAACAGGACCTGGTCCGGCGATTGCAGGACCGGGATGAGACTGCCATGGAGGAGTTCCTCCGGCGGTTCACCCCCCTTATGGGCTATATCATCGCCCCCATCCTGCCCGGCACCCACGACCGGGAGGAGTGTATCTCCGAGACCGCCATGACGGTGTGGGAGAAGGTGGGCTCCTACGACCCGGAGAAAGGTTCCTGGACCACCTGGCTCACGGCGGTGACCCGGAACCAGGCTCTGAACCGGGCCAGAAAGCTCCGCCGGGAGGACAGCACGGAGCTCACCCCGGACATCCCCTCCCCGGAACCCACCCCCGAGGAGCGGGTCATCCAGCAGGAGCGGCAGGCCGCCCTGGTGGAGGCGTTGCAGTATCTGGGGGACCGGGAGCGGATGCTCTTCTATCGAAAATACTACTACCGCCAGCCCACCGCCCAGATCGCCGCCGAGCTGGGTATGACAGAGCGGGCGGTGGAAGGGAGACTGTATCGGATCAAGCAAAAGCTGCGGAAACGGTTGGGAGGTGACGGATATGCGTAAGGAACCCATGACCGAGCGGGAGTTCGACCTGCTGCTGGAGACCAGTCTGCCTGAGGCTCCCCCGTCCGACGTGACCAAGTGGGTCAATCCCTGGCGGACTGCCATGGACCGGATCCTTCTTGGCTTTGCCTTCCAGGGGATCACCCTGCACTTCCTGCTCCTGCAGTATATCCTGCCGGCCATCGGCTCGGTCCTGCTGGTGCTGGGCTTCCGGAGCCTCCGGCGGGAGAACCTCTGGTTCCGGCTGTGCTATGTGATTTCCCTCTTTAACCTGGCCCTGACTCTGGTGACCCTGGTGGCCAATGCCACCATCTACGGCGGGGCAGTCCGGGAATATTTGTTGGGCTATACCATCCCCCTGCTGGGGGTGGACCTGTGTCAGTACCTCTTTTTCTGGCTGGGGTTCCGGGCCGTGCGGAAGAAGGCCGGGCTGGCCCCCGGGGCTGCCAGTGCCTTTGCCCTCTTGGTTTGGAACGCCATTATCTGCTGGCTGGGCCTCCTGGAGGTGGGGAATATGCCCCTGCTCATTGGGGGCATCATCCTGCTGCTCTACATCTGCATCCTTCGGTGCCTGTGGACCCTGTCCACCCAGCTGGACGAGGCGGGGTATGCCGTTCAGGCCGCCCCGGTCCGGGTGGAGGACGGCCTGCTGGTGAAAGCTTTTGCCGGTGTTCTGGCCCTGGGGCTGGTGGTGGGTTATGCTTTCTTCGACAGCTATCCCATGGAATGGACCCCGGCTGTGGAGACCGGTCACCAGGAGATCAGGGACCATCTGGTGGACCTGGGAATGCCCGCCCAGGTGGCAGAAGACCTGACGGAAGAAGATCTGCTTACCTGTGCAGAGGCCACGGAAGTTTTGGTGGACCAGGAGATCTACCCGCCGGAAAGCAACCGGGAGGAGGTCCGCTGGGAGGGGAGCCGCCCCTATACGGTGACCCTCCATGAGGCAGAGGAGGAACTGCGCATCACCCATGTAGCCGTCCGACTGGACGAAGACACCTGGAAGATCCTCCACCACTTCTGCTGGCTGGTGGACCCGGGAGTCCGGGGGACGGAGAGCATCCAGTTCTGGCCCGCTTACCGGAACAGTGAGGGATGGGAGAAGGTGGGAGACTGGTCTGGACAACTCCTGTATGACCGGAACGGCCAGACCTACGGGGCCCCCTTCTGCCGCATGGAAGAGGAATCCTATTCTGGGGTGAGTATGTTTGGAGATGCCTATACGGCCACAGATGTGTTTGCGGAATTTTCCCTGCCTGGGGAGGGACAGAATCACCGGGGCTATGCCTCCTATTCTATTCGTGAATGCCAGGAGGGTTGGGTCGTAGATGCCTGGATGAACTATACCCATCCGTTGAGCCAGATCCAGTTCCCTGTCCAGACTGCCGCAGAGCACGAAAAGAGCGGGGCCTGGAATAACTATAGATTTGAAACCATCCAGACGGCCCTTCAGTTCTGGGTGGAGGAAGGAATCGCCAAGCAGTTTTAAGAAATAGTCTCTGTCCGAGATGAGTATTGGTGAACAAAAAATATACATTTTCACTGACTGTTATGCATAATTTGTAAAATCTCGTCTCTGGAATGAGAAAAATGGACAGAACTATGCTATGAAATAGATGTGGTTCGGAACTTTTGGGGATTTTTTCGTCTACATAAATAATGAAACAGTTAGACGAACTTGAATTTGATAAAGGGGGTTATAGCTATGAAAAAGAAATTATCTATAATTTTGATCATTGCAGTAATTGTCATCGTTGCTGTAGCGGCGATTGTCCTTAATCAGCCATATAAGCCAATAACATTTGAAATTGATGGTGAAAATTACTCAGCAATGTGTGGTGATGGTGATTCACTGATATTAGATTTGAATAATGATAACAATAGCAAAAAATGGTCAATTACGCAGACTCCTGAGTGCTATGCAAGCGATTATGATGTTGAAACTGAAACTATTTCAGAGTTCCATATAATTGCTTTATCGGATGGTGAAGGGGTAATGAAATTCCAATGTGTAAATGAGGATGGCACAATAGAGAATTACGAACTGACGCTTTCTATTTCCCAACACAAGAAAACTCATCTTCAAATTGAGTTTGTTTCCTTTGAAAAAACAGATTGACCAATTCCAATT
Organism: Ruminiclostridium sp.; assembly: GCA_017435425.1. GTDB lineage: Bacteria > Bacillota > Clostridia > Oscillospirales > Oscillospiraceae > Evtepia. The sequence continues at coordinate 8,301 of JAFSFC010000016.1, read as the reverse complement.
TGGTGAACTGAATGCTGACCCATAGGGGCAAGGTTGAAATACACCTTGTCCCTTTCATTTTTCGATGGGCATTCATTAAAAGGTCGGGTATACACACCAATACTTTTCTCGGACAGAGAAAAGAGAAAAAGGCTCCCTCTGACGAGGGAGCCTGCTTTTTATTCTTCTGCCGGGCAGGAGATGGCCATGAGGGTCTCCATCATGTGGTGCAGGGCCCGGGCGGTGGGGGTGTCGGCCGCCTTGTAGTGGACCTCCTTGCCCTCCCGGCGGCTGACGATGAGGCCTGCCGCCTTCAGCTGTTTCAGGTGGTGGGAGACCGCCGGGCTGGACATGTCCACCATGGCGGAAAGGTTGGCCACGCAGACCTCGCAGTGGCACAGGAGCCAGAAGATCCGGGTCCGGCTGGGGTCGCTCAGGAGGCGGTTCAGGTCGGCCACCGCCTGGAAAGATTCCGGCTGGGGCAGGTGTTCCAGGATGTGGTCCATGTTCTGCCCGTGGTCGTGGGGCAGGTGAGGGTGCGGCATGGGCAGGGCCTCCTTTCCGAGTTTTTCTCATTATATCACATCCCCGGTCCAAAGGGAAGGACTTGACAGCGGGGGAGAGGGGTGGTACACTCAAACTGCAATATTCAACGATTGCTTAATCGTTGAAACAAAAGGAGAGACCTGCCATGAAAAAGACCTATCAAATCGAAGTGGACTGCGCCAACTGTGCCAACAAGATGGAGGCCGCCGCCAACAAGACCCAGGGCGTCAAGGAGGCTGTGGTGAACTTCATGACCCAGAAGATGGTGGTGGAGTTCGGCGAGGGCCAGGACCCCGCCGCTGTCATGAAGACCGTCCGCAAGAATTGCAAAAAGGTGGACGACGACTTCGAGATCTTCCTGTAATGCCATGACCAGAAAGCAGAAAAAGACCCTCCGCCGCATCCTGATTTCGGCGGGGCTCATGGTCCTGCTGGCCTTCCTGCCGGTGACCGGCTGGCTGCGGTTTGGGCTGTACCTGATCCCCTACCTCATCATCGGCCACGACATCCTGCGAAAGGCCGCCCTGGGGGTGAAAAACCGCCAGGTCTTTGATGAGAACTTCCTCATGGCCGTGGCCACCCTGGGTGCCATCGCCCTGGGTCTGGCCGGGGACGGGGACTACACCGAGGCCATCGCCGTCATGCTCTTCTACCAGATTGGCGAGCTCTTCCAGAGCTATGCCGTGGGCCGGAGCCGGAAGAACATCAGCCAGCTCATGGACATCCGCCCGGACTATGCCAACATCGAGACGGCGGAGGGTCTGGAGCAGGTGGACCCGGAGGAGGTGGCCGTGGGCACGGTCATCGTGATCCGGCCCGGAGAGAAGGTCCCCATTGACGGCCTGGTGGTGGAGGGTTCCTCCTCTCTGGACACCGCCGCCCTCACCGGGGAGAGCCTGCCCCGGGATGTAGCGCCGGGCCAGGCGGTCATCAGCGGGTGCATCAACCTGACCGGCCTGCTGAAAATTCAGACCACCAAGGCCTTTGAGGAGTCCACCGTGGCGAAAATTCTGGACCTGGTGGAGAACGCCTCCTCCCGGAAGTCCCGGTCGGAGCAGTTCATCTCCCGGTTCGCCCGGGTGTACACCCCGGTGGTGTGCTATGCCGCCCTGGCTCTGGCCCTCCTGCCGCCCCTGACCCTGCTGGTCCTGGGGGCAAACCCCAACTGGGGGGAGTGGGTCTACCGGGCCCTGACCTTCCTGGTCATCAGCTGCCCCTGCGCCCTGGTGGTGAGCATCCCCCTGTCCTTCTTCGGGGGCATCGGCGGGGCCAGCTCGGCTGGCATCCTGGTGAAGGGCTCCAACTACCTGGAGGCCCTGGCCAAGACCGAGGTGGTGGTCCTGGACAAGACGGGCACCCTCACCCGGGGGACCTTCCAGGTGACGGCCATCCATCCGGAAGGACTCACCCAGGACCGGCTGTTGGAGTACGCCGCCCTAGCGGAGAGCGGGTCCTCCCACCCCATCAGCCGAAGCCTCCGGTCGGCCTGGGGGAGGGACCTGGACCGGAGCCGGGTGACCGAGATCCGGGAGCACAGCGGCCGGGGGATCACCGCCCTTGTGGACGGCATCCCTGTGGCCGTGGGCAATCAGAAGCTCATGGAGGAGCAGGGGGTCTCCTGCACCCCCTGCACCCAGGCGGGCACCCTGGTCTATCTGGCCATGGACGGGGTCTATGGGGGCTGCATCGTCATCAGCGACCTGGTGAAGCCCCAGGCCAGGGAGGCCATTTCTGCCCTGGCCCGGGCCGGGGTGCGCCGCACCGTCATGCTCACGGGGGACAGCGAGGCCGCCGCCCAGACGGTGGCGGAGACCCTGGGTATCCGGGAGGTCCGCAGCCAACTCCTGCCGGGGGATAAGGTTTCCCAGGTGGAGGCCATCCTGGCAGAGACCGCCGGGAAGGTGGCCTTTGTGGGGGACGGCATCAACGACGCCCCCGTCCTGTCCCGGGCGGACATCGGCATCGCCATGGGGGCTCTGGGCTCTGACGCCGCCATTGAGGCGGCAGACGTGGTCCTCATGGACGACGACCCCAGAAAGGTCGCCCAGGCCATCCGCATTGCCCGCAAGTGCATGGCCATCGTCTACCAGAACATCCTCTTTGCCATCGGGGTCAAGGGCATCTGCCTGATCCTGGGGGCCCTGGGCCTGGCCAATATGTGGCTGGCCATCTTTGCCGACGTGGGGGTCATGGTCCTGGCCGTCCTCAACGCCGTCCGGGCATTGTTTGTGAAAAATCTGTGAGTCTGACCCCGCCCTGTCTTTGGGGCGGGGTCCTTGCTTTTGTCCAACCAGGTGGTTATAATGAGAAAAACCACATTCGGAGGTTTTCTTTTATGTACGAACCCATTCTGCCCCAGGGGGAGGCGGCGGCCCTGATGCCCGGTGCCTCCTACAGTGTCCCCGGGCTCTTTCTCTATGCCGACCTGGTCTACGCCGCTCTGGACCAGGTGAAGGCCAAGTTTGACTATGACATTCCTGTAAAGTATATCTACGGCTCCCCCCAGGTTCGGTGGAACTGCGGCCGTCCCGTTCTGGTGGACCACGGCTACACCGATGCCGACCTGGAAGCGGAGCTCCGGAAGGCGGTGGACCGGGGGATCACCCCCCTGCTGCCCTTCTCCGCCCCGGAGCTGACCCGGGAGGACCTGGAAGACCCCCGGGGGAACTACCTCCTGTCTTTGCTGGACAAGCTGGGGGGCGGGGTCATCGTGGTAAGCCCTCTGCTGGAGGACCACATCCGGACCAACTACCCCAACATCCAGCTCCACGCCTCGGTGATCATGACCTGCTACGGGGCGGACCGGACCCCGGCCTACTACCAGGATCTGTCCCACCGCTATGCCTGGTATGTGATCCACCCGGACGACAACTTCGAGCCCGACCTGCTGGCCCAGCTCCCCCGGAAGGGGGCCGAGATCATGGTCAACGAGCGGTGCGTCTACCACTGCCACCAGCGGGGGGAGCACTACCTGGCCAACCACAAGGACCAGCTGGCCATGATCGAGGGGAGCGGGGAGTTCGTGAACTTCCTGGACCGCTGCCCCTTCGTCCCCGACTTCAAGCAGCAGACCACCAAGGGGCGCAACGCCTCCCTCACCGCCCGGGAGTGTCAGCAGATCCGAGCCATGGGCTATGACCTCTTCAAGCTCCAGGGCCGTCTGGACAGCCCCTATGTCTTCTTCTTCGACTTCTTCCGGTACACCCTGGAGAATGAGCTGGCCTTCCCGGCCATCTACCCGGCCTTCTGCTTTGCCATCCGCAGCCATCTGAAGGCCACGGAGCGCAAGCGCCGGGAGAAGCAGGGATGAGGGGGGACCTGACCCAGGGGGGCATCACCAAGGGCCTTCTGCTCTTTGCCCTGCCTCTGGTCTGCGGGAACCTCCTCCAGCAGCTCTACAACCTGGTGGATACCTGGCTGGTGGGCCGTTTTTTGGGGGAAGCCGCCCTGGCGGCGGTGGGGTCCTCCTACATTCTCATGACCTTCCTGACCTCCATCCTCCTGGGCCTCTGCATGGGCAGCTCGGCCTACTTTGCCATCCAGTTCGGGCGGCGGGACATGGCCCGGCTCCGGCAGGGGATCTTTCAGTCCTTTCTCATCATCGGCGGCCTGACCCTGGTGCTGAACCTGGGGGTCTTTCTGGCCCTGCCCTGGATCCTGCAGGTCCTGCGCATCCCGGCGGAGGTCCTGGCCCCTGCCCGGACCTACCTGTGGTGGGTCTTCTGGGGGATCGCCGCCACCTTTTTCTACAATTTCTTTGCCAGCCTCCTGCGGGCGGTGGGGGATTCCGTTACCCCTCTGAAGTTCCTGGGGGTGTCGGTGGTGCTGAACATCGGCCTGGATGTGCTCTTCCTCCTGCCCATGGGGCTGGGGGTCATGGGTGCGGCCCTGGCCACTGTGCTCTCCCAGTATACCGCCGGCCTGGGCCTGGCCCTCTATGCCTGGAAGACCGTCCCCCACCTGCGGGTGGGGAAGGAGGACCGGACCTGGGAGGTCTCCTCCGTCCGGAGCATCCTGAGCCTCTCCCTCTTCACCTGCCTGCAGCAGTCGGTGATGAACGGGGGCATCCTGGCCATCCAGGGCCTGGTGAACTCCTTCGGCACCACGGTCATGGCGGCCTTCGCGGTGGCCTCCAAGATCGATACCCTGTGCTACATGCCCATCCAGGACTTCGGCAACGCCTTTTCCACCTTTGTGGGCCAGAACTACGGGGCCGGGCGGCGGGACCGGATCCAAAAAGGTGTGGTCCGGGCGGCGGCCTGCTCCGCCGCCTTCAGTCTGGCGGTGGGCCTTCTGGTGGCCTGGCAGGCTCCCCGGCTCATGGCCTTCTTTGCTGGGGCCCAGGCGGTGGAGGCCGTCGGGGTGGGCACCGGCTTTCTGCGCATTGAGGCCCCCTTCTACTTTGCCCTGGGGATCCTCTTTCTGCTCTACGGCTACTTCCGGGCGGTGGATCGCCCCGCCGTTTCGGTGGTGCTGACGGTCTGCTCCCTGGGGACCCGTGTGGCCCTGGCCTATGCCCTGTCCCCCTTCCTGGGGGTCACGGTCATCTGGGCGGCCATCCCCATCGGGTGGTTCTTCGCCGACGCCGTGGGCCTCTTCCTTCTGCGGCGGGAGGGGACGGCATTTGTCATTTCCCACAACACGTAAAAAAGAGCCTGTTTTTCGGGCTCTTTTTTGTATGCCGAAAAATGTCGAAATGTGTTGAAATGCAAGGAAAAGGGGAGTAAGATAGGGGCCGAGAGAAGGACGGACCGGTCCCGCAAACAAGTCAGGCTCTTACGGGGAGCCTGTCTTTTTTTGCCCCCATCCGGCCGTCAATGGAGGGATGTCCCAAATGGTATTTGCAAGCATGCTGTTCGTGTTTTTCTTTCTGACAGCAAACCTTATTTCACAAATCGTTCTCAAGACCCCCAGGGCGAAAAACATCGCCATGCTGGTCTTTTCCATGATCTTCTACAGCTGGGGCGGCCCCCGGTACCTCTTCCTGCTGCTGGCCATGGTGGCCATCTGCTGGTTGGGAGCCCTCCAGGTCCAGAAGCGGGAGGACGGAAAAGAGCGGAAGCTGGCCCTCATCCTCACTATCGCCCTGTGCCTGGTGATTTTGGGCATCTTCAAGTACACCGGCTTCTTCCTGTCCACCTTCCAGGGGATCTTCGGTGTGCCGGAGCACATCCCCAACATCGTCCTGCCCATCGGCATCTCCTTCTACACCTTCCAGCTCATCTCCTATGTGGTGGACGTGTACCGGAAGGAGGTTCCCGCCCAGGAGAAGTACTGGGTCCTGCTCCTCTACGCCAGCCTCTTCCACCAGTGCATCGCCGGTCCCATCGTCCGGTATCAGGATATCAACCAGGACATCATCCGCCGCCGTGCCACCCCTGCCGAGATCAGCCGGGGCGTGAGCCGGTTCACCGTGGGCCTGGCCAAGAAGGCCATCCTGGCCAACGGCTGCGCCGCCGTGGCCGACACCTTCTTCGAGGTGGGTGCCGCCGAGCTGGCCGCCGTTCCTGCCCTGGGCATCCTCCTGGCGGCCTTCGCCTTCACCCTCCAGATCTACCTGGACTTCTCCGCCTACTCCGACATGGCCATCGGCATGGGCCTCATGTGCGGCTTCCACTACAAGGAGAACTTCAACTACCCCTACCTGTCCACCTCTGTGGGCGAGTTCTGGCGGCGGTGGCACATCTCCCTGGGCTCCTTCTTCCGGGACTATGTGTACATCCCCCTGGGGGGCAACCGCTGCGCCGTCCCCCGGCAGGTGCTGAACCTCTTCGTGGTCTGGTTCCTCACCGGCCTGTGGCACGGGGCCAGCTGGAACTTCGTCCTGTGGGGCCTGTACTTCGGTCTCCTCATCGGCCTGGAGCGGTTCGTGCTGAAGGACAAGCTGGACCGGGTGCCCCTGCCCCTCCGGGGCGTGGGTGTCTTTATCCTGGTCCTCTTCAGCTGGATCCTCTTTAAGTTCACCGACTTTGAGCTCCTGGGCATCGCCGTGAAGGGCCTCTTCGGCCTCAACGGCAACGGCTTTACGGGAGCCGCCGTGGGCCTGGCCTTCAAGAATAACATGTTCTTCCTGCTCTTCAGCACCATCGCCTGCTTCCCCATCGGCAAGATGGTCCGGAACATCCTGGGCAACCTCTCCAAGAGAAACACCGTCTTCTTCTGGGTGAATGCGGTGTGGGAGGCCGCCCATCCTGTGATCCTCCTGCTGCTCTCCGCCATGGCTCTGGCCGGTGACAGCTACAATCCCTTCCTGTACTTCCAGTTCTGAGAAAGGGGGAACCGAAAACATGGACAAAGCACAACGCAAAAAGATCAACGGCCTGGTCCGGGGCATCAAGATCCTGGGCTTTGGTCTCATGCTGGCCGTGATGGGCTTCATTGGCCTGCTGTGGTTCGCCCGGCCGGACACCTCCGTGGTGGAAAAGCGTGACCTGGCAGAATTTCCCGAACTCTCCTGGTCTGCCTTCTGGGACGGCAGCTACTTCAAGGACATCGACACCTGGTACGCCGACACCTTCCCCCTGCGGGAGGGCCTTATCTCTGGCAGCCAGACCATGGAACACCTCTACGGCATCCGGTCCGACCAGATCGTGGGCGAGACCATGACCGCCGACGACATCCCCGACCCGGACGCCTCCGGGGAGGAGGTCCAGGCGGCAGAACCGGAGGAGATTTTACCCGACGGCACCGTCAAGGAGATCGGTGAGATGCAGGGCCAGATCTACATCACCGGAAACAGCGGCTACGGCCTGTACTACTTCACCCAGCCTGCCGCTGACAAGTTCGCCGCCACCATGAACCAGGTCTATGCCAACGTGAAAGATAAGGTCAATATGTACGTGATGATCTGCCCCATCAGCGCCGGCGTCATGCTGGACCAGACCGTCCTGGACGACATGGGCTGCTCCGACGAGAAGGCCGCCATCGACTACATCTACGGCAAGATGGACCAGGGCATCCACACCGTCTCCGCCTTCGACAACCTGAAAAAGCACAACGCCGAGTACATCTACTTCCACACCGACCACCACTGGACGGCCCTGGGCGCTTACTACGCCTACGAGGAGTTCTGCAAGGAAAAGGGCATCCAGCCCAACCCCATCGAGGGCTTCCAGACCATGGAGTTCCCCGGCTTCCTGGGGACCTTCGTCTCCTCCTCCAACAACAACGCCGCCCTCACCGCCAACCCCGACACGGTGGTGGCCTATGTGCCCAACGGCACCAACGCCATGACCATGCACTACACCAACGGGTCCGTGGTGGACTGGTTCGTCATCAACGACGTGTCCAGCTACGCCAAGAGCGAGCTCTACGCCACCTTCGTGGGGGGCGACCGACCCTTCTCCTACGCCCACAACCCCAACATCACCGACGGCTCTGCCGTCATGGTGGTCAAGGACTCCTACGGCAACGCCTTCATCCCCTTCCTCATTGACCACTACGAGTACGTGTATTGGGTGGACGCCCGGTACACCAAGAACACCATCTCCCAGATGGTGGCCGACTACAACATCCAGGATGTGATCTATCAGGTGCAGATCTACAACAGCTCCACCGACAACATGCTGGGCAAATACGCCGCCATCGGGCAGTGAGAAAAAAGACCTTCACACCCTGTGTGAAGGTCTTTTTTTGTTAGCGCCTTTAGGCTAGAGAAAACCCCTGGTTCTACCAGGGGTGGATAAAAAGCCTTGGCAAAATAAAAACCTCGATGTTACGCTTGTGGTGGTTTGGCGACCGCATCACAAAGGGGAACAAGGAGGTTTTTAATAGATG
>JAFSFC010000015.1 GCA_017435425.1 Ruminiclostridium sp. | reverse complement strand
CGACTATGAGGCCATCCCCCAGCCGGAAGCACCCCCTGCCCCCGCAGCGGTGGACTTCACCGGCGCCTGGGAGGCCTACGAGGACTTTGACGGCTCTCAGGTCTATCTGAAGACCACCTTCGGTAAGGATGGCTCTGCCGAGTATCTCTGCGGGTATGCGTATTCCGAGATCCTCAGCGACTACCAGGGCACCTGGTACACCATCACCGAGAACGGCCAGTATCCCGCCGGGTCCATCCTTCTGGAAATGAAGGACACCATGTCCGGCGCTGACTTCTTCGGCGTGTACGCCGTCACCGCCGAGAGCGGCACCATCACCCTGTCCCATGTGTCCGGCGACACCCTGCTGTACGGCTATGACGGCAGGGGGATCACCTTCTCACCGGCTACAAATTGACCCTTGAAAATCAGGGCCCTTTTGTGAAAAGGGCCCTGATTTATTTTGAAAGTTTCGGTTGACAATTTGACTCCCCGGTGGTATACTAACCGCTGTAAAACAAAGTAGGAAGGTTCCGCCTGACTCACCTCCCGCAAATGTGCGAAGGGGTTAATACGGTTAGTGAGCAGCCCAATGCGGATGCTTCTTTCCCTATGTGCGGATACCTTTCTCAAGGTATCCATTTTTTGTATCTAAAGGACTGGAGGTGCGTTCCCCATCAGTAACCCGGCTCATCAGATCAACGAGGAGATTCGCGACAAGGAAGTTCGCCTGATTTCCGCCGAGGGTGAACAGCTCGGCATCATGTCCATCGCCGAGGCCATGGATAAGGCCAACGAGGCAGAACTGGACCTGGTGAAGATCTCTCCCAACGCCGTCCCCCCCGTTTGCAAGCTCATGGACTACGGCAAGTACAAGTTCGAGCAGACCAAGCGTGACAAGGAAGCAAAGAAAAACCAGCGGGTCGTGGAAATCAAAGAAGTGCGTATGTCCCCGGGAATCGACGTCAACGATTTCAACGTCAAGGTCCGCAACGCCCAGAGATTCCTGGCCGACGGCAACCGAGTCAAGGTAGCAGTCCGCTTCCGCGGCCGCGAAATGGCTCACACCGACATCGGCAAGCGTCTGCTGGAAAAGTTCGCAGAAGACTGCGCAGAAGTGGCGACCATGGACAAAGAGCCCAAGCTGGACGGACGCCACATGACCATGTTCCTCTCTTGCAAGCAGAACAAAGAGAGCAAGAACAAAGACAACAAAAAGTAAAATCTTACAAAGGAGTTTTCCGCCATGCCTAAAATTAAGACTCACAGCGGCGCAAAGAAGCGTTTCTCCCTGACCAAGACTGGCAAGGTCAAGCGCGCCCATGCTAATAAGAGACACATCCTGAACAAGAAGACCACCAAGCGTAAGCGCGGCCTCCGTGCAGGCGCATATGCAGACAAGACCAATGTCGCTGCAGTGAAGCGCATGATCCTGTACAAGTAAGATCCCTGCACACCGATTTATTCACCACCCAATTATAGGAGGCTAACATACCATGGCAAGAGTTAAAGGCGCAATGATGACGCGCAAGAGAAGAAATAAGATCCTGAAGATGGCTAAGGGCTACTGGGGTGCTAAGTCCAAGCACTTCAAGATGGCCAACGAGCAGGTCATGAAGTCCCTGACCTACGCATATGTCGGCCGTAAGCAGAAGAAGCGCAACTTCCGTCAGCTGTGGATCGCTCGTATCAACGCTGCCTGCAAGATGAACGGCATGAACTACTCCACCTTCATGCACGGCCTGAAGCTGGCTGGCATCGAGATCAACCGCAAGATGCTGGCAGAGATGGCAGTCAACGACAAGGCTGCTTTCACCGCTCTGACCGAGATCGCAAAGGCAAAGCTGGCTTAATCATCCAGAACCATCAAATCCCCGAGGAATGCTCCTCGGGGATTTTTTTGCCTGTTGACAGGCAGGGCGCTTTCCTGTATCATATAATTAACAATTAAGTTAAATGTTAATCGTGGAGAAAGGAGAACCTATGGGGATCCAACGAACCATGAAGGCCCTGGCCGACCCCACCCGGCGGGATATCTTAAACCTGCTCAAACACGGGCGGCTGGCCGCCGGGGAGATCACCGACCGCTTTCCCGTGTCGGCAGCGGCCATCTCCCGGCACCTGTCGGTGCTGAAGGAGGCCGACCTCATCCGGGACACTCGGGAGGGCAAGTACATCTATTATGACCTGAACACCTCTGTGCTGGAGGAGCTGACCCTCTGGCTGGCTGAACTGAAAGGAGAACCCAAAGTATGAACTACTGGAAAGAACACAAGGGACTCATCTTCCTCTCTATGGCGGTGACCCTGCTGCCCGTTCTGGCGGGCCTGGTCCTGTGGAACCAGCTGCCCGACCAGCTGCCCATCCACTTTGGCCCCAGCGGCGAAGCCGACGGCTGGAGCAGCAAGGCCTACGCCGTGTTCTTCATGCCCCTTTTCCTGGTGGCCATGCAGGTCCTGTGCATCTTCATGATGAACTGGGACCCCAAGAAGAAAAACATCCACAAGAAGAATTTTGGCGTGATGATCTGGATCATCCCCGTGGTCTCCCTGCTGGTGGCCGTGGTGACCTACGGCACCGCCATGGGTGTGCCCATTGACGTGAACTTCCTGATGATGCTGGTCATGGGCGTGGTCTTCTTCCTCATCGGCAACTACCTGCCCAAGTGCAAGCAGAACTACACCATGGGCATCAAGCTCCCCTGGACCCTCCACGACGAGGCCAACTGGGACTACACCCACCGGCTGGCGGGTAAGGTCTGGTCCGTGGGCGGCTGTGCCATGATCCTGACCTCCTTCCTGCGCAGCGCCTATGTCCTGCTGGCCATCCTTCTGGTGATGATCCTGGTGCCCACTGTGGCCTCCTATCGGTTCTACAAGGCAAACAAAACAGAGGAATAACCTTTTCATATCAGCATAAAACAAGCCCCGCGGACTTTCGTCTGCGGGGCTTGACTCATTATTCTGTGGTACTCAGGATCTCGTTGCTCTTGGTCTCGATCTGGCTTACCTTCAGGTTTTCTGCTTCCTCCGGGTCCACATCCTCCCGAAGTTCCAGCATACGCTCGCCCATGTAATTGGTCTTGAGCTCCTTGCCGTCCAGGGTGACCTTGCTGTAGGGGGTGAAATTCTCGCCCATGATGTAGTACTTCCCGGCGATGTTCACGATGTAGTTGGCTTTGATCTCCTTGACGCCCATCTGGAGGTCCGTGGGGGTGAAGGGATTCTCGCCGCCGTAGATATAGTAGTTGCCGTACAGCATATCATAGCCCAGGGCCTTCAGATCGTCCAGATAGGTCTCACTGTGGCCGTGATTCAGCTGATAGGTGAAGGTGGTGCCCACCTCCATGCCCAGCCGTTCCATCAGGTGCGAAGTGAGCTGGTAGGTGTGGAGGTTCTCATCCTTCTTTTCCATCTCATAGTTGGACCAGATGACGTACTCGGTCTCGTACATATTCCGGCTGTCCAGGTCGGCCTCTGTCAGGTCGATGGCGGGGATGTGATCGCCGTACAGCACCAGGACCACCGGCTCCTCCCAGGCCGCCAGGGTCTCGGTGAGTTCGGACAGGAACTGGTCCATCTCGTAGAGCTGGTTTACATAGTATTCCCACCGCCACTTCAGATCCTCGTCAGGGGCATCGGTCACCCGGATCACCGGATCGGTCAGGGTCTCTTTGGCCGGATACTTGCCGTGGCCCTGGACGGAGATGGTGTAGATCATGTCCCGTTCTTCCGTGGATGCCAGGGCATCGGTGATGCAGCCGATGAGGACTTTGTCCTTGGCCCAGTCCTTGGGGGTCCGGCGGACGTAGTTCATGTACTCCACGCTGGTGTAGGTGTCGAAACCGATGTTGCCAAAGACGGTGTTCCGGTTGTAGAAGACCGCCCGGTGGTTGTGGATGGCATGGGTGCCGAAGCCCAGGCTCTTCAGGTCAAAGGCCAGGCTTTCGGCAGGCTGGTCCTTCAGGACCGACTTGTAGGGGTACTCGCCCGGGCCGAAGAACTTCACCGACAGGCCGGTGAGGACCTCGAACTCCACGTTGGCCGTGCCGGCGCCGCAGGCGGGGACGGTCAGGTCACCGCTGGAGTACTCCTCCTTCAGGCGGCGGAAGGTGGGGACGGCATCCTGGGAGAGCTGGATGCTGTTTACCCCCTCGGGATCGATGAAGGACTCCAGCTGCAGGAAGAGGATGTTGGGATACGCCTCATCCACATCCTGCTGAGGCAGGGGGATGGTGCCCTCTTCCGAAAGTTCCTCCGGCTTGAAGATATTCTGGATCATCTCTTCACTGTAGCCCTGGGGCTTGCTGATACCGGTGTTCAGCCAGGTGTTGATGTAGCAGTAGACCACACCATAGTCCCGGTAGGCATAGGCCAGGTTGCCGAAGAAGGTCTGGACCTGGCCGATCCGAACCATGAAGGAGGTGGAGGCCAGGGCCAGGCCAAAGACCAGAACCACCACGACAAAATTCCGCTTCCGCTTGACGTTCTCCTTCCGGGGACCTTTCAGGAAGAGCCACACCATGCCGGCGATGATGGCCAGGGCCACCAGAGCGATGAGGACCATGTGCCAGGGGGCCAGATAGTTGGTGACGATGGTGGCGCCATCCTTCACGTTGCTCAGGTCTTTCACCGTAAAAGGGGTCATCCGCTGGGTGAGGATCACACCGTTGATGATGCCGATGGCCAGCCAGAAGACGGAGATGATGATAAAGAAAAAGACACGCCGTTTAAAGATCGAGGCCACCAGCAGGGTGGCAAAGATCAGCAGTGCATTATAGCAGAACACCAGGGGTTCTTCCAGGGCAAACCGAACGCCGCCCCAGAGGTCGGTGGTGGAGAAGCGCCCCAGGGTCTCAATGATGAGGTTGAGGACCAGCGCCCAGACAACAGAGAACATAAAGCTGTTCTGCACCAGTTTTTCAAACCGGTCCCACTTGCTCATGGACTCCACTTCCTGGATCCCCTGCTCGATCTTCCGGTCCAGCTTCTCAAATTGGGTGAATGTTTTCATAGCGTTTGATCATTCTTTCTGTGTCAAAAAAGTGAAGCTCGCTAGCACAATATTATACGCTTTTGCGGGAATGAAGTCAATGTTCGACCCCTTCTGCAATCCTTACAAATCCATAACAATGGGGGAATCCTGCCCCCCGCATTTTCCTGGTCCTGACCATAAAAAAACGGGTCGGGAAACATCCGACCCAAAGTTTTCAATATACAGATCCCGTTAGGGATATCTTGTCAAAAGCAGACCAGTCCAATCTCTGACCGCATCGGTCGCAGAAGCCCATGTACTCCCGGTCCAATGTCCGGCAGCACCGGGGGCAGCGGGGATAGGGGTATCGATCCCGGGGAAAGAGAACCTGTTCCGTTACCGGCATGGGACGACGGAAGCTGAGTTCATACGCATCCTGCCGCTTCATACAATTCCCTCCAAAATCCGTTTCAGCTCAAGCAGATGCGCTTTGGCATCCTCCTGCCGAGTTCGCAGGTGATCAGGGGGCAGGAAAAACGCTTCCGTCGGGATCCCCATCTGGGCCGCCATGCATTCCAGGGTCCGCAGCGTTGGATTCCCCTGTTTTTTCAGACAGTTTCGGATGGTCTCTTTGCTGACGTCCAACTCGTCAGCCAACTTATGATCAGACAGACCACGCTTGGCTTTGTATTCCTTCAGGTGATCGGCAATGTTCTCTCGAATTCCCATAGCAATCGCTCCTTTTCGACATCATTATACAGGAATTTCCCCCAGACAGCGTACCGTCATAGCGGTAAACCGTACCGTTATAAGAGCACATAGCTGGCGATCCCCTCCTTTCGACGACGGATACTCAAAATTTCGCAAAGCAGGCAGCTGCCCGTTGAAATTCCGAAGGGACTGTTTTGTTTTTTGTCCCTGATGATATATGCCGTCAGAAGGAGAAAAGCTAACAAAAAAGTTTTGAAATCGCCCGATTTCGGAAGAAAAGAGGATATCCCGGGCAAAACCCGGGATATCCTGTGCAAGTTGCTGTGTTCTTTGTGGGGTGCTTACACCGTGTTGGTGGTGACGATGCGGGAGTCGCCGTTGGTGGTGCTGGAACCACCGAAGATGGTGACCACGGCCCGGTACTGATTGCCGGAGGTTCCTTGGTAAATCTTGGCTCCACCGTGGCCGTTGTTGTTTAAAATCAACATGCCGTTGGAGGTGGTGCCGGTGTAGGTTTTCACCGCAGTCCAGTCGCTGCCGTCCTTCATCTCGATAACGATGAGCTTGGCCCCCAGGCAGCCGATGGTCTTGGTGGCAGTTACATCATAGTATACATATACTTCATGGTTGGAGGATCGCACTGCCCAGGCGGTGTAGTCCGTTAAATAGGCACTGGCCTGAGGAGACAATTCTTCCTCAGAGGGAGCTGCCGCAGAGGCAAAAGCAGAAAGACTGAAAAGGGCAGTGATTATACAAAGAACCGCGATCATGCGGGAGAAGTTAGTTTTCATGGGAATCAAATCCTTCATAGATGGAATCAATCATCAGCTCGACCTCTTCTGTCGAGAACCCACCTGCAATTCGATATAGTTCGGTTCCGGCAATCCAAGAAACCGTGACGGTTTCGGTGTTTTCCACCACATAATGCTTTATGCCGTTTCGAATATAGACATCCGCATCGGCCGGCAGCTTCTCTGCTGCCTGGAGCTCCAGAGCGGTGGAATCCTTGTAGTGCCAGATAGTGAAAATGATTTCCTTTTCATTATGTATATATGTGGCCATCAGTTTAACAGAATCAGAATACTCCCATACTTGAAGCTTTTGGAAAGCAAACCCATCTGGATACTGTATTCTCACATATTCCGTCGTCACACCATAGTCCTCCAACGCATCCTCCAAAGAATCATAATGCTGATTATCGGGAAGCTCAAGGTTAGGCTCCTCCACCCGCAGTTCCTGGGTCACCTCATAGCGGAACACCTGGTCCGACCAGTTGGCAATGGCCTTCATGATATATTCAATGATACCGCAGGAGGCCATCGTCACCATGGCCAGGATCAGCACCACAACCAGAGCCACACGGACAGGCTTCACAGATCGTCTTCTCTTGGGTTTCTCATCAGAAGCAAAAGCAGATGATTGTTGATCGGCGGGTTTCAGGTCCTCAAGGAGGGCATGATGCTTCTCCTTGAATTCCTGCCAGGATGCGCCCAGGTCAAAGTCCGGCAGAGGGACCAGCTCGTCCAGAACGGCCATATCCCGCAAGAACCGTTCCGGGTCGATCTCTTCCCCTTCTTCGGAGTTCTCCAACTCCTGCCATATCTTTTCCAGCTGAGCTTCCTCATCCTGTTTCTTTTGATGCGTTTGGTTTTGAGCGGTGTCCCCGTCGAATCCGCCATTTCGGCGGGAGCGGCCATTCTCAGACATCTTTTGCACCTCCCTACTTATCTATCCCGTTTGGGATCGGATTTCTAACAAAAATTTTTATTTTTTACGAAAAAAATGAAATTCCTCGCCCGAACCGCGTATTCTCGCTTTCATACAGCTTTTTGAACTCTTGTCGGGCCCGCCCCAGAAGGACGCCCACATAGCCCTCCGTGATGTTCATCCGTGCGGCGATCTCCCGATAGGAAAGCTGATCCTCATAGCACAGGGCCAGGATCTCCTTGTGCCGCTCGGACAGCCCTGCAGGAAGCATGTCCCGCAGCGGGAAATGATAGTGGTCCTCCACCGGCACCTCCAGCCAGTCGGTCAGGGGAAGTTCATATCTACGCCGCGGCGCACTGAGTTCTTTCTTGATGAGGTTGCTGTTGACTTTGATGAGCCAACCGGGGATATTGGTGTGACGATCCTTCAATTCATCGTATTTGGTCAACAGAAGGCAAAAGGCCTGATGCATGATCTCTTTGGATATCTCCGGTTCGATGCCGGCCCGGCAGGCGAAATGGACCAGCGGTTTGGAAAAGCGAAGGTACAGTTCCTGAAACCAGAGGTTTTCTTCTCCGTCTTTCATTCTGGCCCCCCTTTCGTTTGGTTATGAAAAAGAAAACGACAGGAAAGGGTCTCCCGTCGTTTTCGCATTACATTCGGTCAATCAAAGTGAACAGGGCGTCCTGCTGTTCCGGCGTCAGCTTGGACCATCGGTCCAACAGGAGCCGTTGAGAATCGGTTAAAACAACAGCCTCGTTTCCCTCCGCAAACAGCTGGGAGAGGGTGATCCCAAAGGCCTTGCAAATCTTTTCCAAAGAGGCAACGGAGGGTGTGGTGTTTTTTCGATACCACGATGAAATTGTGGTCTGAGGCAAGTCAGCCATTTCTGCAAGACGATACTCCGTCCAGCCCCGCGCCTCTCGATATGCCGTGATAGCAGCCAGGATATCTTTCACCGCTATCCCTCCTTGCTTGTGTTCTTCGTTGATTATACTTCGAAGAAATATCATATTATAATATTATAAAACGTATAATTATAACGACAAAAACAAGCATATTTTCCCATCCGGTTCCAAAGGGAAGTCGGATCCTCTCTGCGCTTTGCCGTCCTTGGGGAGTTACGGCAGAGAACACGAAGCCATCCTGTTTTTCCTGTTTTTACACTTCCTTTCCGCTGCATATCCGGCGTGATTTCGGCCATCATAACCTCGGAACGACGAAGGTCGTTTACCGTCAGATCCGACGGCCTGAACAGGAAATTACGATCTCAAAAAGGAGAACAACGATATGGCAAGCAACAAGTCTTCTTCCGGCAGCAAGCGCATCATGGTCCCCGAGGCCCGTGCCGCTATGGACCAGTTCAAGATGGAGGCCGCCAACGAGGTGGGCGTCAACCTGAAGAAGGGCTACAACGGCTCCCTGACCTCCCGTGAGGCCGGCTCCATCGGCGGCCAGATGGTCAAGAAGATGAGTCCCAAACGAATTACAAACTATGAGAGAGAAAGCAGAACTGCCATGGGACATTGTTTAAAGGTGAGGTACATATCCTCTTTTACGCTATAGTATTAAGAGTGTTATCGGAATAAAGCTAAAATAGAGTGTGGCCTGTAAATTGCAGGCCACACTCTATTTAGGCTTATCTGTGATGGTTTGAGTTGGGAAGATTTATTCTAGCGATGAATGGTTACTTTGTATTGCACCGTAACGAGCAGGTTAGTGATAGCATTTCCAACGGGTTATGCGCAGGAAGTCTGTCGATACCAGAGCTCGGCATACACTCCGCTTTCATCTAACAAAGAAGCATGAGTCCCGCGTTCGGCAATCTGTCCTTCTTTGATCACCAGGATTTGACTGCTTTCTCTGATTGTGCTCAGGCGGTGAGCAATAGTCACGGTGATCATATTGGGCAGAAGCTGAGACAAGGTTGTCTGGATCTG
This sequence comes from Ruminiclostridium sp., assembly GCA_017435425.1. Classification (GTDB taxonomy): domain Bacteria; phylum Bacillota; class Clostridia; order Oscillospirales; family Oscillospiraceae; genus Evtepia. Next base: position 563 of record JAFSFC010000015.1, on the reverse strand, counting down.
GTACTCAGTTTTTGAATCAAGAGCACTTGTTGCTTCGTCTAAGATAAGGAGTCTCGGTTTTCTTATAAGTGCTTGGACAATGGCGAGACGCTGCCTTTGCCCCTGACTCAAGTTACATCCTCCTTCTTCCAAGGGAGTATCAAGGCCAAAAGGCAAATCCCGTACGAACCCACAACAACAACTATCCAAAAGCTGCCAGAGTTCATTCTCAGTGGGAAGCTTCTCTGAAGGAAGGCCGAGACAGAGATTTTCGCGGAGGGTATCTGCAAAGAAGAATGGGCTTTGATGAACGCAGGCTGCCTGCTCTCTCAGCCAGTGCAAAGAGATGTCACTAACAGGAATACCATTCACAATAATGTTACCCTGTTCACAGGAGTACAGTCCCAACAATAACTTGGAGATTGTGCTTTTTCCGCATCCGCTTTCGCCAACAAGAGCGATCTGCTGCCCAATGTTTGCAGAAAAGCTGATGCCGTTCAAGATGAGATCTCGATGCCCGTAGCGGAAGTGTACATCCTGAAAACAAATGGATTCCAAATCTTCTTCTGGACATATTCCAGAGG
>JAFSFC010000014.1 GCA_017435425.1 Ruminiclostridium sp. | reverse complement strand
TGGCCGAGGAACTGGAAAGCTTAGGGGCAACTCTCTGCCTGGGCGAGACCTACCTGGACAATCTGGACCAGGATATCATCTTCCGCTCTCCCGGTATCCGACCCGACATCCCGCCCTTCCTGGCTGCCATGGAAAAGGGGAGTGTCCTGACCTCTGAGATGGAAGTTTTCTTCCAGGTCTGCCCCTGCAAGATCATTGCTGTGACCGGCAGCGACGGCAAGACCACCACCACCACCCTGATTTCCGAAATGCTGAAAAATGCCGGATACACCGTCCACCTGGGAGGCAACATCGGCAAGCCTCTGCTGTCTGAGGCAGGGGAGATGAAGGAAACTGACGTGGCCGTTCTGGAGCTGTCCTCCTTCCAGCTGATGACCATTTCTTCCAGCCCTGACATTGCCGTCTTTACCAACCTGTCTCCCAATCACCTGGACATTCACAAGTCCATGGAGGAGTACGCTCTGGCCAAGGAGAACATCTTCTCCCACCAGGGCAGAGGAGGCATTGCCGTCTTCAACCGGGACAATGAGCTGACCAATGAGATGGCCGCCCGTGCCCCCGGAAAAGTTCTGCAGTTCAGCCGTCGTGAAGCGCTGGACAACGGCGTGTACGTGGAAAATGACCGGATCATCGTGGCGCAGAATGGCCAGAAGAGGGAGCTCTTCGATCCCGAGCGGATCCTGATCCCCGGCCTGCATAACGTGGAAAACTACCTGGCTGCCATCGCTGCCGTTCAGGGCATGGTTCCCGATGAAGTCATCCTGCACACCGCCGAGACCTTCCCCGGCGTGGAGCACCGAATCGAGCTGTGCCGCACCCTGAACGGCATCCGATTCTACAACGATTCCATTGCATCCAGTCCTACCAGAACCATTGCCGGTCTGCGGTCCTTCAAGCAGAAGGTCATCCTCATTGCCGGCGGCTATGACAAGAAGATCCCCTTCGACATTCTGGGTAAGGAAGTCCAGGACCGGGTGAAGACCCTGGTTCTCACCGGCCACACCGCAGATAAGATCTATCAGTCTGTGGTGGAGTGCGAAGGCTATCAGGAGGGTCAGCCCGCCATCATCCGGGAGGATGATTTCAAGGCCGCAGTTCATGCAGCTTACGCAGCGGCAGAGGAAGGGGACATCGTCATCCTGTCTCCCGCCTGCGCTTCCTTTGACCACTTCAAGAATTTCGCCCAGCGTGGCCAGATCTTCAAGGCCATCGTCAACGAATTGAACTGAGGAATATGCCTATGGATATCAAAGCATGCCTGGCGGCATTGTCCAGTGCATCCGGCCCTTCGGGCCGGGAAACCCCGGTTGCCCTAGAGGCCATGGAATGGGTGCGCCGCTACTGCAGGCAGCCAAACCTTCACTCTGCCGGGATCGACAGATTCGGCAATCTGTTCGCCTGTTATCCCTGCGGAAAGCCCAATGCAAAAAAGATCGTGCTGGACGCTCACCTGGACGAAGTGGGCCTGCTGATCACCGGCGCAGAGGATGGCTTCCTGCGGTTCCGCTCTGTGGGCGGCATTGACCCACGTATGCTCCCTAACCGGGAGGTCACCATTCTGACCGAGCCCCCTACCTTTGGCCTGGTGGCCGTTCTGCCCCCTCATGTCCAGAAACCAGGTGATGCCAACAAGAGCATTCCCCTGGACGAGCTGTACATTGACGCAGGTCTGACCCAGGAGGAAGGGGAGAAGCTGGTCGGCACCTTTGCTGTCCCCCGTGGGACCGTTCAGAGCCACCTGAATGACGTGGTCAGCGGCAAGGCCCTGGATGACCGGGCCGGTTTTGTGACCCTTCTGCGCACCGTAGAGCTGTTAAAGGACGAGGAACTGGATACAGACCTGTGGATCATGGGGAGCAGCCGGGAAGAGACCAACGGCGGTGGTGCTCTGGTGGGCGCTTTCGGCATCCAGCCCGACTGCTTCATCGCCGTGGATGTGACCCATGCCCGTACCCCTGATGGCCCCAAGGAAGAGACCTTCCCGGCAGGCAAGGGAACGGTCATTGGTATCGGCCCCAACATCACCCGGTGGATGAGTGACCGCCTTATCAAAAAGGCAGAGGAGAACGGGATTCCCTGGCTGCCTGAGGTTATGACCGGCCACACCGGCACCAACGCCTGGGGCGTTCAGACAGCCCGTGAGGGCATCCCCACGGCAGTGGTGTCCTTACCCCTGAAATACATGCACAGCCCCGTAGAGACCCTGGACCTGGCTGATTTAGAGGCCACCGCCTCTCTGCTGGCTGCCTTTGTCAAAGACCTTGCCAAGGAAGGAGGGGAGTTCCTTGCTGATTGATACCCTGAAAGAACTCTGCGCCCTTCCCGGCGTCTCCAGCCATGAGGATGCGGTCCGGAATTTTATCCGTGAGCAGGTGTCGCCCTATGCCACCAGCATCCGGGTGGATTCCATGGGGAACCTGATCGTGGAGAAGAAGGGGGCTGTTCCCGGCGCCAAAAAGCTCATGCTGGCAGCTCACATGGACGAGGTGGGTCTCATGATCCACACCATCACCGATGACGGTTACCTGAAATTCGCCAACGTGGGGGGCATTGACCGCCGGGTGCTCATCGGCAAGCGGGTCCTGGTAGGGGAGAAGGGGATCCCCGGCGTCATCGGCCTGAAGGCCTATCACCTGACCAGCGCAGAGGAAGAAAAGAAAGTTCCCAAGCTGAAGGATTTTTATATCGATATCGGCGCCAAGGATGGGGACCAGGCCAGAGAGTTTGTCTCTCCCGGTGATGTAGCTGTCTTCGATTCCGATATTGTGGAGTTCGGCCATGGACTCATCAAGGCCAAGGCCATCGACGACCGCATCGGCTGTGCCGTTATGGTGGAGCTTTTGAAGGAAGACCTCCCCATGGATGTGACCTTTGTGTTCACCGTCCAGGAAGAAGTGGGGACCCGTGGTGCTTTTGGCGCAGCCTTCTCCGTGACTCCCGACATTGCTCTGGTCCTGGAGGGAACCACCGCTGCCGACCTTCCTAATATGCCTGACCGTCAGAAGGTCTGCGGCCCTGGCAAGGGCCCTGTCATTCCCTTCATGGACGGCAGCACCGTCTATGACCGGGAACTTTTTGAGCTGCTCCGCTCTCTGGCAGAAGATAATCAAATCACCTGGCAGACCAAGGAGTATATCTCCGGCGGAACCGATGCCGGCGCCATCCAGCGCAGCAAGGAAGGTGTGCGGGTGGCTGCCATCTCTGCTGCGGTCCGTTACCTGCACACCCCCTCCAGCGTTGCTTCCCTGGAGGACTGCAAAAATATCCTGACCCTGGCACGGCTCTTCCTGCAGGCCGTTTCCAACATGGAATGAGGAGGATCTAAAATGGACTATTTGTCTGTGATTCAAAAACTGAACGCCTGCCACGGTCCCGCAGGGGATGAGCGGCAGATCGCCGCCACGATAAAGAGTCTGGCAGAGCCTTACGCAGATGAATGCCGGATCGACACCATGGGCAACCTGATCGTACATAAAAAGGGGAGCGGTCCCAAGGTCATGTTTGCTGCTCACATGGATTCCATCGGCATCATCGTGACCCACATTGACAAGGACGGCTACCTCTCCTTCGGCAAGCTGGGGGGCATCCATCCTGAGAGCATCCTGCACACCCCCTTCCGTTTTAAGAACGGCGTCACCGGGGTGGTCTGCCTGCGGCAGAAGGTTGCAGTCAAGGACATGACAATCAACGATATGTATCTGGACATCGGTGCTAAGGATGAAGCCCAGGCCCGACGATTGGTCCAGGTGGGTGACACCGCCGTCTGCCGGATGCCTGCTTACGCCCTGGAGTCCCGGCTGGTCTCTCCCTATATGGATAACCGCATTTCCTGTGCTGCCATGCTGGAGGCTCTCAGCATGATCCGAGCGCACACCAGCGACCTGTACTTTGTCTTTACCACCCAGGAGGAACTGGGCCTGCGCGGCAGCAAGACGGCCGCCTTTTCCATTGATCCTGACTTTGGCATTGCCATTGATGTGACCCTGGCCGACCAGCTGGACAGCACCCAGAAGGGAAGTTCCGTCCTGGGCGGCGGTGCCGCCATCAAGGTGATGGATAACTCTGTCATCTGCCACCCGGAAATGGTGGAGATGCTGACCGAATTAGCAGTGTCAAGTAAAATCCCTTGTCAGCGAGATGTGATCACTGGAGGGGGTACCGATGCCGGTTCCATCCATCTGGCCCGGGCAGGTGTGCGTACCGGCGGCATCTCCATTCCCTGCCGCTATATTCATTCTCCTGTGGAGATGGTTGAGAAGAGCGACGTAACTGCGGCAGCCCGTTTGATTGCTGCCTTCGCAGAGAAAAATCTTTAATTATCAAAGGATGTAATGTAGTATGCCTTTACAGATTAGCGACCACGTCCGTGCCATTGGTGTCCAGGCCCAGGCAGCTCTGACCGAGCAGTTTGCCCGCATTGATGAGATCGCGGACTTCAACACCCAGAAGGTCCTCTCTGCCTTCCAGAAGCACAGAGTGGCCGATACCTATTTCCAGTCCACCACCGGCTATGGTTATGATGACCTGGGCCGTGAAAAGCTGGGCGAGATCTATGCGGATATCTTTGGTACCGAGGATGCCATGGTTCGCATCAACTTTGTCAACGGAACCCACGCCATCGCCTCCGCTCTCTACGGTGTTCTCCGCCCCGGCGATGTGCTGCTCTCCGCAATCGGCGCCCCCTATGATACCCTCCAGGGGGTTATCGGCATTACCGGAGACGGGAACGGCTCACTGCGGGAGTTTGGCGTAGAGTATCGTCAGGTGGATGTGACCTCCGAAGACACCCCTGACATTCCCGGCATCGTCCAGGCCGTTCAGGATCCCCGCATCAAGGCGGTCCTCATCCAGCGCTCCCGGGGCTATGCCACCCGTGCATCCCTGTCCGTGGAAAAGATCGCAGAGATCATCCAGGCCATTCGCTCCGTAAACCCCACCGTCAACATCCTGGTGGATAACTGCTACGGCGAATTTGTAGAGACCATTGAGCCCTCTCAGGTAGGTGCTGACCTCATCATGGGCTCTCTCATCAAGAATCCCGGCGGTGGCCTGGCCCCCATGGGCGGCTATGTAGCAGGCCGTCGTGACCTGGTAGAGAGCACTGCTTTCCGTATGACCGTTCCTGGTATTGGCCGTGAATGCGGTGCAACCCTGGGCAACAACCGAGCTCTGTACCAGGGCCTGTTCATGGCTCCTCACACCGTGGCCCAGGCCACGAAGACGGCAGTTTTTGCCGCCAAGGTCATGGAAATGTTGGGCTACCGCACCGATCCTCTGTCCAGTGATATCCGCCACGATATTATCCAGATGATCCACATGGAGAAGCCTGAGGCTGTAGAGAAATTCTGTAAGGGCATCCAGTTTGGTGCTCCTGTAGACTCTTTTGTGACCCCTGTTCCCTGGGCTATGCCCGGTTACGACTGCCCTGTTATCATGGCTGCTGGCGCCTTTATTCAGGGTGCTTCCATTGAACTGTCTGCCGATGCGCCCATGCGCCCCCCTTACACGGTGTACATGCAGGGCGGTCTGACCTATGAGTCTGGTAAGCTGGGCATCCTGCTTGCCGCTGAAGAACTGCTTCGTAAATAATCAAAAGGGAAGAGGAGGAACTCTCAATGGATATGGCCAAGCGTGCAGAAGAACTGCGCACACTGCTGAACCATCACAGTGACCTCTACTACAACCAGGATTCCTCTGTCATCTCTGACGCAGAATATGACAGCCTGATGCTTGAATTGAAAACCATCGAGGCGGAGCATCCTGAGCTGATCCATCCGGATTCCCCCACCCAGAAGGTGGGCGGCACCGCCAAGCGCACAGCAGGTGTGCTGGTATCCCACCGTGTCCCTATGCTCTCCATGCAGGATCTGTTCAGCAGGGAAGAGGTGGACCACTTTGTGGCCGACTGTAAAGAAAAGCTAGGGGAGAACACCACTTTTCTGGTGGAAACCAAGATCGATGGTCTCTCCATGGCCCTGCGCTACGAAGACGGCAAACTGGTCACAGCCCTGACCCGTGGTGATGGCCGGAACTTTGGTGAAGATGTCACGGCCAATGCCAAGGTCATCAAAGACGTAGCAGTAAAACTCAAGAAAAAGCTGGAGTATCTGGAAGTGCGGGGGGAGGTCTACATGACCAACGAGGCCTTTGACGCCGTCAATGAACGGCAGGAGCTTCTGGGAAAGAAAACCTTTGCCAATCCCCGAAACTGTGCCGCCGGTACCCTTCGTCAGCTGGATGCCTCTATCACCAAAGAGCGTAACCTTTCCTTCTTCGTTTTTAATATTCAGGACATGCGGGGGCTCGAGCTGGCCACCCACGAGGATGCTTACTCCTTCCTGAAAGAATGCGGTGTGACCGTCATCGCCCATTATTGGGTCTGTAAAGACCAGGAAGAGGTCTGGCAAGCCATTGAGGCCATCGGAGAGATGCGGGGCAGCCTGCCCTACGACATTGACGGTGCCGTGGTCAAGGTCAATGATCTGGCCACCCGAACTCAGCTGAAGGACACGGCCAAGAATGCAGGCTATCAGGTGGCCTACAAGTACCCACCGGAACGGAAAGAAACCAAACTTCTGGAGATCGAGCTGTCTGTGGGGCGTACCGGTAAGATCACACCCACGGCCATCTTCGAGCCTGTCCGCCTGTGCGGCACCACCGTCTCCCGCTGTACCCTCCACAACCAGGACTATATCAACAATCTGGGCATTCGCCTGGGTTCCACACTCCTCATTGAGAAATCCGGCGAGGTCATCCCCAAGTGTGTCGGTGTGGTGGCCGAAAAGCAGCCGGATGGAGCGGAAGTCTTCCAGATCCCCATGGTCTGTCCCGTCTGCGGGGAACCTGCCGTTCGGGAGGACACCGCCGATATCAAGTGTGTCAATCTCAGCTGTCCCGCCCAGCTGGAGCGGCTCATCGGTCACTTTGTGGCCCGGGATTCCATGGATATCAAGGGGTTTGGTGCAGTATATGTCCATGACCTCATCCAAGAGGGGTATCTCTCCGACGTAGCAGACATCTTTACGCTCTATCACCATCGGGATGAACTCATTGAAAAGGGCATCATCGGTAAGGAAAAGAACACCGATAAGCTCCTGGGTGTCATAGAAAAGGCCAAAAACAATCCGCCGTCCAGACTGCTCACTGGCCTGGGTATTTCCAATGTGGGCAAATCCGCTGCTCAAGCGCTTATGAACCACTTTGGAACTTTTGACGCTCTGGCAACGGCCACGGAAGAGGAGATGACCGCTATCAACGACATCGGTCCCATCTCCGCCCAATGTGTTTATACCTATTTCCGTCAAGAGAGAAACCTTCGTGTCATTGAAAAGCTCAAGGCGGCCGGAGTCAACATGGCCCAGGAAGTGGTGATCCAGCAGACCGAAGGCCTGCCCCTATCCGGCCAAACGGTAGTCATCACGGGCACTCTGCCCGACATGAGCAGGGAGGAGGCTGCTGACCTGGTGAAGCAGAACGGCGGCAAGGTCACAGGCAGTGTGTCCAAGAAAACCACCTTCCTGCTGGCCGGAGAAGCCGCAGGAAGCAAGCTCACCAAGGCACAGGAGCTGGGGATCCCGGTCCTGAGTTTGGATGAGCTGCTGGAAAAGCTGAAGACAGAATAAAAATACACCCCACCAATAGGAATATCATCCTTTTGGTGGGGTGTATTTTATTCGTCCAAATCGTCTTTCTTTTTGATCTTGGCCAGGGGATTGGCATCCACGGCCATTTTCATGTTGGCATCCGAAATATGGGTATAGATCTGGGTGGTGCCCAGGTTTTCATGGCCCAAAACGTCCTGCAGAGTGCGGATATCTACGCCATTGTTCAGCATCAAGGTTGCTGCAGTATGGCGAAGCTTGTGAGGAGAATACTTCGGATCCAATCCTGCTCGTGTAACTGCTTTCTGGACGATGTTTTCCACAGCGCGAGTAGTCAAACGAGTTTTATTACGGGAGACAAAAAGGGCATCCCGATGGCGCGGGTCATCCTTGGGCTCTGGTCGGACTTCCAGATATTCCCGGATGGCACCCAGGCAAGCCTCGTTCAGGTAGAGCTGCCGTTCCTTGTTGCCTTTACCCAGGACACGAATGGTATCGTCCCGAATGTCCTGAACATTCAGTCCCACCAGTTCGCCCACACGGAACCCGCAGTTCAGAAATAGAGTCAGAATACAGTAATCCCGTATTTCATTGGGACCTGTAACCGCCTCAAGCAATTGCAGGCTTTCGGAAAGAGTCAGGTATCTTGGCAGTGTCTTACGAAGTTTTGGGTTATTGAGTGCCTGGGTAGGATTGGATTCCATCTGATGCGCATGAACACACAAATAGTTATAAAAAGACCGGATCGCCGCACATTTTCTGGCTCGTGTGGAGGATTCCGCTTTCCCGGACTGAGCCCCGCCGGAGAGAAAGGTCAGAAATCCATAGATATCCGAAAGCTGTACCTGAGAAACGAAATCCAGATCAATATCCTGGATGGAGATCTCTTGAAATGACAATTCCTGATTGGTCCTTGGATCACGGCGCAATTTCAGATATCGAAAGAATGCCCGAAGATCCAAAAAATACTCATCTACGGTTTTTGCCGAGTGAGAGAGAATGGATTCGTGGTAATTGAGAAATTCCTGCAGAATGGGCGGCGCTTCCAGCCAATAGTCAGCCATAGTGGTGTTTCCTTTCTATTCACCCATCCAACTTCGCAAAATCTACATTATGCGAAGTTGGTTAGGTAAAAAGCTTGCTCCCCTTTCGGGAGCAGATCAATCATTTTAATTATATTATATCTGTTTTCTAAGAAAAAGCAAGTCCTCCCATTCTATTTACACCAACAAAAGCGGAACCACCGCCAGGTCAATCACCATGCACAAACAAAGTGCCAGCAGACAGGCCAGTACAACAGCGGGTTTCAGTTCCCGCTGTTCTCCAATTCTCCGCAACAGGATCTCTGTGCTCAAAATAAACAGTACCGGCAGGGTCAACACGCAGGTTGGGCCAAACAACAGGACAGCTGCCCGAAGGCTTTCTGCTGCAAAAGCCGAAATGCCAAAGGACAGCAGAAATCCTCGCAGAAACATGACAATTGGAATCAGGATCCCACCCAAAGAACATGCTCTCATGATTAGCAATACCCCAGGCCAGCGGAATATGTTCCAAATCTCCTGTCCAAAGGCCGGATGAATCGTTTTTTCTCCAACTTTATTCAAGAACAAGTGTACATAGGTAGATGCTAAGACTTTATCCTGGGCTATATAACCCAAGATGCCCCCCAGCAAAAATACCACCGAAATCAAAACAAGGGCCGTGTTTCTGTGCCTGCTCTCCCCTTTTCTTGTGTACACCATTGTAATTCGTTTGCCCATATCACTTCTTCTTTTTCTTCTTTCGTTTCTTTTTTTCGCCAAATAGACCAGAAAGGGCGCCTCCGGACAGCGTCAGCATGCCGGTTGCTAAATAACGACCATGAAGCGGAAGGACACCTGTCAGACACAGACAAACCGCCAGCATAACGCATGCCAAAACAACACCGGTCGCGATCCCGGTTAGGATCGGCTCTCCCCCTCTTCCAATGGCAAACCTTCCCCCTATAAAAGCGCACAGCCCCATACAAAAGCTCAGGGCTATGCTGGGCGTACCGGCCGGAATCGTTCCGAACCAAATGAGGATCGCTGCACCAAAGGCCAACACCAATGCCAGAGCCAGAGCAACGCCTGCCCCAAAAAAGACATGAAGCACACTGTTTTTACGCAAAAAAATCCCTCCCCGTACAGAATCACTGCTGGATTCTATGCGGGAAGGTAATTTTCTATGCTGATAGTATGGGTTACTGCTGGACCTGATCAATGGCAACGCCCTTGTCCATGATGGCCCAGTGTGCGTACTCCAGGCGGACACGGTCAGCGCCGGTCTCAACGACAACGGTCTTTTCCTTGACAGCGCAGATGTTACCCACGATACCGTCGATCATGGTAACAGCATCGCCAGGAACCAGAGCCTTTTTCATCTCTTCCTGTTCCTTCTTACGCTTCTTGTCAGGACGCATCTTCAGGAAATAGAAGATCAGAATATAGAAGACCAGTAACGCAATCAGAAGAATAATACTATTATCCAAGGTTGTTCCCTCCGCTAATAAAATAAGAACTAACGTTCATTATAAAATATACTTCAAGATTTGACAAGTGTTTTTTTGATTTTCCCGTTAAATCTTCCGGGCCAGTTTTTCAGAGTATTCCTTCCGGAATTCCTCAAATCTGCCTTCGTCCAGGGCTAAACGGATCTGGGCCATCAGTTCATTGTAGAAATGCAGGTTGTGCATAACAGCCAGGCGCATGGCCAGCATCTCTCCTGCCACAAACAGGTGGCGCAGATAGGCCCGGGAGAAGGAACGGCAGACCGGGCAGTCACACTTGGGGTCAATGGGCTGGTCGTCGTTCTTATACTTCTCATTCTTGATGTTCAAAGCGCCCTCCCAGGTGTAGAGCTTACCATGGCGGGCATTTCTGGCAGGCAGAACACAGTCAAACATATCCACACCCCGGGCCACTGCCTCAATGATGTTGGTGGGGGTACCGACACCCATGAGATAACGGGGCTTATCCTGGGGCATATGAGGTTCCACCGCTTCGATGATCTCATACATGACTTCAGCGGGCTCACCCACAGCCAGACCGCCGATGGCGTAGCCGTCGCAATCGATCTTGGCAGTCTCCTTCATGTGCCAGACACGAAGGTCCGGGAAAGTGCCGCCCTGATTGATACCAAAGAGCATCTGCTGGGGGTTCACAGCGTCAGGCTCCTGATTCAGACGATCGTGCTCCACCTTGCAGCGCTCCAGCCAGCGCAGGGTGCGTTCACAGGACTTTTTCACATAGTCATAGGGGGAGGGATTCTCCACGCATTCATCAAAGGCCATGGCAATGTCAGAGCCCAGATTAGACTGGATCTGCATACTCTCTTCCGGACCCATGAAGATCTTCCGGCCGTCAATGTGGGAGGCAAAAGTGACGCCCTCCTCCTTGATCTTACGCAGACCGGAGAGGGAAAACACCTGGAAGCCTCCGCTGTCAGTGAGGATAGGACCATCCCAGCGCATGAACTTGTGCAGGCCGCCCATCTCCTTCACCAGCTTGTCACCGGGGCGGAGATGGAGGTGGTAGGTGTTGGACAGCTCGATCTGGCAGCCGATGTCCACCAGGTCATGGGCGGATACCGCCCCCTTGATGGCTCCCTGGGTGCCCACGTTCATAAAGACCGGGGTCTGGGCGGTGCCGTGGGGGGTGGTCAGCTCGCCCCGTCGGGCATTGCCTTCGGTTTTTAACAGTTTAAACATGAATATCCTCCGTTAGTCGTGAATAAACATCGCATCGCCAAAGGAGAAGAAGCGGTAGCGCTCCTTTACTGCCTCTTCATAAGCCGCCAGAACGTTATCCCGGCCAGCCAGGGCAGAAATCAGCATGATGAGGGTGGATTCCGGCAGATGGAAGTTGGTCACCAGGCAGTCCAGGACCTTGAACCGATATCCGGGGTAAATAAAGATGTTGGTCCAGCCTGCGGTCTCCTTCAGGGTGCCGTCCTCGGCGGCCCAGCTCTCAATGGTCCGGCAGGAGGTGGTCCCCACGCAGATGACCCTCCCCCCTTCCCGCTTGGTCCGGTTGATGACTTCGGCTGTCTCGGCGGAAATCATGCAGTATTCACTGTGCATCTCGTGGTTATTTACGTCCTCCACCTTTACCGGGCGGAAGGTGCCCAGACCCACATGGAGGGTCACATAGCAGACACGAACACCCATAGACTGGATCTCCTCCAGCAGTTCCTTGGTAAAGTGCAGGCCGGCAGTGGGAGCAGCTGCAGAGCCAACTTCTTTGGAGTAGACGGTCTGGTAGCGCTCTGCGTCCTGGAGCTCTGCCTTGATGTAAGGGGGCAGGGGCATTTTACCCAGCTGCTCCAGGATCTCCAGGAAGATGCCCTCGTACTCAAAGCGCACCAGCCGGTTGCCGCCCTCCAGCACTTCGGTCACTTCCGCAGTGAGCTTGCCGTCACCAAAGGACAGGCGGGTACCGGGACGAAGCTTCTTGCCCGGACGGACCAGGCACTCCCAAACCTTATCCCCCCGGTCAATGAGGAGCATGACCTCACAGGCGCCGCCGCCGGGTTCACGCTTACCGATGAGTCGGGCGGGCAGGACCCGGGAGTTGTTCAGCACCAGGCAGTCACCGGGCCGCAGGAACTTGGGCAGTTCGTAAAAATGATGATGTTCAGTCTCTCCCGTGTTCTTGTTCAGGGTGAGCAGACGGGAGGCGTCCCGCTGTTGGATGGGGGTCTGAGCGATGAGCTCAGGGGGAAGATCATAGTAAAAATCAGAGGTCTTAATAGGGATCAATCCTTATCGATATTATTTGTGGCATCCTCTGCAGGGGATGCATAGGATAAACAGAAGGGCCGATGTCTTGACTTTAAAATATCTCTGTGCTATCTTTAATCAATACGGTTCTATTCCAATTGGAAACAAGTATAGGCAGATATCAAGTTATTATATAACAGATACCCAAGTCATTTCAACTGCTGTTTTTCTTCGGCAGCAGGATTTGCCCGTTTTGGGCCATATTGTACAATGTCAGGAGGTCCTTTTGATGAAAAAGTACGCTGTTGGTGTGGTTGGCGCAACCGGTATGGTGGGCCAGCGTTTTGTAACCCTGCTGGAGAACCATCCCTGGTTCCAGTTAACTGCTGTGGCTGCCAGCGCCCGTTCCGCCGGTAAGACCTATGCCGATGCCGTTGGTCCCCGCTGGGCCATGGGCACCCCCATGCCCGAGGAAGCCAAGAACCTGGTGGTCATGGATGCTGAGGCCGATAAGGAAAAGATGGCCGCTGCCGTGGACTTTATTTTCTGCGCTGTGGACATGAAGAAGGACGAGATCCGTGCCCTGGAAGAGGCCTACGCCAAGCTGGAGTGCCCCGTGGTCTCCAACAACAGTGCTCACCGCTGGACCGAGGACGTCCCCATGGTCATCCCCGAAGTGAATCCCGAGCACATCAAGGTCATTGACGACCAGAGAAAGCGTCTGGGTACCAGCCGCGGCTTCATCGCCGTCAAGTCCAACTGCTCCATCCAGTCCTATGCCCCTGCCCTGCATCCCCTGCGGGAGTTTGGCATTGAGAAGGTCCTGGTATGCACCTATCAGGCCATTTCCGGCGCAGGCAAGACCTTTGAGACCTGGCCTGAGATGGTGGATAACCTGATCCCCTACATCGGCGGCGAGGAAGAGAAGTCCGAGAAGGAGCCTCTGAAGGTCTGGGGCACCGTGGAAAACGGTAAGATCGTCTCTGCCACCTCCCCTTCCATCACCGCTCAGTGCCTGCGTGTGCCCGTTTCCGACGGCCACACCGCCGCTGTCTTCGTCTCCTTCGAGAAGAAGCCCACTGAGGAAGAGATCAAGACCATCTGGAAGAACTTCCAGGGCCGTGCCCAGGAGCTGAACCTCCCCAGCGCACCCAAGCAGTTCCTCCAGTATTTTGAGGAGCCCGACCGTCCCCAGGCCAAGCTGGACCGTGACCTGGAAGGCGGCATGGCTGTCACCCTGGGTCGTCTGCGTCCCGACACCCAGTATGACTACAAGTTCGTGGGTCTGTCCCACAACACTCTCCGTGGTGCTGCCGGCGGTGCCGTTCTGCTGGCTGAGCTGCTGTGCGCAGAGAATTACATCCTCCCCCGCTAACTGTTGAGTAAGATACGCGGCCCCAGGCCGATTTCTGATGGTATTCTGTCAGAAGTCAGCTTGGGGCCGCTTTTTGTTTTGGAAAGGAGCTTCTATGAAAGAACCCGTATTTACCGGAACCTGCACCGCCCTCATTACCCCCTTCCGCTCCACCGGAGCCATTGACTTTGGTGCGTTTGCCCGGCAGATCGACCGGCAAATCGAGGCCGGGATCGATGCCCTGTGCGTCTGCGGCACCACCGGGGAGAGCTCTGCCCTCACCGTCCAGGAACACATCCATCTGGTGGATTTCTGCGTGTCCCATGTGGCGGGGCGCTGCCCGGTCATTGCCGGGTCGGGGAGCAATGACACAGCGGCGGCTCTCTACCTCTGCCAGCACGCCCAGGAGTCCGGGGCCGATGCCCTCCTGCTGGTGACCCCCTATTACAACAAGACCACCCAGACCGGCCTGGTGAGGCACTATGCGTATCTGGCCGACCGGGTAGAGCTGCCCATCATTCTTTACAATGTACCTTCCCGGACAGGACTCTCCTTCACTGCTGAAACCTACCGCATCCTCAGTCAGCATCCCAACATCAATGGAATCAAGGAGGCCTCCGGGGATTTCTCCCTCCTGGCCGACACCCTGGCCCTATGCGGGGATGATCTGAACATCTGGTCGGGCAACGATGACCACACCGTCCCCATGATGGCCATGGGGGCCAAGGGGCTGATTTCCGTGGTGTCCAACCTGGCCCCCGGCCCCATGGCAGAGATGACCCGCTGCGCCCTCCAGGAAGACTGGAAGAAGGCCCGGGAACTGCAAGTGACCTACACCCCTCTCACCCGGGCCCTGTTCTCTCAGGTCAACCCTGTGCCCATCAAGGCTGCCATGAAGCTGGTCGGGCTGGACAGCGGCGCTCTGCGGATGCCCCTGTGGGAGATGGATGCAGGGCCCCTGGAACACCTGAAAAGCACCATGAGAGAGGCCGGGCTTCTTGCCTGAGCAGCAAAATGGGCACCCTGTTTCCAGGGTGCCCTAAATTTTCATTCTTCCACAGGGGCATCATAGGCCAGAGACATTTTCTTCCGGAGGCCAAAGAGGACCACACAGATCCAGGCCACCACGATCAGGTGAACGACGGCCAGACCGAAATACAGATAGCTGACTTCCTCCCAGGGCAGGGGGATGGCTGCCACGGTGGTCAGAATGGCCTGGACGGTGCGCAGCTGCAAAATCTTTTTCTCCTCGGGATACCCATATTTTCGGGCGACCTCTGCCAGATTGGTCAGAAGCTGGAAGTTGAAGTACAGGACCAGCACAGACACGATGACCGTAAACAGATACCACTGGATGGGATGGCCCACGACCTTGAAGATCCACTGAAAGCCGTAGAGAACCCCCAGAAGGATGCCCAAAGGCTCCAGCAGTTTGGCCGAGGGGACAACCTCCGACAGCGGCTTCAAGGCTCTTACCACCAGGACGAAGAGGACCCAGTCGGGCAGAATATCAATTGTGCCAAGGTTGATGGCCAGATAGAAGAACACATAGCCCCAGGCAATGCTGCCCATGGCATGGATCAGGTACTTTTTATCCATTGGGAGGCACCTCCTTCAGGATGATGGTTTCTGCCAGTTCATCATTCAGCCAGATTTGTGCAGCATAGCCGAGGGGAAGCACGATTTCTTCTGGTGTGGTACTTCCTCCGCCGCCATTCAAACAGGTACCGTGCCAGTCTTCACCTCGCCAATTGGTCCAAGCTGCTTTTCCACCGCCACTGGACTCTGTCCATTCCTTGGTATCAGGAAGTTCTTCAAATTCCGGAACCGTCCCATCTTCATTCAGTTTCTGCACCTGCATGCCAGCCTGAAAAAGACTCTTCCGTTGGTTTTCCGTGCCCGAATAGGTAAAGCGAATCAATTCATTCTCCATGTACATCCCGAACTCTGCATCAGGACAGGGATACTGCGTGGAAAAGCTGATTGCATCCTCCCAGTAACCATCAGGGACTTCTATGCTGCAGTCGGTCCAGAGCCTGCAAAAAACGGAGCCGGTGTTCCCCTCCCCATAGTAGATATGCAGAGCAGGAAACAATTCGTATAAGAAGGTATGAACATCCAAACCGTTCAGCAGGTAAAGAGAGGGACTTCCAGTCTCCTCCAGTACCCAACCGGTCTCCTGCCAGACCCGCACCGGATAGGTTGCCACGGCACAAATCTCATCAGCTGACGGAGCACAGCAGAGAAGATCGCCGTCCAATGTCTGTACATTGTCAAAGAAGAAGGTCAGAAGGGCGGTATAACTGCCGTCCTCCTGGAGGACCAGGTTGTACAGTTCATAGGTAGTCTGAGAGAGCCAGATGTCCACTTTCTCCCCTGTCGGTATCACTTCACGGTCCTTTACTTCGTAAACGGTCAAGCCCACACCGGTCTCGATCTCATTTTTCCAGTGCCGGATCCCGTTCTCCATCCCGATATAAGCGTTGGCTCCTTTTAATATTTCCTGTTTTTTCGCTTCAGGGGATGCCAGAGCCAGCCACTGCTGGTCACAGCGCTGCAACCCCTTGGCATAGGTATCAAACGCCCCGGCTGGGGTAGCGCAGCGGTTTAGATTCAGCTCCGCAAGGGCAGCTGCGTTGTTCCAAGGCCCGCCATCTACATTGGCTCGATAGGTCAGCTCCGGCTGAATGGTAGGAAACATGCAGCCGCACATCAGCATGACGGTCACACAGACAGAGGCCAAAGCCATACCCTTGGGGTACTTCTTAAACCGCACAATGGCCTCAATGCGGCGGGTGATGTTCTTGCCGCCGTTGGAGATGGAGGTGGTCCCCGGCGCTCTGGGATACCTGTCGTTGGACATAGCCAGAAGGGACAGGCCGTAGTCCCGGCGCTCCTCACCTTCCAGCCGTTCCAAGACCCGCTGGTCGCAGAGAGATTCCATGTCGTTGCCAATCTGATCCATGAACCAATGGACCAGAGGATTGCACCAATGGAGGGCACGGCAGATGCTCCAGAACACATTCTGCAATGCATCGTGATACTTCACATGGAGAAGCTCATGGAGAATCACGTGGTCATCCAGTTCTGCCCCCTCCGGCACAGCCAGCACCGGGCGAACCATCCCGCAGACCATAGGAGAGGGCAGTCCGGAAAGGACCACTGCCTGACAAGGCTTCAACCCATACCGCTCTGCCACCTGCTTTACTTGCTGCGTTAACACTTCCGGGGCCACTTCTCCCCTTCTCATGAGCAACCGCAGACGGAGGAAGGAGACCACATACCGCAGAAGAAAGACCGCCACACCGGCCAGGTAGAGCCAATACAGCCAGGTAAACCAAAGGGCGGAAACAGTCTGCTCTGCCAGGATGCGGATGGTCTCCACCCAAAGAGGCAAAGGCAGAAGGACGTACTTCCAGGAGACACCCACCGGCACCAGGATACGCAGGGCCAGCACGGACCAGACCCCATACTGCCACCGTGGGGTGAGCTTGTCCCGCAGAATGGACTTCACCAACAGAAGCAGACCGCCCACCAGGGACACATATAACGTTTGCAGGATGAATCCCCAGATCCCGGTCATAGTTTACACCTCCATGTCGTCCAGCAGTTTGCGCAGTCGGTCCCGCTCCTCAGCGGTGATGCGGGATTCCTTCAAAAATGCGGCGATGAGATCTCCTGCTGCTCCGCCGTAGACCCGGTCCAGCAGCTGGCTCCGCTCTTGACGGGCGCAGGCCTCCCGGGTGACCGCAGCGGCATATCGATGGGGCTCTTTCTCCCGGCGGATATCCACCATCCCCTTTTCCTCCATGCGGGTGAGGTAGGTGTGGACGGTGTTCCTTCGCCAGTTGCGGGTGGGCTCCAGGGCGGATACCACCTCTCCCAGGGAGAAGTCCTCCCCTGCCCACAGGACCTGCATGACGGCCCACTCAGCATCGGTCAGTTTAACCATGATTGCACCTCCTACAGTTGTAGTATCCTTCTTTCGGATATTATACTACAGCTGTAGAACACAGTCAACCATTTCCTATGAAACAGGTGACAATCCTGCCGGTTTTTGCTATACTGAGGAAAACAAAGGCAAGGAAGGTGCTATCGCCATGTATGAACTGATCCAAGTGGGCCAGAGAACCTATTACATCAATGTTCCGGTGAAGATCGGCCTATATCTGGAGGATGACGACCAGGTCTGGCTCATTGACAGTGGCGGGGACAAGGATTCTGGCCGAAAGATCCGGCAGATCCTGGATAAGCAGGGCTGGAAGCTGAAGGCCATCCTGAATACCCACTCCAACGCCGACCACATCGGCGGCAATAAGTATCTCCAGAACCAGACCGGGTGCAAGATCTATGTTCCCGGCATTGACTGCGCCTTCACCCGCCATCCCCTGCTGGAGCCCTCCTATCTCTTCGGCGGCTTCCCGCCCAAGGACCTGCGGCACAAGTTTCTCATGGCCCAGGAGAGCGAAGCTGAGTACCTGACCCAAGATATTCTGCCCGAAGGGATGCAGATCCTTCCCCTTCCCGGCCACTTCTTCGACATGGTGGGCTTTACCACCTCTGACGGCGTGACCTTCCTGGCGGACTGTTTGTCCAGCAAGGAGACGCTGGAAAAGTACCAGATCGGGGTCATCTACGACGTGGGGGCCTATCTGGACACTCTGGAGAAGGTCAAAGGACTCCAGGCTGACCTCTTCATCCCTTCCCACGCAGAGGCAACCAAAGACATTGCCCCTCTGGCCCAGTACAACATCGACAAGGTCCATCAGGTGGCAGACCGCATCCTGGAATTCTGCCGGGAGCCCATATGCTTTGATGCTCTGCTGCAGAAATTGTTTGAGGCCTACGACCTGAAAATGGACTTCTCCCAGAATGTCCTGGTGGGCAGCACGGTGAAGTCCTATCTGGCCTGGCTCAAGAACATAGGCAAGGTGGATGTGGACTTCTCTACCCGAATGGCCCTTTGGAAAACCCTTGAATAAAAAGAAAAACCACGCGGGACGATGTGTCGTCTCGCGTGGTTTACTATACACAGAAATCAGCCGATGAGGAAACCGACACCCAGATAGAGGGTCGCACTGAGAATCACAGGGACCATCAGCATGGGAATGGCCGTTTTGGCGTACTGTACGTTTTCAATTTGGGTGGCAGAGCAGGTCAGGGTAGCCTCGGAGCCAAAGAAGCAGATATGGGAGGCGGCAGCCGTAGCGGAAATGATGGCACCTGCCGTCAGCAGGACATTGCCTCCCAGAGCCACAGCGATGGGAATGATGACCGGGAAGGAGATGGCGCAAATGCCCCAGAAGTTGCCGGCAGCCACACCCAAGACCGTGACAATGAAGAAGGCAGCCACAGGAAGCAGTTCGGGGCTCAAGGCGGCCTTGGCTGCGCCGATGACGTACTCGGGCATTCCCAGCAGACTGTTGATGTCACGAAGGGTAAAGGCACTGGTGATGATCATAAACACACCCACCATGTCCTTAAAGCCGGAGACCACACTGTCCATGAACTTATTCAGGCTCATGAGCCGCTGGGGCAGATAGAGGACTGCACAGAAGACCAGTCCAAACAGAGTGCCGTAGAGGATCTCGCCGGTGGCGATGGTGATGGCGGTGATGAGGACGATGGGGACCAGGAAGTTCAGGGCGTTGCCCTTCTTTTCTTCCTGCTGCTCCATGTCCTGGGCCTCCTCGCTTCGGGCCAGGGCGTAGGCCTTCTTCATGGGGCCGTACTTGGGCAGGATGCCGATGGCGAAGAGCAGGGAGCACAGCAGAGCCATCAGGGGGTAGAACATCAGAGGCAGGGTCTTCAGGAAGGTGGCCATGCCTGCTTCGGTGGTGCAGACCCCGGAGGCCACCATCTGGCTGATCATGAACACGCCCCAGGTGGAAATGGGCACGATGACGCAGACCGAGGAAGCAACCGCATTGCTGACGAAGGCCAGCATTTCCCGGGGGATCTTGAAGCGGTCCGTGGCATTGCGCATGGCGGCACCCACCGAGAGGATGGAAAGCCAGTCGTCAATGAACACGATGACACCCAGAAGCCAGGCACCAAACAGAGTTCGCTTTTCCGTGGTGCAGACCTTGGCTGCGATGTTGGTAAAGCCAAAGATACCGCCCGAGGCCTCGAACAGGGCCACAAGGCTCCCGAAGAAGCCGCAGACCAGCACCAGCCAGATCCAGGTGTCGCTACCCATAACCCCGTAGACTACATCAATGAGGGGTTTGGCAAAATCCTTGCCATACAGCATGATGGCACCCACCACGGAACCGGTCAGCAGGGATGCCGCCGTCCGTCGGGTGACGAACACCAGAATGATGACCACTGCAACCGGCAGAAGGCTCAAGATGCCATAGTTCTCCATTCTCTCACATCCTTCTCTTATCAAAGGGATAGGTTTATCTATCCTCTATGATAAAGCACAATCGTATTTTCTGCAAGAGAATTATACAGTTTGTGAATTGACTTTTTTCTCCCCTCTGATATGATAACAAAAGTTGCGCACTTTCCAAAAACCTGACGTTTTGTTTACAGAGGAGAAGGAGTTTTCTATGCTCGAAAAGTGTCTGACCCCCATCCGAAAGGAACCCGTTCTGTTCATTGCCGCTTTGGCCGCTATGCTCTCCATGATCGCAGTTCCCCCCAGCGCGGCCTATCTGGGTTATGTAGACGTCCGTGTCCTGTGCCTGCTGTTCTGCCTCATGGCTGTGGTTGCCGGACTCCAGTCCTGCAATCTCTTTGACGTGCTGGCCCATCGGCTTCTCACCAACAGCCACCATTTGCGTACGGTTGTGGTGATGCTCATCCTTCTTCCCTTCTTTACCTCTATGCTGGTCACCAACGACGTGGCCCTCATCACCTTTGTCCCCTTTGCCATTCTGGTTCTTCAGACCATTGGCAAAACCGACCTCATGATCCCCGTTATCGTCCTGCAGACGGTGGCCGCCAACCTGGGCAGCATGGACACCCCTGTTGGAAACCCACAGAACCTCTTCCTGTATGCCCACTATGACCTGACTGCCGGGAGCTTCTTCCGGGTGATGGTCCCCCTGACCCTCCTGAGCCTGGCCGCCCTGCTGGTTGCAACCCGGATGATCCCCAACGAGCCCATCCAGGTGTCCTTCCAGGAGGACAACACCATTCCCAGCCGTCGGAAACTGACCCTGTATGCAGGACTCTTCCTGTTATGCCTGCTGTCGGTCTTCCATGTTCTTCCTTACGAAGCCCTGACCCTCATTGTGGTCATTGCATTTTTTGTGGTGGACAAGTCCATGCTTGGCAAGGTAAACTACAGCCTTCTGCTGACCTTCGTGTGCTTCTTCATCTTCGCCGGAAACATTGGCGCCATTGACCAGGTCCGGGAGCTCCTCACCGCTCTTATGGACCGCAGCGCCTTCCTGGCCTCTCTGCTGGCCAGCCAGTTCATCAGCAATGTCCCCGCCTCTGTCCTTCTGGCCGACTTCACCCATGACTGGCAGGGCATGCTGGCCGGCACCAATATCGGCGGCCTAGGTACCCTGATCGCCTCCCTGGCCAGTCTCATCTCCTTCCAGTACTATGCCGCTCTGCCCGATGCCAAGCCCATGCGATACCTGGTGGTCTTCACCGTGGTAAATATCATCGGTCTGGTGATTCTGGTTCCCCTGGCTTCCATTCTGTAAACGTCAACCGCCCTGCTTGTTGAGATACAAGCAGGGCGGTTTTTTTGATCTTAAAGTTCAAAGTTATAGGGGTATCGTCTGCGCTGGATCTCATCCAGCAGATAGGCCGCCACCTCGTCCTTTCCCATGAGAGGAAGCTCCTTTACGTCTTTTTCCGTGATAATGGTCACCACATTGGTGGTGCCGCCAAACCCGGCGCCGGCCACTTTCAGATTGTTGGCCACGATCATGTCCAGGTGCTTCCGTTCCAGCTTGGCCTTGGAATTCTCCACCATGTTCTGGGTCTCCATGGAGAAGCCGCAGACATACAGACCCGGGTGGCGGTTTTCTGCCACCCAGCCCAGGATGTCGCTGGTGCGTTCCAGAGGGATGGACATATCCCCTTCCCTCTTTTTGATTTTGTCACTGGCTACGGTGACGGGACGATAGTCGGCAACGGCTGCCGCTTTGATGAGGATATCCGTTTTGGGCAGAGTATCCTGGATGGCATGGAGCATGTCCGCCGCCGTGGTGACAGGCCGAGTCTCCACAAAGGGGATCAGGTCCAGATCCACCGGACCGGAGATCAGAGTGACCTCTGCCCCCCGGAGCATGGCCTCCCGAGCGATGGCATAGCCCATCCGTCCCGTGCTGTGGTTGGTAATAAAACGGACCGGGTCCAGGGATTCCTGGGTGGGTCCAGCAGTCACCGTCACCCGAACACCCATCAGGTCCTTTTTCCGGGCCAGATGGCGGAGGATGTGATCTTCCAGGACCTCAGGCTCCGGCAGCTTCCCGCTGCCCACATCCTGGCAGGCCAGCAGTCCGCTGGCGGGCTGGATGATCTCAAAGCCGTACTTTTCCAGGGTACGAATGTTGTCCTGGGTAATGGGATTCTCCAGCATAGCGGTGTTCATAGCCGGGGCCACCAACTTCTTGCACCGGGCTGCCAGGGTGACGGTGGTAAGCATATCGTCTGCAATGCCGTGGGCCAGCTTGGCGATGACATTGGCGGTGGCAGGCGCGATCAGGATCAGGTCCGCCGCCTTGGCCAGGGAGATGTGGGTCACATCATACTGAAAGTCCCGGGCGAAAGTGTCTACCACACAGCGGTTGTTGGTGAGGGTCTCAAAGGTAAGGGGGGTAATGAACTGAGTGGCGTTCTCGGTCATCACAACGTGGACATCTGCTCCGGCTTTTCGCAGGGCGCTGGCCACATTGGCCATCTTGTAGGCTGCGATCCCGCCGGAGATCCCCAGCAAAACACATTTTCCTTTCAGGCTTTCCATGGGTCAATCCTCTTTCTTTGCCCCGTTGGGGGTGTTTTCTGTTGTTTTGCGCCGCTGTTTCGGAGCGGTCAATGTAAAGCTGTCCTGGATGAGACGCAGGATCTCCCGGTCTGACATGGTGCCGTCCAGGATGATGCTGATCCAATGGGTCTTGTTCATATGGTAGGCCGGAACCACCGCAGGATAGGTCCTCCGCCAGAAATCTCCCGCCAGAGGTTCTGCTTTCACATTGATCCACATGCGGCCCTCCCGCTGAAAAATGGCCGCAAAGATTTTCTTGTTTCCCTGATGGCGCATGACCGTCCAGTTGTGGTCATCAAAGGGATGGTCCTCATAGGCGAAGGGAAACTCCAGGCAGGCGGCCACGGCCTCTTGGCGGGTCATCATATGATGATTCCGTTGCAGTGGTCGATCTCGTGCTGGATGATCTGGGCTGTCCAGCCGGTATAGGTCTTGAATCGGGTCTGGAAGTCTGCGGTCTGATATTTGACCTTGATGGACTTGTACCGCTTGGTGGTCCGCCGCCCCACCAGAGAGAGACAGCCCTCTTCGGTCTCATATCGGTCAGAGGCCTTGACGATCTCCGGGTTGAACATGACCATATAGGTCCCTTCGTTGTCAAACACAATGATTCGCTTGGAGACGCCGATCATATTTGCTGCCATGCCTACGCATCCCTCTGCATGGGCAGTCAGGGTATCCAGCAGGTCCTGGGCCACCTGCAAGTCATCCTTGGTAGCAGGCTCAGAAGGGATGGCCAGGAAGGCTTCGTCTTTCATAATGGGTTGTACCATAGGTGTTACCTCTCATTCTGCGATGGTTTTGATGCGTTCCAGATCACTGCTGCACAGCACTTCCAGATTGCGGAATATTTTATCTGGCGGCCAATCCCACCATTTGAGTTTCAGCAAGTATTCTGTCATCTCCCGGTCAAACCGGGGACGAAAAACACGACATGGATTTCCTCCTGCCACACAATAGGGCGGGATATCCCGGCTCACCACAGAATTGGCAGCAATGATGGCCCCATCCCCAATGTGGACACCCGGCAGGACGGTCACATTCTGGCCAAACCAGACATCATTTCCCACCACAGTATCCCCTTTCAGAGGCAGCTCCTTCAAGTCCGGTGCAAACCGCTCCCAGCCGTGTCCCATGATGTTGAAGGGATAGGTGGTCACACTGCCCATGCGGTGGTTGGCTCCGTTCATGATGAACTCAACACCCCGGCCAATGGCACAGAATTTTCCAATGATGAGTTTGTCGCCGATAAAGTCATAGTGGTGGGTCACACGCTCCTGGAATCTCTCCGGACCATCCACATCATCATAATAGGTGTAGTCCCCGACTTCAATGTTTGGACGTGTGATCACATTCTTAATAAAACATACCTGCTTGATGTTTTCGTTTGGATACACGCTGTTGGGATCAGGCCCGAAACCTGTCATGCTTGGTTCCTCCCTTCCTCGGCTTTCTCATTTATTATACCTTGAACTGTGACAGATTCAACCAAAATATGGACAACTGCAAAACATTTTCTTGGAAAAGGGTTGCGGCAAAAAAAGTTTTATGTTACCCTCACAATGAACTGATTATACAATGCGTTGACGGATATCATGGGACACAGATACCCGCCCGGGTGTATGGAGGACCTGCCTATGGAACGAATCTCAAATGAAACCGGTATTGCAGAACTGACCCTGCTGGAGCGAGGACATAAGGGGCTTCTCCGAGCTCTGTTTGGCAGAACCGGTATCATCGTGCTGATGCTTTTGGTGCAAGTTGCTTTGCTTGTGGTGGTGTTTCAGCGCTTCAGCGAGTATGCCCCTCAGCTCTACACCGCAATGATCGCGATTTCTATTATTGCCGTGTTCTATCTGCTTAACAACGCCATCGACCCATCTGCCAAAATCACTTGGCTAATTATTATCACAGTCATTCCGGTTTTTGGAGCCCTTCTGCTGATCTACACGCAGATGGATGTCGGTCACCGCACCCTGAAACGAGCAGTTGCCCGGACCATCGACAGCACCCGCAACTCCATTCCCCAGGACCAGGAGATCATGGATGAACTCATGAATGAAAGCCCGGAGACGGCCGCCTTGACCCAATACCTCAGCCGAAGCGGATGTCATCCCGTATTTAAGAATACCCATGTCACCTATTTTCCCCTTGGCGCAGATATGCTGCTGGAACTATTAGGTCAGTTAGAGCGGGCTGAAAAATTTATTTTCCTGGAGTACTTCATCATTGATGAAGGCCTTATGTGGGGCAGTGTGCTGGACATTCTGGCCCGCAAGGCAAAAGAAGGTGTGGAAGTCCGGGTCATGTACGATGGCAGCTGTGAGTTTTCAACCCTGCCCCATAGCTATCCCAAACTGCTGAGAGATCTTGGTATTCAGTGCAAGGTCTTCTCTCCCGCTCGTCCCTTCCTGTCTACCCATTATAATTATCGGGACCACCGAAAGATTTTAGTGATCGATGGCCATACCGCTTTCACTGGCGGCATCAATATGGCGGACGAATACATCAACTATACTGTAAAGTATGGCCACTGGAAGGACACAGCCATCATGCTTCAGGGGGATGCCGCGAAGAGTTTTACCCTGATGTTCCTCCAGCTTTGGAACAGCTATGAGAAACGGCCGGTATACGCTAAGTATTTATCCGTCCACACCTACCCAATGCACGAAGCCAATGGCTATGTGATCCCCTATGCCGACTGCCCCTTGGACGATGACAAGGTCGGTGAGCGAGTCTATATGGATATTCTGAACCGGGCCCAGTCCTATGTCCACATTATGTCCCCTTATCTCATTCTGGACGGCGAACTGGAGACTGCATTGAAGTATGCTGCCGAGCGAGGGGTGGACGTCTCCCTTATTCTGCCGGGTATTCCGGATAAGAAGATTCCTTATGCCCTGGCAAAAACACACTATGCCTCCCTGATGGCCTCCGGTGTGAAAATTTATGAGTATACCCCCGGCTTCGTCCACGCAAAAGTCTTTGTCAGCGATGACTGCAAGGCGGTGGTTGGTACCATCAACATGGACTACCGGAGTCTGTATCACCACTTTGAGTGTGCGGCTTATCTTTACAAGAGTGATTGTATCCCCGTCATTGAGGAAGACTTCCAAAAGACCCTTTCCAAATGTAAACCGGTCACCCGTGAGAGTCTCCACAAGGAGCCTATTACCAGAAAGCTTACCGGTATCGTGATGAAAGCCATTGCTCCCCTCATGTAAGTATCATAAAACAGGCCCTGCGGCAGAATCCGCAGGGCCTGTTTTTATGTGGTGTAACTCATTCTTGCAGCAGATTTGTCATGCTTTGCAAACTGATTGCCAGCGTAGATGCATTGTGAAGGAGTGCCGAAGTGGCCGGAGGCAGGATCCCCGCTACACCCAGAGCGATCAACCCAGCATTAAAGGACATAATAAAACGATAGTCCCGCTGAATCCGCCCCATAAGACCAACCGCAAGCTTCCGCAGCGTGATCAGAGAATACAGGTCATCTGCCGCCAGGGTGATGTCTGCCACTTCCTGAGCAATGGCCGCACCGGTGGCAATGGAGATACCAGCATCCGCCTCGGACAAAGCAGGGGAATCATTGACTCCATCACCGATCATGATGACCTTTCGCCCTTCCTCGTGTTCCCGACGGATAAAGTTAGCCTTATCCTCCGGAAGGACCTCTGCATAGTATTCGTCTACACCCACTGCAGCAGCCACAGCATGGGCTGTTTTTTGATTGTCTCCCGTCATCATCACAACTCGATGCAGTCCCAACCCATGCAGAGCCTGAACCACTTCTGCTGCCTCCTGACGCAGAGGATCCTCTATACAGATAACAGCCGCCAGAACGCCTGCAATGGCCAGATACAGAGGGGAATACTGGGTGGGAATGGACTCAAACAGCCCTTCATCACCCTCGGGTACTACGCAGCCCTCATCCTGGAAGACGAAATGATAGCTGCCAATGATGGCTTTCTGCCCGTCCACGATGCTGGAAATGCCATGGGCCACCACATATTCTACCTTGGAATGCCGCTCCTCATGCTGCAGATCCTGGGCTTTAGCCTCTGCCACCACAGCATTGGCAATGGAGTGAGGATAATGCTCCTCCAGACAGGCTGCCAGCCTGAGCATTTCCCGGGCATCCTGCCCCCCAAAGGGAATCACCTGTGCCACGGTAGGACATGCATAGGTCAGGGTACCGGTCTTATCAAACACAATGGTGTCCGCCTCCGCCACAGCTTCCAGGAAGCGGCCGCCTTTGACGGCGATCTTGTGATTTCGCCCCTCGCGCATCGCAGATAGGACAGAAATCGGAATGGCCAGTTTCAGGGCACAGGAAAAGTCCACCATCAGGATTGAAAGCGCTCGTGTCACATTCCGGGTGAGCAGGTAGGTCAGAGCGGTGGCACCCAAACTGTAGGGCACCAGTTTATCCGCCAGATGGGCCGCTTTGCCCTCTGCAGTGGACTTGAGCTTTTCCGATTCCTCGATCATGCGGACGATCCGGTCATACTGACCACTGCCGGACACCTTGCTGACACAGATCGTGCACTCGCCCTCTTCCACAACCGTACCGGCATAGACATAGCTGCCCACCGGCTTGTGAACCGGGAGGGATTCCCCCGTAATGGATGCCTGGTTCACCATGACATCACCCTCGGCAACCTTGCCATCCAGAGGGATCATGCTGCCGGTACGAACCACTACATGGTCTCCCACCTTAACATTTTCGATGGGTACGTTGACCTCCTGATCCCCAACCTTCAGCCAAACGGTATCGATGTTCAAAGACATGGCTCTGGCCAAGTCGTCCACAGACTTCTTGTGGGTCCACTCCTCCAGAATTTCGCCGATTTTCAGCATGAACATAATGGACGAAGCCGTGTTAAAGTCCTGGCGCAGCAAAGAGACCGTGATAGCCGTAGCATCCAGAACGGAAACTTCAATTTTTCCATGCAGCAGGCAAGTTGCTCCTTTTCGGACATGGTCAATGGCTTTCACCACAGATATTACATGCCGAATGGGTGCAGGAACAAGAGCCTTCCGCACCATGCGCATCATGACAGCATTGGCCAGCTTGTCTTCATATTCCCGGTTCAGAGCCCGCCCCGTGTGTTCCGGCACCAGGTTGGCAGCCTTATCATAAGAAAACACAGACAAGGCTTCCACCACCGGCTGTCTGTCCCCTTCGAAATAGATCACCACATCGCAGGTCCTGTCATAGACCTTTACGTCAGAAACACTTGAAACCTGCTTCAGATAGTACTCCACCATATCCGCCTGGGCCAAAGTCATCCTTTTCTGCTCCAGGTGAACACGGAGACGTCCTTTGGACGCATGGAGAATTCTACATTTCATACAGCACCTCCATCTTCCGATATGAAAAAGGAGAGGCTATGGAAACCAAACGCCTCTCCGTTCCTTTGCTTATTCAGCTTCTGCTGCGTCCTCTGCAGACATATCCAGGATGATCTCCTCTTCTTCCACAGCGCGCGCTTCATTGATCTGTTTTGCATCTGCCAGAATGTCTTCGGCAGTTTCCTTGACCATGGACACAGTACCCATCACGCACTCTCTGACCCGCAGAACGGCAGCGGTGGTATGGGTGTATGCCTTCACGGCTTCCTTGCTGATGAGGACCTTCAGGCCAGCAGTACCAACAACCAGGCCGCCTGCAAACAGTGCGACCTTATCCCACTTAATGTTCATGATGACTCCTCCTTATTTTCTCTCGTACCCGGTAATGATCGTGAGCAGGAAGAATGCTACGGTCAACCATGCATATAACTTATGTTTCTTCATTACGATCAACTCCATATTACTTGTTATGTAATTATAACATAGTCAACATTCCCATTCTGCTCCAAAAAGACAGAGGCAAGGACATTTCTATCCCTGCCTGGCATTGTCTTGATTCTTTTTTCGGAACTGCGTTGGAGTCATTCCCATAACATCCCCAAAAGCATGGGCAAATTTACTTGCGTTCTCATAGCCCACCATCCCAGCAACTTCCAAAACACTGATCTTACCGTCCAGAAGGAGCTGTGCTGCGGCCTCCATTTTCGCTCGGCGAGCGTAGGCATATACAGACAGCCCATAGAACTTCCGAAAAGAGACCTTCAATTGGGTCTGAGACACTTGAAACCGCTCGGCCAACTCTGCGATGGTGACACGCCGGTCAACATGTTCCAACAGATACTGCTGAACAGCTTCAGCTAAGGATGATGCACTCATAACAGAAACAGAGGGTTCCCCCTCTCCTTTCTCAATATTAGTTAGCAACAACTAACCTATTAGGACAAAAAAACTGCGGCATCCGCAGCTAGTTATCTATTGCTAACTAATTGTATCAAAAATCACCTTTCTTGTCAACAAAAAAAGAAAGGGACGATGGTCCCTTCCCCTTTCCATTATGTGCGATGATTCCGGAGATGAGCAATTTACCCTTATGTAAGAATGCAGGCCCTGCGGCTGCTAGACTGCCGCAGGGCCTGTTTCTATCCTGTTAAGATCACCGCTTCAGCAGCAGTTCTGCCGTCTTTCGCAGGTCCAGACCGCTGGTCTTTTCCACACGGCTGCGCCAGATCGCCGGGAAGGACTGGGCACCGCTGAAAGCACCGCAGAGATTGCCGCAAATGGAGCCATTGGTGTCGGCATCGTCACCGGCGTTGATGGCCGCCAGTACGCCGTCCATGCCATTGCCGTTGGCGGCATAAAAGGCTCCATAGGAAAGGGCCACGGATTCATAGGACATCATGCTGGCACCGAAGATGCCCACCAACTCGTCCAGGATGGTGGGGAGACTCTCCTCAGAGAGTTCATCCACAATGCGCTCAACCATCCGCAAACGCCGGGCCAAAGAGGGGGCCGCAATGTCCTGGCCGACTTTCTCGCCATAGGCCGCCGCATCCGCCGCCGCCCGGAGAACGTCCAGGGAGGAATACCCGCCGTGCACACCCATGGAAACACCGGCAGCTACTGCGCAGGCTGCGGCCACGGCAGGTCTGCTGCCATGACTGGGCAGAGAAGAGGCTGCTGCCGCTTCAATGCACTTGGTCAGGTCGTCATAGTAGCGGATGCCGATGGGGGCGGCCCGCATGGCGCTTCCGTTGGTCATGCCCTGACCGGCAGTGAGTTTAGGATCTCTTCCCTCAATGAGAGCAGTGAGATACCGTCTGGTGGAAGGGCCGATGACCGTGCTCTCCAGCATGTTCTGTTCCATGGCCCACTGCTTCATGGCCTGATTGAAGGCCTCCTCAGAGAATCTGCCGTGCTCAATCAGCACCTGGGCCACAATAACACTCTCCATGGTGTCGTCGGTCACTTCTGCGGCCTTCAGGTCGCCGTGGTAAGACTGCACAGACTTCTCCGGTTCCAGGAAATCCAGAATGTAGCCATAGGTGTTGGTGATTTGACGGCGGGTCAGAAAGGACGCCGGCATGCCCATGGCATCTCCGATGGCACCGCCCACAAGGGCGCCGTAAGCTCGATCAAGCATCGTTCGATTCCTCCTTGATATTTTTATCTGGTTATGTGCTGAAGATAGGCCAAGACCTCTTCCGCATTGGTATCCGGCTTGACCTTGGGCATCACTTTTTCGATGACACCCTGTTCATCGATGATATAGGTGGTGCGCAGGGTGCCCAAGGTCACCTTTCCGGCAGACTTCTTCTCCTTCAGGACATCATAGTCCTGGTGGACCTGACGATCTTCATCTGAGAGTAGCAGGAAGGGAAGGCTGTGCTTGGCGGCAAACTTCTCATGGGATGCCGCAGAGTCCTTGCTGATGCCAATGACCTCCACGCCCAGTGCCTTAAACCGATGATAGGTCAGGCCAAAGGCGCAGGCCTGCTTGGTGCAGCCCGAGGTATTGTCCTTGGAATAGAAATACAGGACCACCTTTTTCCCCAAGAAATCAGAGAGCTTTACCATTTCGCCATTCTGATTCGGCAGGGTAAAATCGGGGGCTTTTTGTCCAACTTCCAGCATGGTTCAATCCTCCTTGATAAAGACATAATTGGTTTGCGTGGAATCAACCGAAGAAAAATGATAGCCCATCCGGTCAAAGGCTTTCAGCTGCTCCGGATCGTCTGCCTGTGTCTCTGCCAGATATCGGACCATCTCTCCACGGGCCATTTTGCACATGGTTCCCTTCTCGATGATCTTATCCCCCTTCCGCTGGCCAAAGGTGCATGTCAGAAAGCGTTTTCCCTCGGGAACATATTTTGAAATGCACTGACTGTATTCCTTGGAGGCCAGGTTCACAACCACATCGCTTTCCGCCCAAAGAGCTTTGGCCAGGGTATCACCCCAATAGGTGTAGAGATCTTTATATCCGTCTACAGACAGCTTGGCCTGCATTTCCAATCGATAGGGGATCACACCATCGAAGGGCCGAAGGAGGCCATAAAAGCCGGACAGGATGCGCAGATGGTCCTGTACATATTCAAGGGCGTCTTCATCAAACACCCCAGGAGCCATGTACTGATACTGGATCCCCTCGTAAGCCATAACAGCAGGGGTAAGTGACGTATGCAGATCCAGTGTGTTTATTCTCTCTGCATTCTGGGCGGCGATCTTATCGTTGCACTTCCAAAGGGATTTCAATTCCTCATAAGAAAGCTCTTTCAGCCTGGAAAACAGAGCCTCCGTCCTATGCAGAAAAGCAGGCAGATCTCTCCAGGCAAAGCTGTCGGTATCCATTCGCATTTTCTTGGCTGGTGAAATGATGATTTGCATCTGTTTTCTCCTTACATCAGCATGGTAAACAGGGTATCCAGGTTAGCCTGGGAATACTCGATCTCTGCCGAATACATCCGGGCATACTCTACCTGGTCTTCCAACGTAAAGGTTCCGGTCATCTGCCAATGAAGGGCACCCAGCAGACGGATCATCCGGGTGCTGAGGACTGCAAAAGAAACCTTGCTGCCCACATCCCCATCCTCATAAGCTGTCAGGAAGTGGCGGTACAGGAAATAGACCAGCAGCTGCTCATACTCTTCTTCCCTTCCCGTCATGTATTGAGAGAAACCATCCATATCGACAGAATCACCATAACTCCGCAGGTCCTTCAGGACTGCCGTCCAGGCATCGTCCAGCCGCTCCAGGTCCAGATAGATATCTGCCCACTGGGAAGCCGACAACTCTGGCACCCAGCCCATGAAGTGCTCCAAAAGAGCTTCCTCCCGCTCGGTCACAGTCCGGGTCCGGTCTTGGGCAGTGTCGAAGGCATCCTGACGCAGCTCCTGCAACGGCAGGTTCTCTTCCTCCTGCTCCACTTCTTCCACATTCACACAGAGGGTCACAGGCTCCTTTCGGGAGAGGATCAGCCGTCCGGCTGCCTCACAGCAGAGGCCTACGCCGACCTCTGTTCGCCCCGGCAGAAAATTCCGATATCTGGGGTGGTCGGTACAGATCTGACAAAGGATCTCTTCCCCTCCGTAGAGGATCAGGTCACACAGTCCTTCCTGATTCAGGAAGGGACAGCGTTCCCGATTCCCCAGGATAAAATGAGGTTCTTCCTCCAGGCAGATGGATCTCGCCAATCGTTCTCCCATGGGCCCTTCTATGGCTTGAAACCTGACCAGGGACTCAGGGTCAATGTCGATCTCCCAGCCGATACAGCAGCTGTGCTTACATGCTGATGCAATACACTTAAATTCCGGGTAATAATCCGGATAGACAAGCAACATGGTTTGTCACACTCCCTTCTGGGGTTTTTCCATACTGCCCAGCGCTTTTCTGAACTGCATGGCGAACAGGATGACCGTAAAGGTCACAGCCAAAACATCGGCCACCGGCTCTGCCATGTAAACGCCGATGGTCTTGTTTTCCACCAGCCTGGGCATCAGATAGATCAGCGGCAGCAGCAGGACGAACTTTCGCATCACGGCCACCAGAATGGAGGATTTTGCATAGCCAATGGCCACAAAGGTCAACTGGCAGGCGGTCTGGATGCCGAAAATCACGATGGCCCCGCAGTAAATGGGCAGGACCTTACTGGAGAAGGCCAGGAGCTCCGGGTCGGGGGTGAACATCCCGGCAAACAGTTCCGGGAAAAACAGCACCAGAAGCCAGAGGACCACGGCATATAACAAGCTGACTTTCAAAAGCAGAAATACGGTATCCTTCACCCTATCGGCATTCCCTGCGCCATAGTTATAGCTGGTGATAGGCTGTGCCCCCTGTCCCAGGCCCTGCAGGGGCAGCAGGGCAAACTGCATCACACTGGTGAGAATGGTCATGGCACCAACGGCGATATCTCCGCCGTATTTCAGTAAAGACGAATTGAAGCAGACAAAGATGACACTCTCGCTGGCCTGCATGATAAAAGGGGACAACCCCAGCGCCAGACAAGGTGCCAGAAGCTTCCAGTCCAGTCGAAGATGTTCCCGCTTGATCCTCCAGACGGTCTTTCGTCCCAGCAGAAAGGCCATGACCCAGCTGCAGGAGATCCCCTGGGAGATCACGGTGGCCAAGGCAGCCCCCCGGACACCCATCCCGAACCCGAAAATGAAGATAGGGTCCAGAATGATATTGCATACCGCACCAATGAGAACGGTCAGCATGCTGGTCTTGGCAAAGCCCTGGGCGGTGATGTAGGCATTCATTCCCAGGGTAAGCTGAACAAAAAGGGTGCCAAGCGCATAGACGTTCATATAGGCCACAGCATAGTCGATGGTATTTTCGCTGCCACCAAAGGCCATCAGCAGTTCCCGGTTCCACAGGAGCAGGATGGCCGTCAGCGCCGCTGACATCAGGACCTGCAGGGTAAAGCAGCCGCCCAGGATCTTCTCAGAAACATCCCGATTTCCCTGCCCCATGGCAATGGACGCTCTGGGCGCACCACCAGCACTGATCAGGCAGGCAAAGGCAGAGATGAACAGGATAATGGGCAGACAGATACCAACACCAGTGAGCGCCAGGTCTCCGTCTCCAGCCATATGGCCGATATAGATACGATCCACAATGTTATAGAGCATATTGATGAGCTGGGCCGCCACACCAGGCAGTGCCAGCTTGAAAAGCAGTTTTCCTACGGGTTCCGTCCCCAGGAAGCGATTGTCCGTTGCCATGAGATTCCTTCTTTACAGTTGTTTTTTCTATTTTAACCCAAATCGCCGCAGGATACAACGATGGAATTTCCCCTGCTCCCTTGCATCCAGGGAGATTTCACGATACAATACCTTTGTGAATTCAAAAAAGGAGCTGATCTCCCATGGAACAGGAGCACAAGCGCCGTGTTCGCTACAAAGGCACTCACCCCCGAAATTATCGGGAAAAATATAAAGAACTGAACCCCGAAAAGTACCAGGATGATGTGGCAAAAATCATCCAGAGCGGAAAGACCCCCGCCGGTATGCACATCTCCATCATGGTCAATGAGATCCTGGAATTCCTGGATATCCAGCCCGGGCAGATCGGCCTGGATGCCACCTTGGGTTACGGTGGTCACACCCGCCGGATGCTGGAAAAACTCCAGGGACAGGGCCATATGTACGCCACAGATGTGGACCCCATCGAGTCGGAAAAGACCCGGGCCCGTCTGGAAGCACTGGGCTATGGCCCGGAGATCCTGACCATCCGCCGGATGAACTTTGCCGACCTGGACCAGGTGGCCCCTGACCAGAAGTTTGACTTCATCCTGGCAGACCTGGGTGTCTCCTCCATGCAGATCGACAACCCCGAGCGGGGCTTTACCTTTAAGTATGATGGCCCCCTGGACCTGCGCCTGGATCCCACCACCGGGGTCACCGCCGCCCAGCGGCTTCGGGAACTGGACCGGGAGGAACTGGCTGCCATGCTGGTGGAAAACTCTGACGAGCCCTATGCGGATGAAATCGCAAAGGCCATTATCACCGTGTTCAAAAAGAGGGGGACCATTGAGACCACCCGCCAGCTGGCCGATGTCATCGAGCAGGCGCTTTCCTTCCTACCCGCCAAGGAGCGAAAGGAGGCCGTGAAGAAATCCTGTCAGCGAACCTTCCAGGCCCTCCGCATCGATGTAAACAGCGAGTTCGAGGTGCTATATTCCTTCCTGGAAAAGCTGCCCACTGTTCTGAAACCCGGCGGCAAAGTAGCCGTCCTCACCTTCCACTCCGGAGAGGACCGTCTGGTGAAAAAGTCCTTCAAGCAGCTTCAGCGAGAAGGGGTCTACAGCGATGCCGCCAAGGATGTCATCCGCCCCTCTGCCGAGGAGTGCTTCCAGAACCCCAGAGCCAAATCTACCAAAATGCGCTGGGCCATCAAGGCCTGATCAAAGGGGCCGTTGCAACATGCAACAGCCCCAGTGAAATTGAGCCGCTGGCTCAGTGAAATACGCTCGCAGCGTGTGATATTCGGCCTATGGCCGAGTGAAATTGCCCCTCAGGGCAGTTATGGAGTCCCTGTGGGACATATGAAACGCATGAGGGTGCGTTGCAAATCATTTTGCAACGCACCCTTTTCTTATCCATTCAGTTCTTTTACTTTCTGCCGAATGGCAGTCAGGGCTTCCTCTGGATCAGCAATGTTCCACACGGCGGTCTCCATGGGACAATAGCCGGTGTTCGCACGGTTGCGGATGGCATCCACCTCCTCTTCACATCCATTGGAAATGCCATAGGTATCCAAAACCATTTTGGCCGGTCGGCTCATGACCTGGGCATATACCTCCCCCACGCCCAAAAGGACATAGAGAAAGGCGGCAGCCTTTCCCACAACCTTGTCGGCAGTAGAGAACCCTTTCACATCCAGTCCTTGGTCATACCACGACAGCAGAGGTTTCACCCCCCGCATTCGGCTGGTAAAAACCTTCTCCTCCTTACAGAGGACACAGGTATACCCTTCCTCCTGTAGAAGGGCCCAGGCCCGCTCGAATTCAGCCCCATACATCCTGCTTCTCCACCCAGGACAGGATCACAGGGATCAGAATCCATTGGAACACCAGTCCATAGATGCCCACGGAAATGCTGGTCCAAATCACAGACACCGGAACAGCAGAAATCCCCAGGACCGGAACGGCCAGGAGAATGGCTCCTGCCCGCACCAGTCTGCCGGCACACTGGGCAGCGATCACCTTTCCCAGCATAGGCATCGTCTTTCCGCTGAGGAAACCAGCCGTTAGACCATAGACACAGAGTTCGATCATAATAAAAGGAACCATGGCCTGACTGGGCATACCGGTGAGGCCCAAGCTCACCAGGGGAGCCAACAATCCAGCTGCACCGCCGGCCCAAGGGCCAGCCAGAAAGCCAACCAGCAGAACAGGCAGGTGCATGGGCAGGAGCATCTCACCCAGCCCGGAGCCCACGCCAAGGGCTGCGCCGGCCACATGGATGATCTGGGGCAGAGCAACGGCAGCCACCACAGCGACTGCTGCAGCCATAGCCTGCACTTTCACAGACGGTCTGCGGTATTCTAATGCAAAAGTCTTTGTCATAGGGATCCTCCTTTACTTCAATTTTTCCACAAAGTCTGCCAGAGCCTCAGAGATCTTGATCTGCTGGGGACAGACCTCCTCACAGTTCTTACAGTCGATGCAGGCCTGGGGACGTTTTTCCTCCGGCAGGGCCTCCAGGGCCATGGGGGCCAGGAAGCCGCCGTTGGTAAAGTTGTGTTCATTATACAGTCCCAGCAGCATGGGAATGTCCAAGCCCTGGGAACAGTAGGTCAGGCAATACTTGCAGCCGGTACAGGGAACGGTTTTGTTCTTCAGCATACTGTCTGCAACACCGAGAACAGCAGACATCTCCACCTCATTCAACGGCGCATGGGTTCCGTAAGTACAAATATTCTCCTGGAGCTGCTGGAAGTTGGACATACCGGAAAGGGTCACCGTCACCTCGGGCAGAGCCTGGATAAAGCGGAAGGCCCAGCCAGGAATGGTCTCCTCCGGGCGAAGGGCCTGCAGTTTCTCTACATACTCCTGGGGCAGGCTGGCAAGGCGGCCGCCCCGGAGAGGCTCCATGACCCAGACCGGAATATCATGCTCCTTCAGCAGGGCGATCTTTTCCTTGGCCTGCTGGAAGGTGTAGTCTATATAGTTGAGCTGGATCATACAGAATTCCAGGTGAGGTCCATAGGCCGCCAGAAATCTGCGCATGGTTTTTAACGTGCCGTGGGTGGAGAAACCCAGATGGCGGATGCGCCCGTTCTCCTTCTGTTTTTTCAAGTATGCAAAAACACCATATTCCTTGTTTAGGTAGGCATCAATATTCTTCTCACTGACATTGTGGAAAAAATAGAAATCAAAATACTCCACACCGCATCGTCTCAGCTGTTCCTCAAAGATCTCCTCCACCTTGGCCATGTTGCTCAGGTCGTATCCGGGGAATTTGGTGGCCAGATAGTAGCTGTCACGAGGATACTTACTCAGGATCTTGCCAACTACAGCCTCGGAATTTCCGCCGTGATACCCCCAGGCGGTGTCAAAGAAGTTGATCCCCTGCTCCATGGCATAGTCGATGAGGCGTTCGGTCTCCTCTACGTCGATCTTACTGTCATCGCCATCCACCACCGGCAGACGCATGGCGCCCAGGCCCAGAGCGGAGAGTTTCAGAGCCTGGAAGGAATTATATACCATATCGATCACTCCGTTTCCTTTGTCATTGTCTATCATTGTATCTTAGAATGGAGAAAAAGGCAATTTGTTTCCCACTGCTAACCTTGACAAAACAGAGTCGAATCCCTATGATATATTTGGGTTTGTATTGACTCAATCATTTGGAAAGGATATGACCCCTATGACATTGAACCAACTGGAGCTCGGTGCCTCCGCCGTTATCACAACTGTGGGCGGCGAAGGTTCCCTGCGACAGCATTTCTTAGATATGGGCGTGATTCCAGGTGCGGAGGTCACCCTCATCAAGTATGCCCCCATGGGAGACCCCATGGAACTTCGCATCCACGGTTATGAGCTCACCCTGCGTCTGGCGGATGCCCAGAAGATCCAGGTCACACCTCTGGAGCGCACCGCAGAACACGGGCCCATCTATTTCGGTCCGGCTTCTCCGGAGACCCGTGCTCATCCCGGTCTGGGCGAAGGAGGAAAATTCCATGTAAAGGCAGACGAAAATCCCCTGCCCGAAGGCAGTCAGCTGACCTTTGCCCTGGCAGGCAATCAGAACTGCGGCAAAACCACACTCTTTAATCAGCTCACCGGCTCCAACCAGCACGTGGGCAACTTCCCCGGTGTCACCGTGGACCGAAAGAGCGGCGGCATCAAGGGCTATGACAACACTGAGGTCACAGACTTACCCGGCATCTACTCCCTCTCCCCCTATACCAGCGAGGAGATCGTCTCCCGGCAGTTTATCCTGGAGGAAAAGCCCACCGGCATCATCAACATCGTGGATGCCACCAATATCGAACGCAACCTCTACCTGACCATGCAGCTTATGGAGTTGGATATTCCCATGGTCCTGGCTCTGAACATGATGGACGAGGTTCGAGGCAACGGGGGCTCCATCCACATCAACGAGATGGAAGAACTTCTGGGGATCCCCGTGGTCCCCATCGTGGCCTCTAAGAATGAGGGTGTTGCCGAACTGGTAAGCCACGCCGTTCACGTGGCCCAGTACCAGGAGCGTCCCGGCCGCACAGACTTCTGCGACAAGAACGACCACGGCGGTGCCGTCCACCGTTGCCTCCACGGCATCATGCACCTGATCGAGGACCATGCGGCGGCAGCCGGCATTCCCGTGCGCTTTGCCGCCAGCAAGCTGGTGGAAGGGGATGCCATGATCCTGGAGGCCCTCCACCTCTCCCGGAATGAGCAGGAAATGATCGAGCACATCATCTGCCAGATGGAGGAGGAACGGGGCCTGGACCGCTCGGCCGCCATGGCAGACATGCGCTTCAGCTTTATTCAGAAACTCTGTGCCCAGACGGTGGTCAAACCCAGAGAGAGCAAAGAGCACGAGCGGAGCCGGAAACTGGACAAGTTCCTCACCGGCAAGTACACTGCCATTCCCGCCTTTGTGGGCATTATGGCTGTGATCTTCTGGCTGACCTTTAACGTCATCGGCGCCTGGCTTCAGGGCGTGCTGGAAACAGCCATCGGCTGGCTGACCACTGTGGTAGACAACGCCTTTACCGCCTGGAATGTGAACGAAGCCCTACATTCCCTGGTGATCGACGGTGTGTTCAACGGTGTGGGCAGTGTCCTCAGCTTTGTTCCCGTCATTGTGGTCCTTTTCTTCTTCCTGTCTCTGCTGGAAGACAGTGGATACATGGCCCGTGTGGCCTTCGTGATGGATAAGCTCCTGCGAAAGATCGGCCTGTCCGGCCGAAGCATTGTTCCTATGCTCATCGGCTTCGGCTGTACCGTTCCCGGCGTCATGGCCAGCCGAACCCTCCCCTCCGAACGGGACCGCAAGATGACCATTATGCTCACCCCCTTCATGAGCTGCTCGGCCAAGCTGCCCATCTACGGCTTCCTGACTGCCGCTTTCTTCCCGGGTAAGGGCGGCCTCATCATGGTGGGCCTCTACTTCCTGGGGATCCTGGTGGGTATTCTGGTGGCCCTTCTCTCCAAGAGCACCATGTTCCGTGGTGAAGCAGTCCCCTTCGTCATGGAACTGCCCAACTACCGGATGCCCGGCGCCAAAAACGTGGCCCACCTCCTGTGGGACAAGGCCAAGGATTTTCTCCAGCGTGCTTTTACCGTCATCTTCCTGGCAACCATCGTCATCTGGTTCCTCCAGAGCTTTGACTTCCAGCTGAATATCGTCAGCGACTCCCAGAACAGTATGCTGGCTATGGTGGCAGGCCTCATTGCCCCTGCGTTTGCTCCTCTCGGGTTCGGCGACTGGCGGATCTCCACGGCCCTCATCGCCGGTTTCATGGCCAAGGAGAGCGTGGTGTCCACCATTACCGTCCTCTTCGGCTCCACCGAGGCCCTGCTGGCCGCCATCACGCCGCTGGCTGCCGCCGCCCTTCTGGTCTTCTGCCTGCTGTACACTCCCTGTGTGGCAGCCATCGCCTCTGTCAAGCAGGAGTTGGGTGGAAAATGGGCTGTCTTCGTGGTTGTGGCCCAGTGTGCCATCGCCTGGGTGGTGGCCTTTGCAGTCCGGCTCATTGGACTGGCTTTCGGCCTGGGATGACCCCTTCTCTGGCAAATATTGGTTGTTCATAATTTTTTCATTATCATATTGCATTTATCAGAAAAATGCGATAAAATTTTTAAAGCTGTAAATAGACAGCAAAAGAATTTTGTAACATTGGAGAAGAGAAAATGGCAAGAGAAAAATTAGGCAGCCGTCTTGGCTTTATTCTGCTGAGTGCAGGCTGCGCCATCGGTATGGGTAACGTCTGGAAGTTCCCCTACATGGCTGGACAGTACGGCGGCGGTGCCTTCGTGCTGATCTATCTGGTATTCCTGGTCATCATGGGTCTTCCCGTCCTGACCATCGAATTCTCTCTGGGTCGTGCCGCCCAGAAGAGTCCCGTCATGCTGTATCAGCAGCTGGCTCCCAAGGGCTCCAAGTGGCACTATCATGGCAAGGCTGCCATGATCGGCAACTACGTGCTCATGATGTTCTACACCGTGGTTGCTGGCTGGATGATCACCTATTTCGTGAACACCGCAAAGGGTACTTACACCAACATGACCCCCGATGAGGTCGGTGCTGCCTTCGGTGCCCTCACTGGTGATCCCCTCACCATGTTCATCTACACCGCCATCGTCATCGTGCTGGGCTTCCTGGTCTGCTCCTTCAGCCTCCAGGGTGGTCTGGAGCGTGTCACCAAGGTCATGATGCTGGCCCTGCTGGCTATCATGGTCATTCTGGCCATCCAGAGCTTCACCATGGACGGTGCCAAGGAAGGTCTGTCCTTCTATCTGAAGCCTGACCTGGGCAAAATGCAGGAGATCGGTATTGGCAACGTCATCGTCGGCGCTATGAACCAGGCCTTCTTCACCCTGAGCCTTGGTATCGGCTCCATGGCCATCTTCGGCAGCTACCTGGACAAGAAGCGCTCCCTGATGGGCGAATCCGTCAACGTGGTCCTGCTGGACACTTTCGTGGCCCTGACTGCCGGCCTTATCATCTTCCCCGCCTGCTTCACCTTCGACGTGGAAGTGGGTGCCGGTCCCAGCCTGATCTTTGTCACCCTGCCCAACGTGTTCAATAACATGGCTATGGGCAACTTCTGGGGTTCCCTGTTCTTCCTGTTCATGGTCTTTGCTGCCATGTCCACCGTGTTCGCCGTCTTTGAGAACATCATTGCCTGCTGCATGGACCTGTGGGGCTGGAGCCGCAAGAAGGCCTGCGCCATCAACTGCGTGCTCTTCTTCGTCCTGTGCCTGCCCTGCATCCTGGGCTTCAACATCCTGGCTGATATCCACCCCCTGGGCGGTGCCACCAACCTCATGGACCTGGAAGATTTCATTGTCTCCAACGTCCTGCTGCCTCTGGGCTCTGTCTGCTTCATCGTCTTCGCCACCTCCAAGAAGGGTTGGGGCTGGAAGAACCTCATGGCAGAGGCCAACTCCGGCGAAGGCCTGAAGATGCCCAACTGGATCCGCGGCTATGTGACTTACGTCCTGCCCGTCATCGTTGTGGTCCTGTTCGTCATCGGCGTTCTTACCTTCTTCGGTATTATGTAACCCTGATGCCTGTATCCCCACCGGAAATATTCCGGTGGGGATTTTTCTCTTGACATTAACGATATTCGATAATATAATCAAGACAGATAATAACGATATTCGATATAAAGGAGGCGAGTCCATGGCGCGAGAAAAATTCCGTACCCTCACCGAGCAGATGTTCTATGTCCTGCTGTGCCTGCGTACCGAGTACTGCGGCATGGACGTGATGGAGCAGGTCAAATCCATGACAGATGGCCGGGTCACCATCGGCCCAGGTACATTATATAACCTGCTGGAGCAGTTCCAAACCGCCGGAATGATCCGGGAGACCAAAGTGGAAGGCCGTCGTCGGAGCTATATCCTAACGGACAAAGGGGCCGCCACACTGGACGCTGAATACCAACGACTCTGCCAGCAGGCCCAGGATTACCGCCGTTTCTTTGGAAAGGAGGAGACATGATGAAGGAAACCAAACGCAGAATCGAGATCACATCCTTCTATGACCACACCGGGATCGAAAAGCATCTGGAAAAGATGGCTGCCAAGGGGTGGCTTCTGGAGAAGGTCTCCAACTTTTTCTGGACCTATCGAAAGGTAGAGCCCACCACCGTGAAGTTTGCAGTCACCTATTTCCCCTCGGCATCGGACTTCGATCCCAAGCCCTCGGACAGCCAGCAGACCTTCGTGGACTA
This sequence comes from Ruminiclostridium sp., assembly GCA_017435425.1. Classification (GTDB taxonomy): domain Bacteria; phylum Bacillota; class Clostridia; order Oscillospirales; family Oscillospiraceae; genus Evtepia. The sequence goes on along the minus strand of JAFSFC010000014.1, from coordinate 75,736 downwards.
CTGTGCCCAGAGCGGTTGGATGCTGGCGGGTCTGTCCGCCCAGATGCAGGTATTCTACAATGAACATCCTGACCCCGTCCCCATTGAGACCGATCCCTTCCTCCAGGTGGAAAACATCCATAAAGCCATGAAACGGAACTTCATCCCCTCCAGCCTGGTCCTTATGGCTTGTGCCATCATCCAGATCGCACTGGTGATCGGCCGCATAGTTTCCAATCCCCTGTATGTGCTGTTCTCCGGTTCTACCTTGGCCTCTCTGGTCCCCTGGAGCCTGGTGATCCTTCTCTGCAGCGCAGAGGTCATCACCTATTTCCGCTGGTATAGAAAAGCCAAGGCAGCCGCCCTGGAGGAAGACATTCTCCTGCCAACCCGAAGTACCCGAAAGCTCCAGATCGTTACCCTTATGATTCTGGCCATCTACCTGGTGTTCTGGTTTTTATCCCTGGGCGGCGGGATGAATCTGGCCATTGCCCTGATGTCCTTCGGCTATATGGCAGTCCTGCTTGCCTTGGTATTCCTCCTGAAAAACTTTATGAAGAAAAAACAAGTCAGCACCAAGGTAAACCGGATCGTCACCTTTGCCGCCTGTTTCATCCTGGCCTTTGCCCTCATGGGCCTTCTGGTTGCCACCATCGTTGGCACCGACATGTCCGACCTGTTTGAAGATAAGGACCGTGTTGAGACCTATGAGTTCAGGGGTTCCACCTTCCGCATCTACCACGATGACCTCCCTCTCACCGTGGAGGATCTGATGGAAGTGGGCGAAGACGCCCGGTACTCCTATCTGGCAGACAGGCAGAGTTCCTTCCTGGCCTCCAAGCTGGACGCCAGCCAATACCCCACCATGGACAACCTGGAACCCCCCGACCTGGACTACACCTTGATCGAAGTCAAGTTCGCCCCCTTATATGATACCTTCCGGGAGGAACTGCTGAGTCAGTATGACTACCGCAACGATTACACGGACCACCAGTATTTCTTCACCATCATTGACCCGAGCCCCTGGGGCGCAGAGGAAGCCTACCAGCTCTACTGGGGCAGCAATGAACCCATGGAGGAATACCTTATTTTCTGGGAAGACTCTATGCTGGAGATCAACTTCGACTGGACCCCCACCCCGGAGCAAATGACCATTGTAGCCGAAAAACTGAACCCCTGACCTCACATCATCCCTCCCGGCCATCCGGGAGGGATTCTTTTGCGTGAATCTTGACGAACCCATCCGATGCAGATAAAATAGAGTCATCTCGGCCACGAAAGCTGGTGAGACTCCATGCAAACACAAAAGAATCGAACCGAACAACAGCGCAAACGGCTGGCCATCCTGGCCATCTTAGTCTTCTGCGCTGCCATCGGCCTCATCTGCTGGCGCATCGGTGTGCCCATGGTCCAGCTGGCCTCTGAGCCCGAACAATTCCGCCAGTGGGTGGATCAGAGTCGTTTTGGCGGCCAACTGGCCTTCGTTGCCATGGTGGTGATCCAGATCCTGGCGGCCATCATCCCTGGAGAGCCTCTGGAGATCGCCGGCGGCTATGCCTTCGGCGCTGTAGAGGGGACCCTCCTCTGCCTCATCGGCGGTATGATCGGCAGCTTCCTGGTCATTGTTCTGGTGCGTCGATTTGGTGTTAAACTGGTGCACGTATTCTATCCACCGGAAAAACTGGAAACCATCCGTTTTCTGAAGAGTTCTCCCAAGCGGGTCATCCTGTTTCTGCTGATCTTCATGATCCCCGGCACCCCCAAGGATCTTCTGTGCTACTTTGTGGGCCTTACGGACATCAAGCTCCCGGCCCTGATGGTCATCTGCACCCTGGGGCGGCTGCCTGCCATTGTGACTTCCACCGTAGGCGGAAACGCTCTGGGCACAGAGCGATACATCTTCGCTGTCATCGTCTTTGTGGTGACCTTCTTCATCAGTATGACAGGGCTTCTGATCTACAACAGAATCTGTAAGAAACACAATGCATCGGAATGATTTGAAAAAAGGACTGCACAGCAGTCCTTTTTATGTTATAATGTTGGTACGTATCCACCCCCGACCCATTGGAGGTGCCTATGAAAGAATGGATCAGCCGTCGGAAGGTCTTTTGTATCGTGGTGGTCATCCTGCTGTTGGTGGTCTTTCTCTGGCCCATTTCCCTGGGAAGCAGGGTCCCGGAGGACAAGGACCTGGTCATCTCCTGGCACCAGATGGATGTCATCCAGCCTGAGGACGGAGCAGTTGAGTCTACCCTGAATGCCGAAGTGACCACCTGGCGTCTGGAAACCGGAACGGAGGATCGGGAAGCTTTTCAGGATCTCCTGGAAGGCTACACCATCCACCGGACTTGGCGTACGCCTTTTCCTGCCAACGGTCTCAATGGTCACAGCAACGGCGGATACTTGTTCATTTCCTGGACAGAGGACGAACAGTTCGTCCATCAGGTGGTCACAGGGTTTGCCCGTCTGATCATGCTGGATGACCACACCTACAGCTTGGGCTATTTGGACAAGCATCGTTCCCTGGATATGAAGGAGCGAACACTGGCCTTTCTGGGCCACTGCCCCCCTCTCGATGAATCGTAAATAACGCAGAGGTCCCCTCTGCTGCAATGGAGGTCCCTATGGATCATAAACTGGAAAAAATCCTGGCCCGGGTCCAGAAGCCCGGGCGCTATGTGGGCGGCGAGTATAAAGCCGTCCAGAAAGATAAGACCGAGGTGGACTGCCGCTTCGCCTTCTGCTTCCCCGATACCTATGAGATCGGCATGTCCAACCTGGGTATGCGCATCCTCTACGGGGTCCTGAACGACATGCCCGGCGTCTGGTGCGAGCGCGTCTTCGCCCCCTGGGGTGACATGGAGGAAGAGATGCGCAAGGAAGGTCTCCCCCTCTACGCGCTGGAAAGTGGTGACCCTGTCAAGGACTTTGACATCATCGGCTTCTCCCTGGGTTACGAGATGGCCTACACCAACGTGCTGAACATGCTGGACCTGGCCGGTCTGCCCCTGCGGAGTGCTGACCGCCCCGACATCACCCCTCTGGTGGTGGCAGGCGGCACCTCCACCTATAACCCCGAACCTCTGGCCCCCTTCGTGGACGTGGTCTCTCTGGGTGAGGGCGAGGATGCCCTGCCTGATCTGGTAGAACTCTACCGCAAGGCCCGTCAGGAGGGTTGGGACAAGGCACAGCTGCTCCGTGAGGCCGCCAAGCTCCCCGGCATCTATGTCCCCTCGCTCTATGAGATCACCTACCAAGAAGACGGCATCATCTCTGCCATCACCCCCCTGGACAATGCCCCCGAGAAGGTCACCAAGCGGCTGGTCACCGACATGGATAAGTCCTATTACCCCGTGGAGACCATCGTCCCCTCCACTGAGATCACCCATGACCGTGTCATGCTGGAGCTCTTCCGTGGCTGTATCCGTGGCTGCCGCTTCTGCCAGGCTGGTTTCGTCTATCGTCCCGTCCGAAACCGCAGCCAGGAGCTGCTGGTAAAGCAGGGCATCGATGCCTGCAAAGCTTCCGGTTACCAGGAGATGACCCTGATGTCTCTCTCCTCCAGCGACTACCCTGATCTGCTCCCCCTGTGCGACGGTCTGCTGGAATACTGCCAGCCCAATAAGGTCAACATCTCTCTGCCCTCCCTCCGTGCCGATAACTTCTCCATGGAGCTCATGGAAAAGCTCCAGGCAGGCGGGCGGAAGAGCGGCCTGACCTTCGCCCCTGAGGCTGGTTCCCAGCGGCTCCGGGATGCCATCAACAAGAACGTCACCGAGGAAGACCTGCTCAACACCTGCCGTACCGCTTTTGCCGGCGGCTGGAGCAGCGTGAAGCTCTACTTCATGCTGGGCCTGCCCACCGAGACCGACGAGGATGTGCTGGGCATCGCTGACCTGGCCACCAAGGTCTACCACGTCTGGCGGAACAACACCCCCAACCGTTCCCGCGGTGTCCGCATCACGGTCTCCACCTCCTGCTTTGTACCCAAGTCCCACACCCCCTTCCAGTGGGAGGCACAGAACACCATGGAGGAGTATATGCGCAAGGTCACCCTTTTGCGGGACAACATGCGCAACAAGTCCATCACTTACAACTGGCACGATCCCGACACCAGCTTCCTGGAGGCCTGTCTCTCCCGGGGCGACCGTCGCCTGGCCGATGTCATCGAAACCGCCTGGAAGAACGGGGCCAAGTTTGACTCCTGGAGCGAGTACTTCAACTTCCAGACCTGGATAGACGCCTTCCAGGCCAACGGTCTGGATCCCGCCTTCTACGCCAACCGGGAGCGTGGCAAGGAGGAGATCCTGCCCTGGAAGGTCATCTCGGACGGCGTGAAGGACAGCTACCTGTGGAAGGAGCGGGAGGCCGCCTACCAGGGCGTCATCACCCCCGACTGCCGGGAAAAGTGCTCCGGCTGCGGCGCCAACAAACTGTGTGAAGGAGGGGTATGCCATGGCTGATCAGAGAATCCTCTTTACCAAGTCCGGCACCGCCCAGTACATCTCCCATCTGGATCTGATGCACACCATGGAGCGTGCCTTCCTGCGGGCCGGTATCACCATCCGCCACACCGCCGGCTTCCACCCCCATCCCTATGTCTCCATCCCCCTGCCCCTGCCTCTGGGATTTTCCAGCGACTGCGAGATCATGGAGTTCGGCCTGATGGACGGGGCCACCATGGAGACCCTGCCTCAGCAGATGAACGATGCCCTCCCTGCAGGCATTCAGGTCCTCCAGTGCTATGAGGGCGGACAGGCCTTCAAGAAGCTGGCCTACGTCCGCTATGACATCACCCTGGAGTTTGACGGAAACCTGGCTGTAAAGGCCGCAGAAGCTCTCCACAGCCTTCTGAACCGTGAAAGCTTCGTGGTCCAGAAGCGCAGCAAGAAGGCCAAGAGCGGCTTTACCGAGGTGGATGTGATCCCCCTGGTGGAAGCTGTGGAGGAGGTCCGGGCTGACGGCTCCTTCCTCTACCTGACCATTCTGCTGAAGGCCCAGAATCCCGGTCTGAACCCCGATGTTCTTCTTCAGGGATTCAAGAGCGAGTATCCCGATCTGCCCATCGTCTACTCCCATTGCCATCGCCGGGAGATTTTGGATGACCGGAAGAAAACTTACCGATAAGCAAAAAAGAACCGAAAGCCAGTGGCTTTCGGTTCTTTTCTCAAGTTATGTCTGTCATCGTACCAATAAACAGGGGGATATGATTCCGGGTGTCCACGATCATGTAAAGGAAGGGCCGGTCCAGGTGGACCTGCTTGACTTCGTGAGGGGCCTCTGCCCCTTCCCCGGCAGCCACCATGGTAGCCGCTCCCGCCTGGGTCCCCTTCTCATCCACGTTGATAAAGGTCTTGTGGAGGACCTGGTTGATGTAGAGCATCCCGGTGGAGGTACTTCCCATGCCGGAAAGGTCAGCCAAGGCCGGGTCAAAAATATCGCTCATTCCCATGCTTTGCAGGACAGTGATCAAATCAGCAGTGGTCTCTGTGCGGAATTTGGGGAGTTTGGTGCTGACCTCGGCGTTCTGAAAGCCGGTCAGCATCCCGTGAACAGATTCTCCGGTGAGGGTGTCCACATACTCTTCCAGGGTGACTCCTTCCTTAGGCAGAAGGCCCACAAAGGCGTAGACATCCCCTTCGTAGTACTTCATGACTCCGGTGGACAGGTCATCCTCCCAATAGTAATCCTCGTCAGAGTACATAAATGTACCCTCCTGCCGGGTGCCGTCCTCTCTGGTGAAATAGTCCTCCTGCACCTGATAGTCATAATAAATGCGTTCCCATTCTGCATCAAAGGCCAAGGCGTTCACCAGACAAAGGACGGTATCGGAAGAAAACTCGCTGACCATCTCTTTGATCATACCGTCGGTGTGTTCCTCCACCCACAGATTCAGGTCCTTTACGGTGGTCTGGTCGAAGGGGGCCTCATACACCTCTGCGTTATACCACTGAATACAGGACCGAAGGAAGTCCTCCTCCACCTGGATGGTACCTGTCTTGATCCAAAGGGAGTTGGCCCAGTTTACGGTGGCTTTGTAATTCTCCAGACAGGCTTCCCAACAATACAGGTAATTGTTCAACTCCGGGACGGAGAGACCGAACACTTCCTCTATCTGGGTCAGGGTTTCCCCCTGGGCACCGTTCGCCGCCATAGCCAGGGCAGAAAGGACTGAAATGGGTGAGAGCAGGGTGTTCTCCCCTTCTGCCATGGTCTGCTGGAAAAGTCGCACAGCAAAATCGTTCACCAACAGAGTCTCCGGCCCATCAAAATCCATGGCACCGGAATGGTTTCCTGTATGCACACCGGCTGTCAGTTCCTCCGCCTGGATCTTCTGAGAGGCACAAGCCGTCAGGCTCAGCAGAAATGTCAGAGCAAGGCCCAGGGTCAGCAGTCTTTTTTTCATGGAAATATCTCCTTTCCTTTTATTCTGTCTATATAGACGAAGCAAAAGAAAAAAGGTTCCCTTATACTAGTTTTTAATAAAACGGTATGATACCGTTTTATTGGTCGCTTGTAAAGCGGCCAGCGGCACTTGCCGCAAAAACGACGTGCAATACATTTCTTGCCGCCAAAAGCGGCGTGCCATGACTATGGCACGATAAAATGGTTTAACCATTTTATCAAGAAAAAGTATTACATTTCCAAACGGACCACACTGTCCAGTTCCTTCATCAGTTTCATGGCCTCCAGGTCATCCCGAAGGGCCTGATCTGTCTCCAGATCCATACGGACGGCCAGTACATCCGGACGGCCGGAGGGAAACTCCTTGATCTCACGAACTGTCCAGCCCAGCTCATGGATGAACTGGATGGCATCTCCCAGGCCGGCCTCCCGTTTGACCTCCAGATACATGGAAGTGCTGGTATCGATCTTCAAATATTTGTTGTCCAGAATGTTCACCACCAGCAGAATGATGATGATAGCAAGGTACATCACAATGGCGCACTCCAGGAAACCGGAACCCACTGCCAGACCCATACAGGCCGTAGCCCACAGGGTGGCCGCCGTGGTGAGACCCTTGATCTGGTTTCGGCGGGTGATGATGATGGTGCCGGCACCCAGGAAGCCGATGCCGCTGAGGACCTGAGCACTCAGTCGGGAGGGATCACCCACCCCGTAGCTGGCGTAAATGTACTGACTGACCAGCATGGTGGAAGCTGCACCAACACACAGCAGCATATGGGTCCGCAGGCCGGCTGCCCGCTGACGCAGCCCTCGCTCAAAGCCGATGGTCCCACCAAAGAGCATGGCCAGAGCAATACGAACACAGACCGACAGCAGATTCAGATCCCGCAGGTCACCAAACACGTCTAACTGAATCATGATCACTGCCTCCTCTCAATTCACATTTCTCTGAAAATGTTTGTTTTTTGTAATATTGCCATGTTTTTATAGCTTTGTCAAATGTTAATGATTGCATTTTTGCCAATAATAGGATATACTAAGTGATATTCGCAAAATCCATATTTTCTTGACCCAACGAAAGGAGTTCTCTATGTCCGACAGTCAGGCTAAACGTACTATGCCTCGTATCCTGATCAGTCTGCTGATCACCCTCGTTATTGGTGCGGTTTGGTTCTATATCTCCCTTCCCGCCATCAATCTGCAGAACACTGGCTTCTACAGCTTTATTTTCGTCCTCTTGTTGGTGTACATCCTGGTCTTCATGATCGCCCTGGGTGTGGACACCGGCAGTCAGCAGGGCATCCATCTGCGCGACTACCTCTCCTTTGCCAAAAATCAGTGCAAGGCCGTGGTGGTCATCGTGATCGCTCTGGCCGCCGTGTTTATCATCGGCCAGATCATTTCCGCCCCCATCCTCCGTGCCCCTGCCTATCAGCAGATGCTGACCGTTGAAACCGGCGACTTTGCCACTGAGATCGAACAGGTCTCCTATAACGAAGTCCCCATGCTGGATGAAGCCTCCACCCAGCGTCTGGGTGACAGAAAGCTGGGCGAACTGTCTGATATGGTCAGCCAATTTGAAGTGGCATATAACTACACCCAGATCAACTACCAGGGCAGCCCGGTCCGTGTGACCTCTCTGGAGTACGGTGACTTCTTCAAGTGGTTCCTGAACACCAAGGAAGGTCTGCCTGCCTACGTTACCGTGGACATGGTCACCCAGGAAGCCGAGGTCGTCCGTCTGTCCAGCCTGGGCCTGGAAGGCATGCGCTACTCCCCCTCTGAATACTTCACCCGTGACCTGATGCGCACCGTGCGCTTTGCTTATCCCACCTATATGTTCAGCCAGCTTCACCTGGAAGTGGACGAGGAAGGCACCCCCTGGTGGGTCTGCCCCCGCGAAGTCCGTACCATCGGTCTCTTTGGCGGTACCGATGTGGTGGGTGCTGTCCTGCTGAATGCCTGCACCGGTGAGCACGTCTACTATGCTCTGGAAGAGATCCCCACCTGGGTGGACCGGGTGTTCTCCGCTGAGCTTATCAGCCAGCAGTACGACTACCACGGCGTTTATGTCAACGGCTTTATTAACTCCCTCCTGGGCCAGAAGGACGTCACTGTCACCACCGAAGGATACAACTACCTGGCCATGAGCGACGACGTGTATATGTACACCGGCATCACTTCCGTCAATAGTGACCAGTCCAACATCGGCTTCCTGCTGTCCAACCAGCGCACCAAAGAGACCACCTATTATGCAGCTCCCGGCGCCATCGAAACCTCTGCTATGGCATCTGCCCAAGGCGTTGTCCAGGACCTGGGCTACACCGCCACCTTCCCCCTGCTGCTGAACATCGGCGGTCATCCCACTTACTTCATGTCCCTGAAGGACAGCTCTGACCTGGTCAAGATGTACGCCATGGTCAACGTCTCCCAGTATCAGATTGTGGCCACCGGCGTGACGGTAGCCGCTTGTGAGAGCAACTATCTGTCCCTGCTCCAGCAGCATGGCATCCCCGTGGATGTGGGCGAAGGTCAGGACATTATCATCGACCAGTCCACCGTTTCCGGCACCATTGCAGAGATCCGCACTGCTGTTCTGGACGGAAGCACCTGGTACTTCATCCGGCTGGATGGTTCTGAGACCTTCTACGCCATCTCTGCTACAGTCGATCAGAATGTGATCATTCTGGATGTGGGTGACAGCGTTTCCGTTCAGGCCACCCCCGGTGATGACAGCAAGATCATCAATGCTCTGTCCATCTCCGACGGCAGCGAAGCAGAACCGGCTCCCGCTCCCGTCGAGACACCTGAAACTGCGGAAGAGACTCCTGCCGAGGAGTAAGGTATCCTCCCTAACAAAGAAAAAAGAGAGGAAATCATTTTATGAAAATTATGCTTTGGGTCCTGGGCGGCCTGATGTCGGTCTGTGGTGTTCTCTTGGCCGCCACACCCCTCATGACCTTCTGGGAGACCAGCTACTTCTTCATTGTCCTGTTGATCGTCTACGGCTTTGGCTCCATTCTCCGTGGCATCACCAAGAAAGCTTTTGACTCCAACTTCCTGTTTGGTATCCTGAGCCTGGCGGCCGGTCTGGCCATTCTCTTCGTCCCCGGTCTCAAGTTCATGACTAGCACCACCATCATCTATATGCTGGCCATTTGGTTCCTGCTTCAGGGCGCAGTCACCCTGACCATGGGTCTTCGGGGCAAGAAACATGGCGCAGAGACCTCTAAGTGGCTGGGCAACATCGTCATGGCTGTTCTTTGCTTCATCCTTGGCATCTACTCCCTGTTCCATCCTGTAGCTCTGGCCTTCTCCGTTGGTATGCTGTTGGGCATTTACTTCATTGTTTCCGGCATCAATCTGGTGATCCTGGGTTTCCAGATCGAAAAGAAAAAAACATAACATGTCAAAAGAGCCGATGCAAATGCATCGGCTCTTTTTATCTGTGCTTTTATAACTGCTTCCCCATTACCTGCTCCTGGGCACGGACCAGGCTGGCGTATTCACCGCCCAGATCGATGAGTTCCTGATGGGTTCCCTGTTCCAGGATCTGTTCCTGGTCCACCACAGCGATGCGGTCAGCGTTTCGAATGGTAGAAAGACGGTGGGCAATGACGATGGAGGTGCGTCCCTCACACAGGCGGTCAAAGGAAGCCTGGATCTTGGCCTCGGTGACACTGTCCAGGGCGCTGGTGGCCTCATCCAGAATGACGATGGCAGGATCCTTCAGAAACACACGGGCAATGCTCACCCGCTGCTTCTGGCCACCGGAAAGCATGACGCCCCGCTCGCCCACATAGGTCTGGTATCCGTCAGGCATATTCAGGATATCCTCGTGGATCTCTGCCAATTTAGCGGCCCGAACCACCTCTTCGTCGGATGCATCCGGACGGCCGTACCGGATATTTTCCATAACCGTATCGGCAAAGAGGAACACATCCTGCTGTACGATGCCGATCTGACGGCGGAGGGAACTCTGGGTCACGTCCCGCACGTCCTGTCCGTCCACCCGGATACTGCCCTCCGTTACATCATAGAAACGGGGGATCAGCTGACAGATGGTGGTCTTACCGCCGCCAGAGGGTCCCACAAAGGCAAATTTTTCTCCCGACCGGATGTGCAGATCCACATCCCGCAGGACTTCTGCCTTATTGTTGTAGCGGAAGGAGACCTTGTTGAACTTGATGTCCCCCTTCACGTTCTCCAACTGCTCTGCATCGGGCTTGTCCTGGATCTCAGGATCCAAACGCATGAGTTCCAGGAATCGGGTAAAGCCGGCAGATCCCATCATGAACTGTTCCACAAAGGCAGAAAGCTTGCGGACGGGCGTGATGAAGGTGGTCACATACAGGGTAAAGGCCAGCAGATCGGCGTAGTCTACGGTACCCTGCATGATATAGTAGCCACCGGCACCGATCACCAGAACAGGCATGATGGACATGCAGAACTCCAGGCCGCCCATATAGGTCGCCATGGTCTTGTAGTAACCCCGTTTGGCCTGGACGAACTGCCCGTTCATGGCGTTGAACTTTGCCTTCTCAGTCTCTTCGTTTTGGAAGGCTTTGGCGGTACGCATACCGGAAATGCCAGACTCAATGGAAGCATTGATCTCTGCCGTTTTTGCCTTCAGCTTCAGATTGGCCTTTCGCATTCGTCTGCGCTGATAAAGGGTAAAGGCCAGGAAGAACGGAACGACACCAAAGGCCAGAAGGGCCAGACGCCACTCGATGGTGCACATGATACAGAAGGCACCTACCAGCGTCACAGAGGAGATGAACAGATCCTCGGGGCCATGGTGGGCCAGTTCGGTGATCTCAAACAGATCATTGGTCACCCGGGACATGAGGACACCGGTACGATTCTTATCATAGAAACTGAAGCTCAGACTCTCCAGATGGGCATAGAGATCCCGCCTCAAGTCGGCCTCTACCCGAACACCAAAGAGATGCCCCCAATAGGAAACGATAAAATAGAGGAAGCCTTTGGCAATATAGGCTCCGATAAAGATGGCGATCACAATGAAAAACACCCGATATTCCTGATTGGGCAAAAGGTGATTGACCACCTCACGAGAGGCATAGGGAAACGCCAAATCGATGAGGCAGATCAGAAAGGCGCAGCACATATCCAGAATGAATAAATGCTTATGCGGCCCATAATAGGACAAAAACAGTTTGAGTGGATGCGTCTTTTTATAGTCCATTTTTTTACTCATACAGGGTCCTCCTGTGCAGATTCGTTTTGCTCATTATACCGTGAATCCAGCTCCTGTGCAATTCTTTCATTCCTTAGGTTTTGTCAGCCCTCTTTCTGTTGACACCCTTCATCCATTGGTGTATTATGGAAACAATTGTACGAATTCTAACATTCGGAGGTGTGACCATGGAAGCTGAACAGAACAGAACCAGTCTTATCCTTCCCTTTTTGGCCGTAGTCAATCAACTCCATCGACTATGTTCCAGCATTCCTGTTGATGCCCTCCCTGCCGGTATGACCATGTCCCAGCTGGCTGTTATCTCCTATCTTCATTTTCGAGGAGAGGAAGAAACCTATCAAAAGGACTTGGAAACCTGTCTCAAGCTTCGTCGGTCCACCGTCAGCAGCTTGTTAAGTACATTGGAACGGAAAGGGCTTCTGATCAGAGTATCTGTTCCTCATGACGCCCGCCTGAAAAAAATCATTTTGACGGAGAATGCCTCTCAGCTAGGCCGGCAGATCCATGCCGCCTTCTCTGCCTTGGACTTTATGATGTTCCAAGACCTGACACCGGAAGAGATCCACCTTTTGGATTCTGTTTTCCAGAAGATCCAAAACAATTTAAGCACCATTGAAAACTGTTCATCCCCCGATCCCCTTGGAGGTAACCCATGAAAAAACGTATTCTCAGTTTCAGCTTAGCCTTCCTTTTTATGTTCTCTCTCTGCGCCTGCAGCAAGGATGAGGTTCAGGAGGAAGCCTCCGACGGCATCCCTGTGGAAATCACCCTGGTGGAAAAGGGCTCCATTTCCGCAGAAAATAATGTGTCCGGTCAGGTCGCATCGGGCGATACCCAATCGGTCTTTGTTGCTCTGTCCGTTCGGTGCCTGGATACATACGTAGAAGCCGGCGACACAGTCTCTGCCGGCCAGACCATCTGCACCCTGGACATGGCCTCCACCTGGGCCAACTACGAGGTCGCCGTGATGAGCTATGAAAATGCCCGGACAAGCTACGAGGATCAATCTGCCGTGCTGAGTCAGCAGGTGGCCATGGCAGAAAAGAACGTGGCTGACACCCAAGCCCTCTTTGAACTGGGTGCTGCCTCCCAGTTGGAAGTGGACAACGCCAGACTGCAGTATGAAAACGCCCTGGCCGGCATGAACAACGCCCTCGGTCAGTTGGAGATCGCCATGCAGAACTATCAGGCTACCATCGCCCAATTGGAATCCTCCCTGACCAACATCGACCGGAACGGCAATATCATTTCCCCCATTTCCGGCACCGTCCAGGCATTGAACGCCGCTGCAAATACCTTTGTTTCCCCCAGTGCCCCGGTGGCCACCATCGTGTCCAATACCGACATGGAAATCAATGTCGCCGTTTCTGAGGCTCTGGTCTCCAAGCTGACGGAAGGCGGCAGGGTCCATGTCGTGATCTCCTCTGCCGGAAAGGAGTTTGATGGAACCATCGACACCGTCAGCCGTGCCATCAATCCCCAGACCCGCCTGTACAGCGTGACCATCAAAGTTCCCTCCGCTGAGGCCGGTGGTCTGCTGACCGGTATGTTTGCCGATGTGACCTTCTACACCGACACCCAGGACAACGTGGTGTTGGTCCCCACCGAAGCCGTCCAAACCGGCACAGACGGACAGTACGTGTACATCGTGGATAACAATGACCAAGCACATCAGCTTTCTGTCACCACCGGTCTGGTGGGTGACGGCGTGACCGAGGTCACCTCCGGCCTGACGGGCGGCGAGCGCCTGGTCACCGTTGGCCAGTTCTATCTGTCCGAGGGCACGCCCGTTCGGATCGTTTCTGCTGAGGTGTAACCTATGGATATTGCTTCCTTTTGCATTAAGCATAAGGTCACAACGATCTTAGCTTATATCATTGTTGCCGTGTTCGGCATCGTCTTTTTTACCAACCTGAAGCTGGCCCTGATGCCCAACATGGAGTTTCCTGCCGCATACGTGATGTGCACCTATGTGGGCGCTAACCCCAGCGATATGGAAGAATTGGTTACTCGTCCCCTGGAGTCCTGTGTCGCCACCGTGACCGGCGTGGAGGAGATCAACTCCACCTCTTCTGAAAATGTCAGCATGGTTATGATCACCTACGAGGATGGCACTGACGTGGACGAGGCCGCCATTAAGCTCCGTGAAAAATTTGACGCCATCACTCTCCCAGACGGCTGTTCAGAACCCGTCATCTATAACTTCAACATCAACGACATGATGCCCCTGGCCGTCATCGCCCTGGAGGGCAACGATCTGAATCGTCTGCAGACCCTCTCTGATGAGCAGGTCATCCCCGCTCTGGAGCGTATTGAAGGTGTGGCTGCCGCTCAGGTCAGCGGCGGCGTGAAAAGCCAGATCACGGTCGATATCAACACCACAGCCCTGGCCGGATATGGCCTGACCATCAACGATGTCTCCAGCTATCTGGCTGCTGCCAATATTCTCTATCCCGGTGGTGACATGGAAAACGGCAGCAACGTCCTCTCTGTCACCACCACAGGCAGATACCAAAGCGTAGACGATGTTGCCAACACCATCCTCTTCCTTCCCACCGGCGGCACCATCCGTTTGAATGAGATCGCCACCGTTTACATGGATACCGCTCTGCAGGATTCCTCTGCCAAGGTTTCCGGTGTAAACAGCGTGGTCATCACCATCAACAAGCAGTCCGGCGCCAACGAAGTAGAGGTCATGAAGAAGGTCAACGAGGCCCTGAATGACCTGCAGATTGAGATCCCCTCTCTGTCCTTCTTTGTGGCCTATGATGCCAGCGACTACATTCTGGATACCGTATCCACCGCATTCCAAAACATCCTGGCAGGCGTTCTGCTGTCAGCAGTGGTGGTATTCCTGTTCCTCCGCCGCTGGGGTGCTACCCTCACCATTTCCCTGTCCATGCCGGTCTGCGTGATTGCTGTTATGCTGGTGCTGAACCTGTTTGACATCACGCTGAATATGATCAGCTTGGGTGCAATCGCCATCTGTATCGGCATGGTCGTGGACAACTCCATCGTGGTCCTGGAAAACATCTACCGTTATGCCGGAGAGGGCTACAGCCGGTACGAGAGCTGCGTTTTGGGCACCAAGGAAGTGGTCCTGCCCATCACCGCCTCTACCCTGACCACCATCGCCGTCTTCCTTCCCATTGGTCTGAGCAGCGGCATGGCCGGCATGATCTTCAAAGACTTCGCCCTGACTGTTGTCTTCCTGATCGTCTTCTCTCTGGTGGTCGCCTTGACCCTGGTGCCGCTGATGTGCTACTTCCTGCTGGAAGAAAACAAGGTCCGTCTGCAGCAGCTCCTCATTGAGCAGCAGAACAACTCCAGATTTCACGAAAAACTAAAGCTGATCATTGACAAATATCTCACAGCATTGAAGTACTTCCTGGACAACCGCAAGAAAGCTGTGATCCTTTCTGTTGTTCTTGTCGTTGTATTCCTGCTCAGCTGTGTCGGCACAGGTATGGTCCTCATGCCCTCCATGGACCAGGGCATGATCAGTGTCTCTGTCTCTATGCCCACCGGTACCGAACTGGAAAAGACCACAGAATACAGTGACCGCATCGTTGAAATCGTGCAGGAAAACTGCCCGGAGCTGGACCACCTGTATGCCATCAACCAGAGTGAATCCGCCTCCATATCCGTTACTCTTGTTGGCCAAGAGGACCGCAAGCGTTCCTCTGCAGAAGTAGCAGACGATTTGAGAACAGCCCTGCGGGATGTGGCAGGCTGTGAGATCACAGTCAGTGATATGAGTTCCATGTCCTTGTCCTCCGGCGATATCAAGGTCTCCATCACCGGTGCTGAGCACGATGTCCTGGCCATGGTGGCCAATGACCTGACTGCATCGATCTCCGAACTGGAGGATGCCATTGACGTGACCAACTCCGTTGAGAACACCATCCCGGCAGTCTCCGTGGATGTGAACCCCTCTGCCGCCGCCCAGTATAATCTGACCGCCGCTACCATTGGTGCTGCGGTGCGTGCAGAACTCACCGGCGTGACCGCCACCATTGTCACCATCAACGGCAATGATCTGGACGTCGTGGTCAAAGGCAGCGGTGCCAGCAGCGAAAGCCTGGATGCCCTCCGCTCTGCCCCCATCCCCATTCCCACCGGCGGTACGGTCCCTCTCTCCTCCGTTGCAAATGTGAGCGTTGAGCTGAGCCCCCAGTCTATCACACGAACCAACCAAAACCGCCAGGTGGATGTTACAGGCAGCACCATCAGCGGAGAGCCAACCGAGGTCACCAAGCAGATCCAGGAGATTCTGGATGAATATCCCATGCCCGAAGGATATCACGCTTCCATTGGCGGCAGCTATGCTGACATGATGGAAAACTTCCGCAGCCTGTTCCTGGCCCTCATTGTCGCCATTGGCCTGGTGTACTTTATCCTTGCCTCTCAGTTTGAATCCTTCCTGATGCCTGCCATTGTCATGCTGATCCTCCCTCTGGCCTTGTCCGGCGGCCTCTTCTCCCTGCCTCTCACCGGTCAGAAGGTCTCCATGGTGGTCCTGCTGGCCCTTATTATGCTGACGGGCACCGTGGTCAACTCGTCCATCGTTCTTGTTGACTATATCAACGTCCGACGGGCAGCAGGCCAGGAAAAGAACGCTGCTATCATTGCTGCTTGTCCTCTTCGTGTCCGTCCGATCCTGATGACCACCATGACCACCGTCCTGGCCATGATCCCCATGGCAGCTGGTCTTGGTGGGGAAGGCTCCGAACTGCTGATCCCCCTTGGTGTGGTGATGATATTCGGCACAATGATCTCCACTGTTGTCACCCTTCTGTTCACCCCCGTCTACTATTCTCTGTTGGATGACCTGTCCACCCGGGCAGGCAGATCCTCCCAGGAGCGGCGGGACCGCAAGAACGAGAAGCTCCTGCAGCAGATCGCTGACGCAGAGTACGTCCTGGGCCTTATGGTCCGTTCTGAACCGGAACCCTCCTTCGTCCCGGCATCTGATCCCCCGGAAGAAATCGAAGCCCCGGAGGAATCCCCAGCATCCATTTCTGAAGACTAAAAAAGAATCGACCGCTTAAAAGCGGTCGATTCTTTTTATTCGCTCAATAGAAGGTAGCCACTTCCTGCTCAGGAGGGGTACCAGCCTCTACAGAGAGGACGCCCAGGACGGGGCCCTTCTTGTTATAGACCTTGTTATGCTTAATGGAGATCTTAGCAGTCAACTCGATCCACTGGTTGTCCTCCAGCTTCTTGGGGTCGAAGCCGGTGCACAGCATTCCGGCAAAGGTGATGTCATCCACGCAGCAGGTCATCAGCTGGCGGCCAAAGATAAAGCTGCCGGCGGGGAGCTTCTCCCGCAGCATGGTGCGGCCGCCGATCTTGACGGTCTTGTTCTTATACTTGTCGGGCTCCTCGGAAATGTCCTGATACCAAATGGCAAAGTCCTCAGGCTTGATCTCAATGACAGGCGCTTCAATATCAAAGGGAAGTTCCTCGGGGGTGTCGTCATAGTAGACCTCACCGGTGATCTCCTCGTAGGCGATATTGGCCCGGCGGGTCACCGCACGGATGATCTTATGGATCTGCAGCTTGTCCACATTCTCATCTGCACGGTTGAGGACCACCATCTCGCAGCTCTTGAGTTTATCCACCACCAGGCCGCGCATATTGGCATCATACATCAGGAAGGTCTGGGAATCAGCAAACATGAACTCCTGATAGACCATCCAGGAGTCAGGCATATTCTGATACAGGTCGTCCAGCATCCACATACCGTTGTACTCGATGACCACACGCTCAGCAGCGTGCTTTCTCTGGAGCCGCTCCAGATTGGAGGGGGTCAGTTCGGACTGGTCATCAATCAGCTCGATAAAAACGTTGGGACCGGAGAAGGTGGAGGGATCGTACTCCTCCTCGCCCTCCTCACAGATCAGAAGCAGGGTGTTTTCCCCGTTGTTGAACCGTTCGTCCTCCAGGGTCTCCTGGATGAACTTGGTCTTACCAGCGTCCAGAAAGCCGGTAAACAGATATACAGGAATGTCTTCCATCATCATAGGTCAATCTCTCCTCAATTCAGGCAGAACAGTTCGTCCAGTTCGTGCTCCTTCAGCTCGGCACCGATGACGCACAGGCGGCCGGTAAATCCAGCAGCACCACGGCGGATATTGGGCTCACCAGGCACATAGTCGAAGTGGATCCATGTGCCATCGGTACAGGGAACGATGCCCTTGGCACGCAGAACGATGCCATAGTGCCATGCATTGCCCAGCTCGGACAGAGCATCGGTGATCTCCTCCTCGGTGTACTTCCGGGGAGTCTCTGCACCCCAGCTGATGAACACTTCATCGGCATGGTGGTCATGATCGTGGTCATGGCAGCCGCAGGTGCAATCAGGGCCGTGGTCGTGATCATGATGGTGGTGATGCTCGTGATCACCGTGCTCATGGTCATGGTGATGATGATGCTCGTGACCCTCGTGCTCATGGTCATGGTGATGATGATGCTCGTGACCCTCGTGCTCATGGTCGTGGTGGTGATGGTGCTCGTGACCCTCGTGCTCATGATCGTGGTGGTGATGGTGCTCGTGACCCTCGTGCTCATGGTCATGGTGGTGATGGTGCTCGTGACCCTCGTGCTCATGATCATGATGGTGATGGTGCTCGTGATCCTCGTGCTCGTGATCGTGGCAGCCACAGGTGCAGTCAGGGCCATGGTCGTGGGCATGCTTGGCAGCGTGCTCAGCAGCCAGACGAGCCAGCTCGTCCTTCAGGGTGTCCTTGTTCTCCATGGTCTCCAGGATGGTCTTGCCGTCCAGGTCGTCCCAGGGAGTGGTGATGATGGGGGCGTTGGGGTTGTGCTCCCGCAGCAGCTTCACAGTGTCCAGGAGCTTCTTCTCGCTCATGCCGTCGGTGCGGCTGAGGACGATGGCAGCTGCATGCTCCACCTGATTGTTGAAGAACTCACCAAAGTTCTTCATGTAGATCTTGCACTTGGTGGCGTCGGCCACGGTGACAAAGGCGTTCAGCTGGATGTTGGGGTTGTTCAGGCCCTGAACAGCGCCGATGACATCGGAGAGCTTACCCACACCGGAAGGCTCAATGAGGACACGGTCGGGCTGGTACTGGAACAGGACCTGCTCCAGAGCCTGGCCGAAGTCGCCCACCAGGCTGCAGCAGATGCAGCCGGAGTTCATCTCGGTGATCTCCACGCCGGCATCCTGCAGGAAGCCGCCGTCGATGCCGATCTGACCGAACTCGTTCTCGATCAGGACCAGCTTCTCGCCCTTATAGGCCTCCTGAATGAGCTTCTTAATAAGGGTAGTTTTACCGGCTCCCAGGAAGCCGGAAAAGATATCAATTTTGGTCATGATATACCTCCTGGTAAAATGTGATTGCTTTTATAACTGACTGCCCTGACAAACTCCGTCTCGGGCAAAGGTTTGATTTATGGTGTTTAAGACTCGTTTTTTATCTCCGGTCCACAAGGGGGCCAGCAAATCTCGTTTGTAGCCATCGCCGGTGAGGCGATGGATGACCATATCCGGCGGCAGAACTGCCAGGCAGTCCTCCAGGAGCCGGACATAATCCTCCAGCTCCATGACGGGAACCTTCCCCTCCCGCCAGTCCTGGGCCAGGTCGGTTCCCTCCAGCACATGGAGGAGCTGAAGCTTAATGCCGTCCACGCCGCTCTGTCCCACATAGCGGACGGTCTCTGCCATCTGCTCACGGGATTCTCCCGGAAGGCCCAGGATCACATGGGTGATGACCTCCAGGTCAGCCTCTTTCAGCACCCGAACCGCCCAGTCATAGACCTCCAGGTCATAGCCCCGTCGGATATATCGGGCAGAAGCCGGGTGTATGGTCTGGAGCCCCAGTTCCACCCACACGGGCTTACAGGTGTTCAACTGGGCCAGAAGGTCAATCACCTCCGGCCCAAGGCAGTCCGGCCGGGTGGCCACGGAAAGGGCCACGATATCCTCCGGCTCCATGGCTTCACGAAAGATCCGTTCCAGATAGGGCAGCGGGCCGTAGGTATTGGTAAAGCTCTGAAAGTAGGCGACATATTTGCCACCCTTGTTCTTCTTTTCTACCCGGGCTTTGGCCTGGGCGATCTGCCGGGAAATATTACCGCAGGCCGGGGAGGCAAACTCACCGGAGCCCACGTCACTGCAGAAGATGCAGCCTCGTTCCCCAATGGTTCCATCCCGATTGGGGCAGGTCATACCGCCGTCCAGAGCCAGCTTATAAACTTTACATCCAAAGCGCTCCTTCATGGCCTGGTTCAGAGAGTAGTAATGCATCATTCCTCCGACAGGTCATCCTGAGAGCCCACACAGTAGAGGGTAAAGGTCCCGCCGCACAGGAGTTTTCCCTGTCCATCATGGATCTCCACCTCCGCCACACAGATGGTATTGCCCCGGTTCTTGATCCGGCCCTCAGCGATCAGATGATCGTCCTTGGTGTTCCGGTAGAACTCAAAGCTGCTGCTTACTGTCACGTAGCGCATGCCGTTGGACCGGGCAGCACCGCCGGCGGCACAGTCGCCCATGGTAAGGAACATGCCCCCGTGGACGGCATTGTACAGATTTCGGTTCTCTCGGGTCAGATGGGCTTCCACCTTGGCATAGTCCTTCTCCATGGCCGTCAGGCGGATGCCGTTGTGGAGCATGAAGGAATTCTTGGCGTTGGTGGCATTGATCTTATCCGTGTAGTCCATAGCACCCCTCCTCACAGCAGGATAAAGGTCACACCGTTGTTGTAGCGGTCCAGGTCATGGTCCCGGCGGAGGGCATCGCACCGGGCAAACGCCCGGCGGGTGGCCTCCTCAAAGATGGAAAAGGATTCTCCCGGGATCACATCCCGGATCTCCCCCTTTTTCTTACATTCGGAAAGATAGCGGCGGGAAGCCGTGCGGATCTTTCCACCCGTTCCGGATGATCCATAGCCGTGGATGATTTTCAGCACGGCACAGTTCATCCCACGGCTATGGGCGACCTCCATGGTCAGGCGCTTCATGGCCTGGTCCACCGTAGGCTTTCCCAGCTCCAGGTTGACTTCCCGGAGCTTCAGGCCGGAGTTCCCTGCCATATCAGATGCCCATGTTCTTGCGGCACTTCTCCAGGAAGAAGTCAAAAATCTTCTGGCCGTCCACAGAGCCGTTCTCCTCGGTCATCTGCTCGGGGTGGAACTGGACGGTCCAGATGGGAAGGCTGCTGTGCTGCATAGCTTCCACCACACCGTTTTCGTCCCATGCCGTGCGATACAAGCCCTGGCCGATCTTATAAATTGCCTGGTGGTGGCTGCTGTTGACCACAAAATGCTCCCCATAGAGATCGCTGATCATGGTCATGATGCCAGCCTGAACAGGATGGTACTTGGGCTCCCCCTCCGGGGCCTGGTGGATCTCCAGCATACGGTCATTCATATCCTGATAGATATTGCCGCCCAGGGCGATATTCACCACCTGATGGCCGCGGCAGATACCCAGGATGGGCTTGTTCTCATACACACAGCGGTTCACCAGAGCAATCTCTGCCTGGTCACGGGGGAAGTCGATGTCGTAGGAACCAAGGTTGCGCTCCATAAAGACACGGGGATCCACATCGCCGCCGCCGGCCAGGATGAGAGCGTCAAACTCCGTCTCAATGTCGGGGCAGTGGAGGGAAATGGGCTCGCCGCCGGCTTTCTCCACAGCGGCTTCATACAGGCCGCTGCTCTCAGGGGAGCGGGAAATCAGAATACGAGGTTTCACAGGCATTCCTCCTATATTGTTATGATGCAGCTGATATCAGCTGTCTTTTATTTCTCTAACAAGTTATTATATCATAGAAGTCTCAGATTTGGAACAAAAATATCGCTACGTATGAAACGACGCGCCGAAATCATCGGCGCGTCGTTGATGAAAACAACCTGTGTTGTTCAGAATTAATACATAGCACCGCTCATGTCGCCGGCAGGCATGCCTGCGCCGGTGGACTGGGGGGTAGCAATGCGGTCGCCAACCAGAGCTTCGGTGGTCAGCAGCATAGCAGAGATGGAAGCTGCGTTCTCCAGAGCGGAACGGGTGACCTTGGTAGGGTCAACGATGCCGCACTCGATCATGTCGCAGTAAACTTCCTTGTAAGCATCGAAGCCGTAGCCCAGCTTGCCGCTGTTCTTGACCTTCTCCAGGATGACGGAAGCATCCAGGCCAGCGTTGGAAGCGATCTGGCGCAGGGGAGCAGTCAGAGCACGGCAGATGATCTGCACGCCGGTCTTCTCGTCGCCCTCGACCTCGTCGATGAGCTTCTCGACCTCGGAGATGGAGTTAACATATGCGGTGCCGCCGCCGGCAACGATGCCCTCTTCCACAGCCGCACGGGTAGCGTTCAGAGCGTCCTCGATGCGCAGCTTCTTCTCCTTCATCTCGGTCTCGGTAGCAGCACCGACACGGATGATGGCAACACCGCCAGCCAGACGAGCCAGACGCTCCTGCAGCTTCTCACGGTCATACTCAGAGGTGGAACGGTCATACTCGTTGCGGATCATGACGGTACGCTCCTTGATAGCCTCGGGAGCGCCGCCGCCGTCCACGATGATGGTGGTCTCCTTGCCGGCCTTGACCTGGCGAGCAGTACCCAGGTGTGCGATGTTTGCCTCGTGCAGCTCCAGGCCGTAGTCGCTGGAGATGACGGTAGCGCCGGTCAGGATAGCGATATCCTGCAGCATTTCCTTGCGGCGGTCACCGAAGCCGGGAGCCTTGACGCACAGGACGCTCAGGGTGCCGCGCAGCTTGTTGACCAGCAGGGTGGACAGAGCTTCGCCATCCACATCCTCAGCCATGATCAGCAGCTGACGGTGGGACTGGATGACCTGCTCCAGAACGGGCAGGATCTCCTGGATGTTGCTGATCTTCTTCTCGGTCAGCAGGATCAGGGGATCGTCCAGAACAGCTTCCATCTTCTCGGTGTCGGTGACCATGTAGGGGGACAGGAAGCCACGGTCGACCTGCATGCCTTCCACGACCTCACTGTAGGTCTCAGCGGTCTTGGACTCTTCCACGGTGATGACGCCGTCGGTGCCCACCTTCTCCATAGCCTCTGCGATCAGAGTACCGATCTTCTCGTCGCCGGAGGAGACGGTGCCGACACGTGCGATATCCTCGCTGCCCTTAACAGGCTGGGAGTTCTTCTGGATGGTAGCAACTGCTGCCTTGGTAGCCTTAGCCATGCCCTTGTTCATAACAACGGGGTTAGCACCGGCAACCAGGTTCTTCATGCCTTCACGGATGATAGCCTGAGCCAGCAGGGTTGCAGTGGTGGTGCCGTCACCGGCCACATCGTTGGTCTTGGTGGAAACTTCCTTGACCATCTGAGCGCCCATGTTTTCGAACACGTCTTCCAGCTCGATTTCCTTGGCGATGGTCACGCCGTCGTTGGTGACCAGGGGAGTGCCGTATGCTCTCCACAGGACCACGTTGCGGCCCTTGGGGCCCATGGTGACCTTAACGGTATCTGCCAGCTTATTGACACCGCGCTCCAGAGCCTGGCGGGCGTCTTCACCGTAACTGAGTAACTTAGCCATAATCAATCATTCTCCTTAACAATAAGAAATGGATGCGAACTTAGTCTTCCACGATTGCGACGATGTCGCTCTGCTTCACGATGGTCATGACCTCACCGTCGATCTTCACTTCGGTGCCCATGTACTTGCTGGTGATGACCTTATCGCCGGGCTTCAGGAACATAGTGATCTCCTTGCCGTCGATCATGCCGCCGGGGCCAACAGCAACGACGATGGACATGTCGGGCTTTTCCTTGGATGCTGCGGTCAGGATGAGGCCTGCCTTGGTGGTTTCTTCTGCTTCCAGGCGCTTGATCACAACGCGGTCAGCCAGAGGTTTCAGAGTCATTTGAGGTTCCTCCTTCAAAATATATCAAAATAGTATTTACTGTCTCAATTTAGCACTCTTTTCTTCCGAGTGCTAACATAAGTATTATAATACCCTTCCCGGGCTATTTCTGCAACATGGAATTTTCTCAAAAGTGTACAAATTTCCATTTTGTTTTTGTGCACTTTTTCAAAGGGCATTTTTCCTGCTGTTTTCAGCCCTTTTTCCCCTTTTTTCCACCATATTGGAAGAGGTCGCACTTGAGCATACCATTATATAGTTTCCGCTTCTTATCGGCAGTCCGGCCAAAGGTCCGCTCAAATTCCGTATGGGAGGACAGAATGTTGAACTTCCAGCCAGTTGGCAGTCCCTGCACGGTCCTGCCAAATTCACGGTAGAGATCTTCAGCTTCCCGTTTCTCCATCAAACGCTCTCCATAGGGCGGATTGGAGACAATATAGCCGTAAGGCTCGGTTCGGGAAAAGCTGCGGGCATCTGCCACTTCAAACCGGACCAGATTCTCCACATCAGCCTTCACGGCATTGCTACGGGCGATCCGGATGGCCTCCGGATCAATGTCGCCGCCCCAGATGTCGTAATTCCCGTCAAACTCCAGGTCCATAGCCTCCCCTGCTGCGTCCACCCAAGCGGAGGAGGGGAGCCAATCCCACTTCTGGGCACTGAAGGTGCGGTTGAGACCGGGAGCCCGGTTCTTGGCAATGAGAGCAGCCTCGATGGCGATGGTACCGGAGCCGCAGAAGGGATCACAGAAGGGGTCTCTGCCCCGGTAGCCGGAGACCATGACCATGGCGGCAGCCAGAGTCTCACGAAGGGGGGCTGCCACACCCACGGCACGATACCCTCTCTTATAAAGACCGGGACCGGAGGTGTCGATCATCAAAGAGGCCACATCCTTCATGATAGAGAACTGGATCTGATACAGCGCACCGGTCTCCGGCAGGGTCTCCCGGTGATAGACCTTACCCAGCCGAGTTGCAACCGCCTTCTTCACGATGGACTGGCAAGCCGGGACACTGTGCAGCGCAGAATTCAGGCTGAAGCCCTTTACGGGGAAAGCACCTCGGTCAGGGATGAACCGTTCCCAGGCCAGCTTGCGGGTTCCCTCGAAAAGCTCTTCAAAGGTGGTTGCCCGGAAGGTGCCCATCAGAATCAGAACACGTTCACCGGTGCGCAGACGAAGATTCAGGCGGGGAATGTCCTTGATGTCACCCTGGCAGAACACTCTGCCGTTCTCCACCCGGACATCTTCCATATTCATCCGACGCAGCTCGTCGGCAGTCAGGCCTTCCACACCCAGCAAGGTGGGAATGGCAAAGGTCAGTTTAGCCATGGCACTCTCCCTTTCTTATACCAGCTTTTAATAAAATGATTCCATCATTCTATTAAGAAAAAGTATTATGGCAACAGATAATTGATTATACCTGTTTTTTGACCCAATGGCAAACCTTTTCTGCTCCCGGCTGGCAAATCCACTCCCATTTTTGTCTTACTATCTTGCAAACCTTCCTGTCCTGTGTTATGCTATGCAGAGATGCTAGGCTGTGGGTAATTGTATCCTCAGCCGCCACACACAAAATTTTGAATAGAAAGTTGAGATGATTGGTCCCTTATGGACAGTACCTGTATAGCAATTATCGTTGCTCTTGTGATTTTGGTCCTTATGTCCGCCTGGTTCTCCTCCACGGAGACCGCCTTCTCTTCGGTCAGCAAGATCCGTCTGAAGAGCAAGGTCGAGGATGGCAATGTCCGCGCCGAAAAGGTGCTGGATCTGCTGGAGCAGTATGACAAGCTCCTCTCCTGTATCCTCATCGGCAACAACATCGTGAACCTGACCGCAGCCTCCCTTGGTACCGTTCTCTTTACCAAACTGTATCCGGTCTATGGCCCTGCCATCTCCACAGCCGTCCTCACCGTTGCTATCCTGATTTTTGGTGAGATCACTCCCAAGACCATGGCCAAGGAAAACCCGGAAAAGTTCTGTACCCGTGCCTACCCCATCCTGCGGGTCCTGCTGGTCATCCTGAGCCCCCTGCATTGGTTCTTCGGCCTCTTCAGCAAGGCCGCTATGAAGATCTTCCGCACCGGTAAGGAAGAGGGCATCACCGAAGAGGAGCTCATCACCATGGTGGAGGAAGCCGAGAGCGAAGGCGGCCTGGAGGCCCATGAGAGCGAACTGATCCGTGCCGCCATTGAATTCAACGACATGGAGGTCGAGGAGATCCTCACCCCCCGTGTGGATATTGTCGCCGCCCCGGACACGGTCACCATGGAGGAACTGGCTGTTCTCTTTGCAGAGAGTGCCTACTCCCGCATCCCCATCTATCATACTTCCATCGACAATATCATCGGCGTTGTCCATGAAAAGGATTTCTTCTCCGCCCGGTTCCATAACCACACCGATGTGAAAAGTCTCATTGGCAAGGTCTTCTATACCACCGCCACTGCTCAGATCTCCGATCTGCTCCGTCTGCTCCAGCTGCGCAAGTGCCACATGGCTGTCGTGGTGGACGACTACGGCGGCACCATGGGCATCGTCACCCTGGAAGATATTCTGGAGGAACTGGTGGGTGAGATTTGGGACGAGCATGACGAAGTGATCGAAGAGTTCAAGCAGCAGGAGGACGGCAGCTACCTGATTTCCTGTTCCGCCAACCTGGATGACCTCTTTGACCGCTTCTCCATCCGAGCTGTGGACATCGACTCCGCTTCCATCAGCGGCTGGGTCATGGATCAGATGGGTCGTCTCCCCGTGGAAGGCGATACATTCATTTATGAAAACCTGCACGTCACCGTCACCAAACTGGAACACCACCGTATCCTTGAGATCCGTGTGGCAGTCATCCCGGACCCCGAAGAGGAAGAATAAACACGCAAACGCCCGGAGCGAAAGCTCCGGGCGTTTTGTCATATCCAGTATTTTTCTTTCATATCCCGGGATGCTCAGAGAATACTACCTTCACCACACAAGGAAGAAGGTGGGCTGTTGAGCCTGATTCCCTGCACCGCTCCCTGTCTGTATCAGCAGGAGGGGTACTGTTTCCTCTCCCGAGCAGCCTCAGTGGGGCAGCCCAGAAAAGACTGTATCCATTTCCTGCCCAAAACATCATTACAGCAGCACCGCCAATGCCTCCCGGATGTTCTTCACCGGGATCAATTGTAACCCCTCCGGCGGGGTGATTGCCTTTTTCCCCATGTTCTTGGGGACCAGGCATTTGGTAAAGCCCAATCGGCGGACCTCTGACAGCCGCTGGCTGAGGCCGGAGACCGACCGCAGCTCTCCCGTAAGACCCACTTCACCGATGGCCACCAGGTCAGCAGGAACAGGTCTGTCCCGGAAACTGGATGCCAGGGCCAGGATGGCCGCCAGGTCTGCTCCGGGTTCATCCAGGTACAGCCCGCCGATAACGTTCAGATAGGCATCGCAGGTGTTCACCGCCAGTCCGCCCCGCTTTTCCAGCACTGCCATCAGGAGCATGGCCCGGTTATAGTCAAAGCCATTGCTGCTCCGGCGGGGATTGCCGAAAGCCGTAGGCGTCAGCAGGGCCTGGACCTCCGCCAGGACAGGCCGGGCTCCCTCCATCACACAGGCCACACAGGTCCCCGGCTCCTCGGTGAGCCGTCCTTCCAGAAGCATCTGGGAGGGATTGGGGACTTCGGTCAGGCCCGTGTCGTCCATCTCAAAGACACCGATCTCATTGGTGGCTCCATAGCGGTTCTTGGCTGCCCGAAGGATGCGATAAGACATGTGCCGGTCTCCCTCGAAGTAGAGAACGCAGTCTACCATATGTTCCAGGACTTTGGGTCCTGCCAGGTTGCCCTCTTTGTTCACATGACCAATCACAAAAACCGTGGTCCCCTGGCTCTTGGCCATCTGCATAAGGGCCATGGTGCAGTCCTTCACCTGAGAAATGCTGCCGGGGGAGCTGGTTTGCTCTCCGTTGTACATGGTCTGGATGGAGTCCACGATGAGGATATCCGGCTGGGTCTCCTCCACCGCAGAGACCAACGCATCCAGGTTATTCTCTGCAAAGAGGTACAGGCCCATCTGACCCACCCCCAGACGTTCCGCCCGGAGCTTCAGCTGCCGCTCGGATTCCTCGCCGGATACATAGAGGACCTTGGCAAAGCGGCAGAGCTGGTCGCAGATCTGGAGCATCAGGGTGGACTTACCGATGCCCGGTGCGCCGCCGATGAGGACCAAAGAGCCCTTCACCGCACCTCCGCCCAGGACCCGGTCCAGCTCGGCAAGGCCGGTGGTGAAGCGGATCTCCTGGGCGATGTCCATCTCGGACACCAGCTTGGGTTTGCGCAGGGAAATGCCTCCAATGGGGGATTTGGCGGCAGTTCCCCGACTTTTGGTCTTGCCCTGGGCAGGCTGCTCCACGATGGTGTTCCAGGCCCCGCAGGCAGAGCACTGGCCCTGCCACTTGGGGGTCTCGTTGCCGCACTGGGTGCAGTAAAAGAGGGTTTTCACTTTCATATCAGGCTTTCCCCTTCCTGTGTATCGCCGAATTGCAGGTAAGCGGCCCCCAGCACCATGGCCAGCTTCCGCTGATAGTTCACATCCTGGAGCAGTTGATCCTCCTCCGGGTTTGTCAGAAACCCGCACTCCACCAGGACAGCCCGGCAGGAGATGTGGTTCATCAGATAGACCGACTCCGACACCCGCTGGGGAGACCGGTGGTTGGATGGGGCCAGACTTTCCCGCACCAGATCCTGGATTCCCTGGGCCAAAGGCGGGGACAGGGTATCGTCCCCATAGAACACCTGGGTCCCGTGGTATTGGGCATCGGGATAGGAGTTCTGGTGGATGCTGATGAGGGTACCATTCTCCACTTGGTTTACCAGGGCCACCCGGTTGTGGAGATCGGATACCTTCTTCTCCCGCAGGGTCTCGGCCTCCGGGTCATGGATGGAGCGGTCATCCTCCCGGGTCATCAGGGTCTGGACGCCATAAAACCCCATGAGTTGGTCCAGGTCCAAAGCAATGGCCAGGTTCAGGTCGCTTTCCTTTTGACCGGAAACGGACACCGCCCCTCCATCCTCTCCCCCGTGGCCGGGGTCAATGATCAAAACCTGGTCCGGCATCCGTGAAAAAACAAGGGCCGTTTGACCAGAGCTGAACTGTTGGATCACATAGACTGCTGCCAGAGCAGCCAGCAGGATGAGTCCCAGTCGGACCCGTCGGATCATATAACGATTCAAAAGATATCCCTCCCCTTCCCTTCATGGTATGCGGAGGGGTTTCTTTATTATATCAAAAAGGGGCCTCCCACGCAATCCTGTCGCCATTTCTCTTCCTGCCGCATATCTTGGAATGAACGCAGAACCTGTCGATTCTGCGTGTTCTCATCAAAGGAGGATATGACCTTGATTTGTTCTAATTTGAATGGCTGCCAGCCTGAAAAACCTGGCAGCTGCATGGCCGGGCAGGGTTCCCTGCCCCCTTGCGGTCCCTTCGCTACCCCCTATGTGGTGAGCCAGGGGCCCAATCCCGAGCGGTTCAGCAAAGAGAGAGCCCTGGAGCAGGGCACCCTTTTCACTGACCTGAACCTCCCCTTCCATCTGAAGGTCAACCCCGGCAGAGTGGCAGACACTCCCCTCAACCAGCTCCGTGCCCTGGACTTTGCCATCCAGGAGCTGGGTCTTTATCTGGACACCCATCCCTACGATGCCGAAGCCTTCTCCCTTTTCCAGGAATATGTGGCCATGGCCAAGGCTGCAAAGGCAGCCTATGTGGAGCAGCACGGCCCTCTGGTTCAGTGCGACGCCGCTATGGACAGCTCCTATACCTGGGGCAACGGCCCCTGGCCCTGGCAGTACCGCGAAGAGGAGGCATGATCTATGTTCGTATATGAGAAAAAACTGCAGTATCCTGTCCGGATCAAACGTCCCAACCCCAAGCTGGCCGCCCAAATCATCTCCCAGTACGGCGGGCCGAAGTGTAATAGGGTACAACGGAAAACGCCTCGGCTCCTGTGGGAAACCGAGGCGGTCGATCACGTGATATTTGATTCCAGCCAATGGGCCAGGTCTTCATAGACCCTCTGCCGATCCAGCTCATTGAGGATCTCATGGCGGTCGCCGGGGTAGAGCTTCAGGTCCACCTTGGTCAGGCCCGCATCCCGGCACATCTGGACAGCCCGATGAACTCCCTTGCCGAAGTCACCCACCGGGTCTTCCTCACCAGCCACAAAGAACACGGGAAGGTCTTTGGGTATCCGAGACAGCAAGTACTTGTCGTAAAGGCGATCGATCCCCGTGAACATGGCATGGTAGGCGTTCAGGGTAAAGAGGAAGGAGCTGCGCTCGTCGGCGATGTAGGCATCCACGATGGACTCATCCCTGGTAAGCCAGTCCTTGGGGGTGCGGACAGGCTCAAAGCGCTTGTTGTAGCTGCCGAAGGCCACGAAGGTCACCAGCTTGCTCCGGTGATGCCACCCCTTGACGGCGGCAACCAGGTTGGTCAGGAGCTTACCGGCCCGGACCAGCATCCGGGGCTGACAACCGGTGCCCATGATGATGGCCCCGTCCAGTTCCTCCCCGTACTGACACAGATACTGCCGGGCATAGAAGGAACCCATGCTGTGGCCCAGGAGGAAGTACGGCAGGTCGGAATAGACCTCCTTGGTCAGCTGGGTCAGCCGGTGGACATCGGCCAGAACCGTGCCGTTGGCATTTTCGTCGGCAAAGTACCCGTAATCCGCCTTGGTGCGAATGGACCCACCATGGCCCAGGTGGTCATGGCCGGTGACCAGAAACCCCCGCCGGGTCAGCCAGAGGGCAAAATCCTGGTATCGCTCAATATATTCTACCATACCGTGGGTGATCTGAAGGATCGCCCTGGGCTGCCCCTCCGGGATCCATCGAACAGCATGGATCCGGCGTCCGGGAGCATGGGAATCAAAATAGAATTCTTCTATCTTTGCCATATCAGTGACCTCATTTTAGTAGGGAGTATAGATTTCCTCAAATCCACTGCTCATGGCGGTGGAGCCGTCCTTGGTGATGAAGAAGGCCTCCACCCCCTCCAGGCTCTCGATGAGCTCCATGCCCTTCTCAGCACCCAAGAGCAGACAAGAGGTAGACAGGGCATCCCCC
This sequence comes from Ruminiclostridium sp., assembly GCA_017435425.1. Taxonomy (GTDB): domain Bacteria; phylum Bacillota; class Clostridia; order Oscillospirales; family Oscillospiraceae; genus Evtepia. The sequence goes on along the minus strand of JAFSFC010000014.1, from coordinate 45,168 downwards.
TGGGCAGAGTTGGTGGACAGGATGGTCACAGAAGCCAGGTCGTTGTCTGCCGGGAACCCCGTGAAGGGGTCCAGGATATGGTGGTAGTCTACCCCTTCATAGGTGAAATATCGCTCGTTGATGCCGGAAGTCACCACGCTGGTGTCGGCGGTGGAGACCAGGCCCAGCAGGACCCCCTGGTCCTGGTTGGGGTCCTGGACGCCCACGTTGAAGTTAGAGCCGTCGGGCTTGTCCCCGATGAGCAGGACGTTCCGGCCCAGGTCGATGATGGCACTCTCCACCCCCTGGTCCATGAGCAGTTCCTTCACCTTGTCGGCGATATAGCCCTTGGCGATGGCACCCAGGTTGGCCTCCATGCCCTCCCGGGCCAGATAGGCCTTGCCATCTTCCACAAGAAGGTCATCGCTGGAAATCAAGGGCAGAACCGCATCCAACTCCGCCTGGGTGGGGTAGTGTCCCTCCCCGTTGATATCCCACAGGTCGATAAGGGGCCCGGCCGTTACATCAAAGAGGCCGCCAGACAGGTCTGCGTACTCCTTGGCCAGGAGAAGGACTTCCTGGGTCTCGGGGGAAATCTCCACCCATTCCTTTCCAGCCGCCTTGGCCAACTGATCCAGTTCACTGCCCTCCCGGTTTACACTGAGCATATCCTCCAGGCGGGTGATCTCCTGAAAGGCCAGGTCGATGACGGAGATATCGCTGTCATCATAGAGTTTGATCTCCACATAGGTGTCCAGCAGGAAGTTGGCTTTGGTGACAGGTTCCTCTTCCTGACTGCAGCCGCCCAGGCCCAGCAGCAGGACCAGTGCACAAAACAGGGTCATATATTTTTTCATAGGATTTCCCTTCCCAATTCAATCTTTGCTCTCATTATAACGGATGGCGCAGGGACATGCAAGGACCTCCCGACCTCTGCATAAAGTTTACCATTCATTCCGGAGGTGATAGACCATGAAGCAAACGGGACAGACCCTTGGAAGCGGCATTGTCCTGCTGGGAGTCGCCGCCCTCCTCTTTTCCTTTCCCAGCCAAAGCGCCGAGGCCGCCCGAAAAGGGGTCTGCCTGTGTCTGGACCTCATCATCCCCTCCCTCTTCCCCTTCTTCGTGCTGTCCTCCCTGGTGATCTCCACCGGACTGGCGGGATGGCTGGCCCGACCTCTGGCAAGGACCATGAGGGCAATGTTCGGGGTGGGGAGTGCCGGTGCGTCCCTGCTGGTCCTGGGTGTCGTGGGGGGATACCCTGCGGGGGCACGCACCCTGGCCCAGATGACCGCCCTGGGGGACTTATCCCTCCGGGAGGCCAGGCAGCTGTATCTCTTCTGCAACAACTGCGGCCCCGCCTTTTTCATTGGCGTGGTGGGCGGCGAGCTCTTCGGCTCCCGTGAGGTGGGTTTTCTTCTCTGGGGGACCCATCTGCTGGCCGCCCTTTGCATTGGCCTGTTCTGCCGGGCTCCCCAGCCAAGACCGGTCTGCTCTCCCACCGTGACCACCTCTCCCCTTTCTGTCCAACTGCCAGAGGCTGTGACGGGAGCATTCCATGCCACCCTGAATGTATGCGCCTATGTGGTCCTTTTTTCGGTCCTCACCGGCCTGCTGTCCTGCGTCCGGGTGCTGCCTGAGGCCCCTCTTCCCCGGGCCCTGTGCGTGGGCCTGCTGGAAATCTCCACCGGCATCACCACCCTGGGTGAGGCGGTCTCCTCCCCTGCCGCACTGCCCCTGGCAGCCTTTCTGCTGGGCTGGGGCGGCTGTTCCGTCCACTGCCAGACCCTGCCCTTCTGGCGGGAACTGGGCCTGCCTGCGGGCCCCTATCTGCTGGCAAAGCTCTGCCAGGGTGTCCTGGCCGCTGGACTGACTCTGCTGCTGACCCATCTCTTCCCCCTGACCCTGCCAGTGATGGCAACGGAGGAAGTTATCACCCCTGTGAGCCTGCTGGGGCAGGAGATGACCGCCCTGTGGGCTCTTGCCGGGTGCTGCGCTCTTCTGACAAAAAAGGGTGGAAAAGGACGCAAAAACACGGTATAATGGGGCATCAACATCCACAGGGGAGGAACCCGCCATGCTGTTTTCCAAGTCTATCGAGCCCAAGTGCGCCTACTGCCAGCGGGGCAAAGCCATTGAGTCGGATACCATCCTCTGCATCAAGAAGGGCAGCATGGAGCCGGGGGATTCCTGCCCGGCCTTTCGGTATGACCCTCTGAAGCGGGTCCCGCCCCGCCCCATCACTCCGGATTTCAGCCGGTTGAAGGATGAGGACTTCTCTCTGTAAATCAAGCAAGTAAAAAAAGCCGCCCGATGGGCGGCTTTTTCATGTACAAAGATCTTGTGGGGCGGGCCCTCCCGGCAATGGGCGCCGGGATGCCCGCAGTTTCATACCAGAGTATCCGGATGCAGACCAAAGCTTACGGCAATGGCGGCGTCGATCTGATGCATCACAGGGCCGTCTACACGGCCCATATGCTCCCGCAGACGCTTTTTGTCCAGGGTACGGATCTGCTCTAAAAGGACCACAGAGTCCTTGGGCAGACCGTACTGCCGGGCGGCCAGCTCGATGTGGGTGGGCAGTCTGGCCTTCCCCGTCTGGGAGGTGATGGCCGCCGCAATGACCGTGGGGCTGTGCCGGTTTCCCGTGTCGTTCTGGACGATCAGCACCGGGCGCACGCCCCCCTGCTCACTGCCAACCACAGGGCTCAGGTCGGCGTAGAAGATATCTCCCCGTTTAACAGAATTGTCCACAAAGCTCACACTCCGCCGGAAAAGTAGTACCCAGCGTTACTATGTAACGCGGTACTATGATTCTCCCACGGACAGGCCCCCTTTATACCCGGGCAAGGGAAAAAAGGAACCTGGGCCGGGCGAAGCCGCCCTCTCCCCTTGACCTATCCTATGCGGAAGGCGAGAAAATTGGGACGTTCAGATGTAAACCCGGCGGATACGCTTGGTGAGCACGCACAGCAGCTCGTAGGAAATGGTGTTCATGATGCCGGCGCCGGCTTCCACAGGCTGGCCCTCACCGTACAGAATGGCAGTGTCGCCTTCCTTCACGTCGGGGATATCGGTCACGTCCACCATGCACATATCCATGCAGATACGGCCAAACACGGGGGCCTTCTGGCCGTTGATCATCACAGTAATCTTGTTGGAGAAGCCGCGGCAGTAGCCGTCGCCGTAGCCCACAGGGATAACAGCCAGCTTGGTCTCACGCTGGGTGGTGTTGGTGCGGCCGTAGCTGACAGGAGTACCAGCGGGAACGGTGCGGACGGTGGCAACACGGCTCTTCAGATCCAGGACGGGGACCAGGTCGCACAGGTCGGGGTCCATGTTGGCATCGGGCAGGTGACCGAACAGGACGATGCCGGGACGGATCATGTCCAGGTAGGTAGCGGGATAGAGCAGGGTTGCCGCACTGTTGGCACAGTGGCGGATGGCGAACTCATAGCCCAGGGCCTTGACCTTCTCGATGATGTCCAGGAAGCGGCCGAACTGCTTCATGGTGTACTCCTCGCTGCCGTCGGAGTCGGAGAAGTGGGTGAAGATGCCCTCTGCCTTCAGACCAGGCAGGTTGACTGCCTCGTAGATCTCCTTGGCGGACTGCTCCATGGTCTCCTCATGGCACAGGAAGCCCAGACGGGTCATGCCGGTGTCGCACTGGATGTGGATGGTGATCTCGCCGCCTGCCTTCACTGCCTCAGCGGACAGCTCCTTGGCACACTGGAGGTCATAGCAGGCCTGGGTGATATTGTACTTCACCAGATCGGAACCATAAATGGTGGGGGTACAGCCCAGGATCATAATGGGGCACTGGATGCCGGCTTCCCGGAGCTCAATGGCTTCATCCAGACAGGCAACGCCCAGATAGTCGGCCCCCAGCTCCTCCAGCTTCTTACCCACAGGGACAGCGCCGTGACCGTAGGCGTCTGCCTTCACCAGGCCCAGGAACTTAGTGCCGTAGGGGGTCAGGGCGCGAAGGTTGCGGTAGTTGTGGGCCAGTCGGTCCATGGACACCTCTGCCCAGGTTCTCTTCATTTCTGCTCTCATTTGTGACACGATCCTTTCTAAGTTGTAGATTGATGCAATATAATACTTTTGCTTGATAAAATGGCGAAACCATTTTATCGTGCCATGACTATGGCACGTCGCCTTTGGCGGCAAGAAAAGTATTGCACGTCGTTCCTTGCGGCAAATGCCGCCGGCCGCTTTATAAGCGGCCAATAAAACGGTATTATACCGTTTTATCAGGAACTAGTATAAAGGCAGAAAACTCACATCGGATCACCGTGGACCCATCGCTGCGAACCTCTCCCTGCAGCAGAGTTTTCTGTGCTTTGTCAAACCATAATACCGTCTCCAGACCCTGACCGGGGTCCAGCTCCGGGTCCCGGCAGCAGATCCGGAGGACTTCGGTCTCTCCAATCATTTCTGTGCCGGTTTCTGCCATATATCCTGACTCCATGGCCTCAAAAAAGGCCGGGAGGGCATCCATAGGAGACAGCCCATCGCTGTTCAGGGGGCCGGTCTCCACTTGAACGCCGTCATACTCCAAAGCGGTCTGCCCATCGGTGATGTGGGCGGTGATCCCCGCCACCTCCTCCGGGGCCGTGATGGTCACGGAAAGGCCATCCTCTTCGGTTTCGGAAAATTCCACCGTGTATTCATAGACACGCTGGCCGTAATCGGCGGTAAGGTCCATGGTACCGGTGCAGCCCGTTCTGGACAAAAAGTCCGCCCGGAGCTCCAGGGTCAGGTCATTGTCCCCCTGGTCTCCCACGCACCCACAAAGGATGGTGCAGAGCAGGAAGGGTATCATGCGTGTGCAAATTCTCTTTGCACCCAAGGAAAGTTCCTCCTCACACTTGATGAGGCCTCATTCCATCACGCCTCGGATGGCGTGGGGGATCCGGTCCAGCAGGTCGGTGGGGGTCATGCCGTATTCCCCCAGTTCCTTTGCAGCCAGGTCCCCGGCTCGTCCGTGGAGCCAGACCGCCGAGGGAATGGCCCTCTTGGGTTCGATCCCCTGGCCCAGCAGGGACAGGATCATTCCCGCCAGCACATCGCCGCTGCCCCCCTTGGCCATGCCGGGGTTTCCGGTGGTGTTGACAAAGGTCTCTCCGTCCGGGAAGGCCGTGATGGTCCGGTGGCCTTTCAGAACCAGGACGCAGCCGTGCTCCTGAGCGAATGCCGCTGCTGCCCCTTCCCGGTCAGGCCCGATGGCCTTTCCCCGGGTCAGGCGGAGAAACTCCCCGTCGTGGGGCGTCAGCACCGTGAGTCTGCCACGTCTGGACTTCAGAACATGGATATGTTCAGAAACGGCATTTATGCCGTCGGCATCCAGGACCAGAGGGGGCTGGACCTCCTGGGTGAGGCGGACCGTCCGGTGATCTCTCTGCCGGCCTCGTCCCAGGCCGGGTCCGATGAGGACTGCATCCGCACTGTTCATCTTGTCCAGCAAGGTATTATAATCTGGAACAGGAGAGGGCATGGCCTCATTGCATTTGACCGCCAGGACCGGCCAGATTTCCTGAGGAACAGAGAGAAACACCAGCCCGGAACCGGTGCGGACGGCTGAATTTGCCGCAAAGGCAGGGGCCCCGGTGAACCCCACAGCCCCCGCTAGGATGTGGACCTTGCCAAAGGTCCCTTTGTGCCCGTTCCGATCCCGGACAGGCAAACTCTCCCTCACAAAGGCTTCGGTTACCTGGGTCATGGACTGTACCTCCCCTTGTTCTCTGCAGCATAGTCATGAAAAATGTCTTTACACATCATTCTTCCCTCATTATAGTTTTTTCCATCTTGCTTTTCAAGCTTTTTTATGGTAAAGTTGATACACTGTGAAAAACGATGAAGGGGAAAATAGCGATACGGTCCTCTCAGAGAGGGATGGTCACTGGCTGAAAGCCATCCTGTGTGTGCCGCCGCTTGGTTCGCCCTGGAGTTTCGGCGGGGAAATACGCCGGCGGTCCGTCCACCGTTACCGGACAATGAAGTGCACGCAATCCTTGCGTGAAGTTCGGGTGGTACCGCGGAAGTTTTATGCCTTTCGTCCCGTTTGTGGGATGATAGGCTTTTTTATTTTTACGATTGGAGAACGCAAAATGAAGGAACAACTGGAAAAAATCAAACAGGAAGCTCTGGCAGCCCTGGCTGACACCCAGGATGCCGCTGAGCTGGACAGCCTTCGAGTCAAGTATCTGGGCAAGAAGGGCGAGCTGACCGCCGTCCTGAAGCAGATGGGCAAGCTGTCCGCCGAGGAGCGCCCTGTCATCGGTCAGATGGCCAATGATGTCCGTGAGCTGATCACCGCTGAGCTGGAAGCCCGCAAGGCCAAGATCGAGGAGATCATGCTGGAAGCCCGCCTGAAGGAAGAGGCCTTGGACGTGACCATCCCCGGTTCCGAAAAGAAGCTGGGCCATCAGCACCCCATGTACATCGCCCTGGAGGAGATCAAGGAGATCTTCGTGGGCATGGGCTTTACCATTCTGGACGGCCCCGAAGTTGAGCTGGCCTACTATAACTTTGACCGTCTGAACGCAGAAGAGGGTCACCCCTCCCGTGACTGGTCTGACACCTTCTATTTCGACAAGGACAGCCGTGTGATGCTGCGCAGCCAGACCTCCCCCATGCAGGTCCACGCCATGGAGACCAAGCCCCTGCCCATCCGCATCCTGGCTCCCGGCCGCGTGTACCGCAAGGACGAGGTGGATGCCACCCACTCCCCCATGTTCCACCAGGTGGAAGGCATGGTCATCGACAAGAACATCACCATGGCCGACCTGAAGGGCACCCTGTCCGCCGTCATGGAGCAGCTCTACGGCGAGGGCACCAAGACCCGTTTCCGTCCCCACCACTTCCCCTTCACTGAGCCCTCCTGCGAGATGGACGTCCAGTGCCACAAGTGCGGCGGTGTGGGCTGCCCCACCTGCAAGGGCGAAGGCTGGATCGAGATCCTGGGCGCCGGCATGATCCACCCCAAGGTCCTGGAGATGTCCGGCATCGACTCCGAGGAATATTCCGGCTGGGCCTTCGGCATGGGTCTGGAGCGTATGGCTATGCGCCGCTTCAAGATCTCCGACCTGCGCCTGATTTTTGAAAACGACGTCCGCTTCCTGGAGCAGTTCTAAGAAAGGAGAGAGAATATCATGTTACTGTCTAGAAGATGGCTGAACGAGTTTGTCAGCGTTGATGCAAACGACCACGATTTTTCCGAAGATATGACCCTCTCCGGCTCCAAGGTCGAGGTCACCGAAGTGGAGGGCTCTGACATTTCCAACGTCGTCGTGGGCCGTGTAGTGGAGATCGTCCGCCACGAGAACTCCGACCATATGTGGATCTGCCAGGTCGACGTGGGCGAGGCTGCCCCTGTCCAGATCGTCACCGGCGCACAGAATGTAAAGCAGGGCGACCTGGTCCCCGTGGCCAAGGACGGCTCCACCCTGCCCGGCGGCGTTGAGATCAAGGCCGGCGAGCTTCGCGGCGTGCTCTCCAACGGCATGCTGTGCTCCTTCAAGGAGCTGGGCCTGGAGAACCGTGACTTCCCCGCCGCTTACGAAGACGGCATCTGGATCCTGTCTGACGATGCCGAGCTGACCGGCCTGGAAGTGGGTCAGGACATTCGTGAGGCTGTGGGCCTGAACGACCACGTGGTGGAGTTCGAGATCACCCCCAACCGCCCTGACTGCCTGTCCGTCATCGGCCTGGCCCGTGAGGCCGCTGTCACCTACGGCAAGGAGCTGAAGCTCCACGAGCCCGTGGTGAAGGGCGGCGGCGACGGCCTCTTCGACCTGCTGGACGTGGAGACCCCCGCCACCGATCTGTGCCCCCGTTACACCGCCCGTATGGTCCGCAACGTAAAGATCGGCCCCTCCCCCAAGTGGATGCGTGAACGCCTGCGTGCCTCCGGCGTCCGCCCCATCAACAACATCGTTGACATCACCAACTACGTCATGCTGGAGTATGGTCAGCCCATGCATGCCTTTGACTACCGCTACGTGAAGGGCGGCAAGATCATCGTCCGACGTGCAGAGGACGGTGAGACCCTGACCACTCTGGACGGCAACGTTCGCAACCTGAACTCCTCCATGCTGGTCATCGCTGACGAGACCCGTGCTGTGGGTCTGGCCGGCATCATGGGCGGCGAGAACAGCGAGATCGTGGAGGACACCGTGGACGTGGTCTTTGAGTCCGCCAACTTCAACGGCACCTGCATCCGCCGTGCCGCTCTGGCCCTGGGCATGCGCACCGAGGCTTCCGCCAAGTTCGAGAAGGGCCTGGATATTCTGAACACCCTGCCCGCCGTCAACCGTGCCTGCGAGCTGGTGGAGATGCTGGGGGCCGGTGAGGTCCTGGACGGCGTCATCGACATCCTGAACTACGTTCCCAACCCCAAGACCCTGAAGCTCCGCCCCGAGAAGATCAACGCTCTGCTGGGCACCAACCTGGAGACCGCTGAGATGGTCCGTATCCTCACCGAGCTGGGCTTTACCGTGGAAGGCGACGACGTGACCGTTCCCTCCTGGCGCGGCGACGTGGAGCACTACTCCGACCTGGCAGAGGAAGTGGCCCGCTTCTTTGGCTACAACAACATCCCCACCACTGCTATGATGGGCGTCACCACCCAGGGCGGCTACAGCAAGGAGCAGCTCCTGGAGCGCAACCTGGGTACCGTCTGCCGCAGCATGGGCTTCGATGAGATCATCACATACTCCTTCATCAGCCCCACCTACTATGACAAGATCCGCATGCCCGAGGACTCCCCCCTGCGCAAGTCCATGAAAATCATGAACCCCCTGGGCGAGGACACCTCCATCATGCGTACCACCGTCCTGCCCTCCATGCTGGAGATCCTGACCCGCAACTACAATTTCCGCAACAAGTCCGCCTACCTCTATGAGCTGGGCCGCACCTACTTCGAGCGGGAAGATGGTCTGGCTGACGAGCCCAAAGTCCTGTCCCTGGGTATGTATGGCCCCGCTGAGTCCTTCTTCACCCTGAAGGGCGCTGTGGAGACCATCCTGGAGAGCATCCGTGCCGAGAAGGTCACCTTTGTGGCTGAGACCGGCAACCCCTCCTACCACCCCGGCCGCTGTGCCAAGATTTATGTGAACGGCGCTGAGATCGGTGTTCTGGGCCAGATCCATCCCCTGGTGGCAGGCAACTACGGCGTGGACACCGAGCTGTACTGCGCAGAGCTGTCCTTCGATGCTCTCTTCGCCGCCCGTGGCGCTGACCCCGAATACCAGCCCCTGCCCAAGTTCCCCGCCGTCACCCGCGACATTGCTGTTCTGGTGGACACCACTGTCACCGTGGGTGCACTGGAGGGCTGTATCCTGGGCGCTGCCAAGGGCCTGCTGAAGGAAGTCAAGCTCTTCGACATCTACAACGGCGCCAACCTGCCCGAGGGCAAGAAGTCCGTGGCTTTCAACCTGGTCCTCCGTGCAGATGACCGCAGCCTGACCGCTCAGGAAGCAGACGATGAAGTCAAGGCTGTCCTGGAAGCTCTGGAGACGGAGTTCGGCGCAGCTCTGCGCTAAGTCCAAATAAGAGGACTTTGTTACAAATATTTCACAGAAATTGTCCGATTTCCTCTTTACTTTCTTTTCCCCACGTAGTATGATAGTTTTGGCTAAATAATCTTATGTTAAGGGGTGATACCCATGGATTCTGATTTCACCAGAAAGTTTAAGGTGCCGCAGGAGCGCAGTATCGAGATGAAGGCCGTTCTGACTTCCGTTTATGACTCCTTACAGGAGAAGGGTTATAACCCCATCAACCAGATCGTTGGTTACATCCTGTCCGAGGATCCCACCTATATCACCAACCACAAGAACGCCAGAACCCTCATCCGCAAGCTGGATCGTGACGAGCTGCTTCAGGAGCTCGTGCGGGAATACCTGGATAATTAAACCACCAAGGGCCCGACTGTATAACAGTCGGGCCCTTTTCTGCAAAGGAGTTCCTATGAAACGTTTTCTGTCTGCCGGTCAATACGTAGACTTCCACCACGAAGGGATACAGTCTCTTTGCAAAGAACTGTTCTCCCCTGCCATGAACAGCATGGAAAAGACCCAGACCGCTTATCTCTTTGTCCGTGACCATATCCCCCACTCCTTCGACTGTCAGGCTCAGGTCATCACCGCCAGGGCATCCGACGTGCTGAAACACGGGACCGGCATCTGCCACGCAAAAGCCAACCTGCTGGCCGCCCTGCTGCGGTCCCAGGGGATCCCCACCGGGTTCTGCTTCCAGCGGACCACCCTGGACGATGACGATTCCCTGGGCTACTGCGTCCACTGCTATAACGCTGTCTTTCTGGAGGGCAAATGGATCAAGCTGGATGCCAGAGGAAACAAGGAGGGCGTGAGCGCCCAGTTCTCCCTGGAAGAACCGAGCCTCGCTTTCTATCCCCGCCCGGAATATGATGAGTATTTCTACCCGGGGATCTACGCCTCCCCTCACCTGCCCACCATGAAGATGCTGGAAGAGGCCTCCTGCTTACAGGATGTGCTGGATAACATCCCGGACAGAATCACTGACCCACCGGACCTCCCGGAATGAACAACGCCCCCGAACCGCAAGCGGTTCGGGGGCGTTCGGTGTTTTTATTCCCATTTTGTTCGATCATTTTCCCATATACATCATAAGATCAAAATGAGAATTGATCAGTTCAGCCTCCTGAGACCAAAGTCCCAAAGTGGCAAAAGGCTCGTGTCCGCAGGCTTCCCCGGCAAGCATACCGCAAAAGATGACCACTGCCCAAACCGCAACCACAGCGGCCGACTTCAAACATTGTTTCAGTCTTACCACGGCTGCCGAATCCTTTTTCGGGGGTGCCTGAATGCAGCCATCCGGATAAAGGGACTGCTCTTCACCTTCCAAAATGGCATAATAGGTCTGGAACTCTGCCCAAGCCTGCTCCACATCCGGACAACGGCCCGTCGAGGACTCTTGCTCTCGCTTCTCCAGAATACTTAGAATTTGAAAAATAATTTCTTCATTCTTTTGACCTTCGGAAGCAAAGTCCGCCCGCAGAAGTTCTTCCAGCTGTTCCGTATTGAGTTGGTCCAGATAGGCATAGGTTTCGTACTGTTTATTCTTTGCCATGTCTTGATCCTCCTCTCGGGTGTATATCAGGAAAACGCTTGGCCAGCTTTTTCCGAATGCGTTCCAATCGCTTTTGGCTGGCATAGACAGAAATGCCAAACTCTTTGGCTACCTCCAAGTGACTGGCCCGGTCAATGGTAAGCCGTTTGAGCAAGTGGAACTCCTCTGGTGTCAATGCCTCCCGAATGCATTTCATAACAGAAAAGGAATTCTCTCCCATCTGATCTTCCAGGCTGGTATCTTGACTGACCGGCTCAGTAAGCAAATCGGTATTCAATGAGAGGAACCGCAGCATGTAGCGGCGCTGAGCTCGCTGCTCCTCCCGGATCTTATTTTTCAGCGTGACCATCAGCCAACCACCGGGATTGGGATGTTCCATCAAGAGGTCAACTCGATGGAGGGCTTCATGGAAGGTATCCTGCACCATATCCTGGGCACGGCTTTGATTTCTCAACAGTGCCCCGGCGTACAAGGTCAGCTTTCCAAAATAGTCTTGATAGAGTTTTTCAAAGAAAGCATCTTGCTCTGCGTGCAAGCGAATCACCCCCAAGGATATCTTTGTCCGCACATCCTGTCAATCGGTTTTTCTCGAAATAACTGAAAAACCATGTCAGATTACCGGGTCAACGGTCATATAAATATAGAAAGAAACGAAAGGAGCTGGGCTTCCATGGGAAAATACAGACCTATTATTGTCACTGCGGACTGCGGCAGCCTGACCCGAGCCGGGAAGATCCTGGGCTACGCCCAACCCAACATGGGAAGTATCGTCACCCGCTTTGAAAACGAGCTGGGGGTCAAGCTGTTCACCCGAAGCAAGCATGGCGTGACCCTGACCAAGACCGGCGAAAAGCTGGTGGATATCATGCGCCAGATCGATGACATGGAAGAGTATCTCCAGGAGGTCAGCGTGCGGACCCGGACGGAACGGTTTCGGGTTGGTGTATTCCAAAGCGTGGCGAGCCAGTGGATGCCACAGGTCATGACCAGGTTTTTCCAGGAAAATCCCGATACAGTATTTCATATGGAGCATCTGAACCGTAATCTGGAGGGCGAGCAGGGCATTCTGGAAAACTGGCTGGACTGTGCCTTTTTCCGAGGGACCAACTACCCCGAGGGGATGCAGTACATCCCTCTGATCACAGAACCCTTTTATCTGTTGGTGCCCGACAACAGCCCCTTGTCTGAGGTAACCACCCTGCGCTTGGAAGATGCGGTCGGAGATTTCCCCTTTATCCGTACCGATGAGGAGTTTGACAACGAGGAGTCCTACAAGGAGATCCGCCAAAAGCTCATGGAGCGGGACATCATCAAGGTGTCTGCCTCCGATGACCACACGGTCATCACTCTGGTTTCCCAAGGACTGGGGATGAGCCTGATCCCCAGGTTGAGCCTGTCCGGCATCACACCCGAGCACAGAGTGAAAGCTATCCCTCTTCAGGATGCTCCCACTCGATCCATCGGCCTGATCCTGCCCAAGAAACCGGAAGACCCGGCACTGACCACGCAGTTCGTGGCTCTGATGCAGGCACGGGTGCGGGAGTGGGAACAGACCCATATGGTTTCTTTATCATAATATACCACAGTTTTATATCAGATACGTAGTACCAATTTGCAATGACGATATATCATTTTGGAATTTTACACAGCCCCTCCTTCCCGATATAATAAAAACAAGGGATGAGTTGGATGATCAGATAGCCAAGGCATCTTCGATATGCTCGACTTCCTACCGGGTGAAGATGTTTCTCTTCTTCCTTTTCTCTTCCTGATTACTCATAATTGGGCCTTCACGGCCCTGCTACCTGTTTGCAGCAGCAGTCTCACGCCCGGGACTGCTGCTGTTTTATGCTTTTGACTCCGTTCATATCCCAGGGATATGTCGTTATATCAAACTGGTATTTCCCAACGCTATTGATATTTTTTATAATGATACTGACTTATACGTGCCCCGTCTTTATACACAATGCAGAGACCGGGTAGCCGGGGAAAGAAAGGAGGGGGCGTGTGACCCCGGTACATAAGGCAACCTTTTTGACATCGAATGTTAGAGAGATCAACCATTTTCTCCTGATGCCGCATCAGGAGAAACGGAAAGAAAAGAGGTAAAGTATGAGTAATAATCCTGAAAAGAAAGGCATGAGCGCCATCGATTTCTTCTGCATCGGTTTCGGCGCTATCGTCGGTGTCGGCTGGGCCGTTGCGATCAACGGCTGGATGGCCAACTCCGGCGGTCCTATCCCCGCAGCCATCGGTTACCTGCTGTGCCTGCTGATCATGGTCCCCTTCGGCCTGGTCTACGCAGAACTGGTCCCCATGCTGCCCGTTGCAGGCGGCGGCGCTGCCTTCGCCTATGCAGCCTTTGGTGAGAAGGTCTCCTTCCTCTCCGGCTGGGCTGCCTTTGGTGGTTTCGTCTTCATCATCCCCTGGGAAGCCATCCAGGTCACCGATGTTCTGGGTTACCTGTTCCCCGGTCTGAAGGCTGGCGACCCCATGTACACCATTCTGGGTGCTGATGTCTACCTGACCACCATCATCATTGGTACCATCTTCACCATCCTGCTGTTCCTGCTGAACAAGAAGGGCCTGTCCTCTGCAGCATTCATCCAGAAGTTCCTGTGTGTCTTCCTGGTTGCTGCCGGCATCATTGGCGCCATCGCTGGCATCATCGGCGGTGACATCTCCAACATCCAGCCCATCTATGAGAACACCACCGGTGCAAACCACAGCAACCTGCTGGGCGGTGCATTCTCCATCATGGTCACCGCAGCCTTCTTCCTGGCTGGCTTCGAGACCATTCCCCAGGGCATCGAGGAAGCTGGCGGCGACGTCAAGAAGGTCGGCTCCACCGTCGTTATGTCCGTCGGTCTGGCCTGCGTTTTCTACGCTGTCCTGCTGTTCTGCTTCGGTTATGCTTACCCCTGGCAGGAGTTCCTGACCCTGGATCGTCCCGCTGCCTCCAACATGTTCAAGTTCATCTATGAAGGCGGCGTGGGCGCTGGCCTGTACTGGCTCATCACCATCGGCGCTCTGGCCGGTCTGTTCACCACCTGGAACGGTTTCTTCACTGCCTCTGCCAACCTGCTGATGGCTATGGGCCGTTCCCGTATGATCCCCGGCTGGTTCGCAAAGCAGAACAAGGACGGCGTTGCCATCAACGGCCTGTACGTGGTCACCCTCCTGTCCTTCATCGGCCCCTTCGCCGGTGCAAATGCCATCGACACCGTGACCTGCTTCTCCGCTGTGGCTTTCATTCTGTCCTGGACCCTGTCCGCTCTGTCCCTGCTGAAGCTGCGTAAGGATATGCCCAACATCGAGCGTCCTTACAAGCTGGCTACCCCCATCGCATACTGGGCTGCCATTGTGGGTGTACTGTACTTCGTGGCCTCCTTGATTCCCGGGACGCCGTTCTATGCCACCACAAGAGCAATCGTTGTCTTTGTGATCTTTATGCTTGTCGGTTTTGTTTTGTATGCAGCTGCCGGTAACTCCAGAAAGCAGATGAGCGCACACGAGCGCATGAAGAACATGTTCGGCGACGTGGACCTGGACGAGATGCGCAAGAAGTAATTATTCTATCCTTATTTCCAATTTGGGTACACGCCCCCCATAACAAAAACCGAGGTCGGACCAAACGGTCCGACCTCGGTTTTTATCTGTTTCGATCTCAGCCTTCCAGGTAAGCTCTGTGGAAGACCTTCTTGCCCTTCTTGATGACCACGCCTTCGCCGGAGAGCTGGTCGGCGGTGACGGGGGTGCCGATGTCCTTGACCTTCTCACCGGAGACTTCCACGCCGCCCTGCTGGATCAGACGGCGGGCCTCACCCTTGGAGGGGACCAGGCCGCACTTGAGCATCAGGTCCATGATGCCGATGGCACCATCGGTCAGGTCAGCAGCAGCCAGGCCGGTGGCGGGCATGTTGGCCACATCGCCGCCCTTGGAGAACAGGCCGCGGGCGGTCTCCTGGGCCTTGTTGGCCTCTTCCTCACCGTGGACCAGCTTGGTCAGCTCGTAAGCCAGGATCTCCTTGGCGGTGTTCAGCTGAGCACCTTCCCAGGCGTCCATCTTGTCGATCTCTTCCAGAGGCAGGAAGGTCAGCATACGGATGCACTTGAGGACGTCGTCGTCGCCCACATTGCGCCAGTACTGATAGAACTCGTAGGGAGAGGTCTTGTTGGGATCCAGCCACACAGCGCCGGAGGCGGTCTTGCCCATCTTCTTGCCCTCGGAGTTCAGCAGCAGGGTGATGGTCATGGCGTGAGCATCCTCGCCCAGCTTACGGCGGACCAGCTCGGTGCCGCCCAGCATGTTGGACCACTGGTCGTTGCCGCCGAACTGCATGTTGCAGCCGTAGTTCTTGTACAGGTAGTAGAAGTCATAGGACTGCATGATCATGTAGTTGAACTCCAGGAAGGACAGGCCCTTCTCCATACGCTGCTTGTAGCACTCGGCACGCAGCATGTTGTTGACGGAGAAGCAGGCTCCCACCTCACGGAGGATGTCAACGTAATTCAGGTCCAGCAGCCAGTCGGCGTTGTTGACCATCATGGCCTTGCCTTCGCCGAACTCAATAAACCGCTCCATCTGCTTCTTGAAGCAGTCGCAGTTGTGCTGGATGGTCTCGGGGGTCATCATGGAACGCATGTCGGTACGGCCGGAGGGGTCGCCGATCATAGCGGTGCCGCCGCCGATGAGGGCGATGGGCTTGTTACCTGCCATCTGCAGGCGCTTCATCAGGCACAGAGCCATGAAGTGGCCCACGTGCAGGGAGTCAGCAGTAGGGTCAAAGCCAATATAGAAGGTGGCCTTGCCGTTGTTGACCATCTCGCGGATCTCTTCCTCGTTGGTGACCTGGGCGATGAGGCCGCGGGCTACCAGTTCTTCGTAAATACCCATGTTGTTTGTCTCCTTACTCTTATGTTGCTCGACAGAGGTTATATTGCAAAACAAAACGCCCTCTGCCACCGAAATGACAGAGGACGATAAAATCGTGGTACCACCTCTATTTACCCCCTCCTCACGAATGGGGCCTCAGCGGGTCATAAAACCCTATGCGCGGTAACGGGCGCACCCGACAGACCCTACTGCTCCCATGTGGCTGGAGGTTCAGGCAGCTGCTCCGGGAGGTAACTTCACACGGCGGCCCTCTCCCCCCTTGCACCAACCGGGGGCTCTCTGGGCAGGGTCTCTGCCGGCTACTTCTTCCCTTCATCACAGTAGCAGTTATAGAATTCGATTGATTTTACACCATTCCGCAGGCTTTGTCAACCGTTCAAAACAGGCGTGCCTGGGCCTTGTACTCCTCGGCCTCCCGCAGGAGCTCCTCGGCCCCCTTCAGGATGGCGGCGGAGGTGTGGGCGCCGCCGGTGAGACGGGCCAGCTCCAACTTTCGGCCTTCCCGGTCCAGGGTCAGGACATTGGTGTAGGTCCGGCCGTCCTTTTCCTCCTTCTGGACGGAGTAGTGACTGTCGGACATGGCGGCGATCTGAGCCAGGTGGGTCACGCACAGGACCTGACAGTTCTGGGACAGGCGGCTCATTTTCTCGGCCACCTTGCCTGCCGCCCGGCCGCTGACACCGGTGTCCACCTCGTCAAAGATCAGGGTCATGATACTGTCATTTTCCGCCAGCACGTTTTTCAGGGCCAGCATGATGCGGCTGAGCTCGCCGCCGGAGGCCACCTTGGCGATGGGCTTCAGGTTCTCGCCCACGTTGGCAGACATGAGGAAGCAGATCTCGTCCATACCGGTCTCATCCAAACCCAGCTTACCGGGCTTGAGGGAAAATTCGGTCTCAAACCGGACCTTGGGCATGTCCAGCTGGCGGAGCTCCCCTTCAATGCGGGCTTTCAGGGTCTCGGCAGCCTTCTGCCGCTTTTGGGAGAGGGCTTCTGCCAGACCACGGACCTCCTGGACCACCTTCTTGTGCTTCTGCTTCAGTTTCAGGATAGTGTCGTCGGCCATCTCGATCTGGTCCAGCTCCTCCCGGCACCGGGCCAGGTAGTCCAGCATTTCCTTCACTGAACCGCCGTACTTTTTCTTTAACCGATGGAGCTGGTCCAGACGGCTTTCCACCTCGTCCAGCTCCCGGGGCGAGAAATCAAAGCTGTCCCGCAGGTCCCGCAGCCGCTCGGCCACGTCCTCTGCGGCATAGCGCAGGTCGGCCAGGCTGGCGGTGAGCTGGGTCAAATCGGCAGAGAAGTCAGCCACCCGGGACAAGGAACTCTCTGCCTCAGCCAGCAGGCCGGATGCCCCGTCCCGGTCCTCGTCCCCGAAGACCGCACCATAGGCACCTTCCACCGCTGCCATGAGCTTATCGGCACTGCGCAGGATGTTCCGCCGCTCGTCCAGTTCCTCCTCTTCCCCGTCCTTCAGATTGGCACGCTCCAGCTCTGCGATCTGGAACTGGAGGGAGTCAATGCGGCGGGCCTTCTCGGCCTCATTCATCTGTAGGGAACTGATCTGACGGCGCAGGTCGGCCAGTTTTTCATACTCGATACGATAAGCCTCTGCTTCAGGCCCCAGCTGGCCAAAACTGTCCAGGTATCCCAGGTGGCAGGCCTCGTCCATCAGCTGCTGACCATCGTGCTGACCGTGGATGTCAATGAGCTGACTGCCCAGGGCTTTCAGCTGGACCACCGTGCAGGGGACTCCTGCCACCCGGCAGACATTCTTGCCATCTCCCTGGATCTTGCGGGAGATGATGAGCTCTCCGTTTTCGTCGGGACCAATGCCAGTCTCCCGGAACCAAGGCAGGTCGGGAAGATCCCGGAAAATGGCAGTCACCAGGGCAGACTTCTCCCCCGTGCGGATGAGATCCCGGCTGGTCCGCTCCCCCATCACCGCACTGATGGAGTCGATGATAATGGACTTACCAGCGCCGGTCTCACCGGTGAGAACGTTGAAACCCGGACCAAAGGAAATGTCTGCCGCATCGATCAGGGCAATGTTTTCAATATGAAGCAAAGAAAGCATGGTTCCCCTTCTCTCAAAGAATTATTTCTTGTCCAGCATTTTTACGATATCCAGGATCAGCTCTTCTGCATCCATGTTGGTCCGCATGATGAGAAGGGCCGTGTCGTCACCCGCCAGGGTACCCACCACGTTGGGCAGGTGCATGCCGTCAATGGCAGAGCAGGCAGCCGAGGCCAGGCCAGGCATGGTCTTCAGGACCACGATGTTCTGGGCGCTGTCAAAGGAAGTCACACTCTCCCGGAAGATCGTGTTCAGCCGTCCGGCTACATTTAGAGAAGTCTTACGTTCGCTGACGGCATACTTATAGGTGCTGTGTCCGGTGAGTTCCTTCACCAAGTGGAGTTCTTTGATATCTCGGGAAATGGTAGCCTGGGTGGACTTCATTCCCTTTTCCCGCAGCTTTTCCAGCAGCTGGTCCTGGGTCTCGATATCATATTCCTGAATGATGGCGAGGATCTCAGCCTGTCGTCTGGCCTTCATGTGCGGATTCTCCTTTCCAGCTTGTTGTTGATCATCTCATAAAAACTCTTGTCAGATAATTTCACCAGGCAGAGATTCCGCCGGGAGCGGCTGATCTGCACGGTGTCACCAGAAAAGAGCTTAAAGGCTTTGCCGCCGTCCACAGAGAGGTAGGCCGCCTTGCGGCTCTCCTTGGGGACCACCACATCGATGAGGCGGTTCTTATCCAGGACCATAGCCTTGGCGTGGATGGCATGGGCGCTGATGGGGGTCATGATGATGTTCTCTGCCGTGGGCTCCACAATGGGACCGCCGGCGGACATGGAGTAGGCCGTGGAACCGGTGGGGGTGGCCATGATCACGCCATCCCCGAAGATGTCCGTGATGGGGATCTTATCTCCAAAGACTTTCAAGTCAATGATCCGGGCAACGGCACCCTTGGTGACCACCGCATCGTTGAGGGCGGTGCTGCGGAAGAGAGTCCGTCCATCCCGAAGGACCCGCACATCCAGGAGCATGCGGTTCTCCAATTTATACTCCCCGCTGATCAGGCGGGTAAGCTGGAGGAGCTCACTCTGCTCCAACTCTGCCATAAAGCCCACGCTGCCCATGTTGACACCCACAATGGGCACCCCAAAGCTGCTGGCATCTTTTGCTGCATGGAGGATGGTTCCGTCACCGCCGAAGCAGACCAGGAAATCCGCATCGGCCAGTTCGGTCTTCAGATCCTTGATCTGGATGCTGGGGTCTACATCGGCCAGGACAGACTTATCCACCGGGAAAGGAAAACAATATTCTGTCTGCACCCCAGCCGTGCTGAGCAGTCGCTCCGCACTTTTGGCGGCTTTCAGTCCCTTATCACGGAAGGGATTGGGGCAAAGAATAATTTTCACTG
Organism: Ruminiclostridium sp.; assembly: GCA_017435425.1. Lineage (GTDB taxonomy): Bacteria > Bacillota > Clostridia > Oscillospirales > Oscillospiraceae > Evtepia. Next base: position 25,746 of record JAFSFC010000014.1, on the reverse strand, counting down.
GGCAGCACCCTCCAAAGTCTCATGGGAGGCCTCCACCAGGGTAGCCAGGTCTCCCGTATAGGGAGGCTGTTCCGCCACAGTGAGGTGTCCCAGATATTCGATATTACCTTCCGGCCCGCGGATGGGCGAGAAAGTGATGTCCTTTACATAGAAATTGCTCTCTTCGGCATGGCGCAGGAACTGTTCCAGAACCTCCAGATGGACCTTGCGGTCACGAACTACGCCCTTCTTGCCCACCTTTTCCTTACCGGCCTCAAACTGGGGCTTGATGAGACAGACCAGGTGACCGCTGTCCTTCATCAGAGGCCGGAGGGCGGGCAGGATCAGACGCAGGGAGATAAAGGAGACGTCCACACTGCCGAAATCCAGGGGTTCCGGGATGGTTTCCTGGGTCAGGTAACGAACGTTGGTCCGCTCCATGCATACCACCCGGGGGTCCTGCCGAAGGCTCCAGGCCAGCTGACCATAGCCCACGTCAACGGCGTAGACCTTGGCGGCTCCGTTCTGGAGCATACAGTCGGTAAAGCCGCCGGTAGAAGCCCCGGAGTCAATGGCAATGGCCCCCTCCAGAGAGGGCAGGTCAAACTGTGCCATGGCCTTTTCCAGCTTCAAACCGCCCCGGCTGACATATTTCAGGGTCTGTCCACGAATCTCCAGATTGGCATCTTCTGGGATAGAAACACCGGGCTTGTCCATGCGCTTGTCGTCCCAAAACACCTGACCGGCCATGATGATGGCCTGGGCCTTCTGGCGGCTCTCCGCCATGCCTCGTTCTGTCAGCAGAACATCCAGCCTTTTTTTACTTGCCATCGTTCATAACCTCCCGGGCTTTTTGATACATAGAGTCCACATCCAGTCCCCGCAGGGCACGGAGCTGGGGAATGGTCCCGTGGGGAACAAACTCCTCCCCACAGGAACAAAGGGCGCTCCCCTTCAGGGTGATGCCATGGGCGGCAGCCGCCGCCAGCACATCCTCCCCAGGAGATCCCATAGATACGCACTCCTGGGCTACCAGCAGTCGGCCGGTCTTTTCCAGGGATGCCAAAACTGCCTCCTTAGGCAGAGGGATGATTTGATTGAGCTTGACCACTTCGGCAGAGATGCCGTCCTTGGCAAGACGCTCTGCCACCTGCAGAACACTGCCGGTCAAGGTACCAAAGGTAACGAGGGTAACATCAGAACCTTCTCGCAGGATACAGGCGGGTTCCCCGCTGTTGTCCTGACTATAACCGCTCTCCCCTCCCCGGGGATAGCGGACCGCCACAGGACCAGAGAGGTCATACACAGCCTTGCGAAGCATGGAGGAGAGTTCCTCCAGGCTGGCGGGACACAGGACGGTCATACCAGGTATTGTCTTCAGGAAACCGGGGTCGAACAGACCGTGGTGGGTCTCTCCGTCGTCTCCCACCAACCCGGCCCGGTCCACACCAAAGACGGCATGGATGCCGTCAATGGCGATGTCGTGGAGGAGCATGTCGTAGCTCCGCTGGAAAAAGGTCGAGTACACGGCAAAGACCGGAACCAGTCCCTGCTTGGCCATGCCGGCCACCATGGACACGGCATGCTCCTCGGCAATGCCCACATCGAAGAACCGCTCCGGGAATTCCGAGGCAAATCCGGACAGGCCGGTTCCGCTGGTCATAGCGGCCGTCATGGCGCAGATCCGCTTGTCCTCCCGGGCCATGGCGCAAAGCTCTTTGCCAAACCGGGCAGAGAAGGACTCCGCTGCGCTGGGATGGAGAAGCTTACCGGTCTTTTTGTCAAAGGGACCTGTGCCGTGGAAGGCATCGGGGTTCTTTTCTGCCGGACCATAACCCTTTCCCTTCACGGTTTTCACATGAAGAAGGACCGGTCCATCTATGGCAGCCGCAAAGGCCAGCTGCCGGGTCAAAGCCCCCACATCGTGGCCGTCCACCGGCCCCAGATAGTGAAAGCCCATATTCTCAAACATACTGCAGGGCAGGATGGCAGCTTTCACCGCCTCCTTGACCTGGTGGATCACGTCATGCAGCCACCGCCCCGGAGGGGTTGCAAACATGACCTTGCGGTAGATCTCCTTACCCCGCAGGTAAGGCGGGTTCAGCCGCTGCTTGGCCAGGTGCTGGGCCACACCGCCCATGCTGGCATCTATGGACATGCCGTTGTCGTTGAGGATGACCACCAGAGGCTCTCCGCTCTGCCCAGCCATGGACAGGCCTTCATAGGCCAGGCCGCCAGTGAGGGAACCATCACCCAGGAGGGCCACCACTTTGTAGTCCTCACCCAAACGGGTCCTGGCCACCGCCATACCCAGTGCAGTAGAGACCGCCGTAGAGGCATGGCCTGCGATGCAGGCGTCATGGATGGACTCCGAGGGCTTGGGGAATCCGGCGATGCCGCCGAAGGTCCGCAGGGTTTCCATCCGGCCATTGCGCCCGGTGAGGATCTTATGAACATAACATTGATGCCCCACATCAAACACCAGCCGGTCCCTGGACGTGTCATAGACTCGGTGCAGGGCCACCGTCAGTTCCACAGCGCCCAAATTGGAGGCCAGATGGCCGCCGGTCTGGGACACGACATCGATCACCCGCTCACGGAGGGTCTGGCAGAGTTCCTCCGCCTGACGGTCGCTGATGGTATGCAGGGACGGGAATTCCTTCAAGAAAATCCCTCCTTACTGGATCAAAGGGACGGATATGATTACTTATTTCGGCCTGCCAGCATCCGGGCAAGGCCGCAGAGGAATCCGCTGCCGGAATACCCCGACAGACAGGTAATGGCTTCCTCGGTAAGGGCATCCACCATGGCCTCACAGGCCTCTACCCCCTTCAGGGCAACAAAGGTGGACTTTTGGTTTTCCGCATCGGACCCGATGGGCTTTCCAAACTCAGCCTCGTCTCCCAGCACATCCAGGATATCGTCCCGGATCTGGAAGGCCAGACCGATCTTTCGGGCAAAGGCGGCAGCGGCCTCCTCTTCCTCGGGCGTGCTTCCGGCGGCAATGGCGCCAAGACGGGCGGCAGCTTCGATCATGCAGCCGGTCTTGAGGGCTTCGATCTGGACCACCTCGTCGTAGGTCAGGGTCTTCCCCTCACCCAGCAGATCCAGGAACTGGCCGCCCACCATGCCGGCAGGACCGGCCGCCTGGGCCAGGCAGGACACACCCCGGACGATCTGTTCTGCAGATAGGTCTGCCCCAGCCAGGACACCAAAGGCTGCGGTGAGCAGGGCATCCCCTGCCAGGACCGCCGTGGCCTCTCCGTAAACTTTATGGTTGGTGGGCTTGCCCCGACGGAAATCATCATCATCCATGCAGGGAAGATCGTCATGGATGAGGGAATAGGTGTGGATCATCTCCAGACCGCAGGCAAAGGGCAGGGCCTTCTCCGGCTCACCGCCGAACAGACGGCAGACCGCCAGAGTCAGCACCGGTCGAATGCGCTTGCCCCCGGAGAGCAGGCTGTAGGCCATGGCGGCCTGCATATCACCGTAAGAAGGCCAGGTCTTGGCATAGCCCTCCAGGGCCTCTTCGATCTGGGCCTGATAGTCGGCCAGCTGCTGTTTCATGTCCATGTCGCTCACTCCTTCGGGGCAAAGGGAGCCTCGGTCAGTTCCCCATTGGCATCGGTACGCAGCTTCATCACCTTCTGCTCGGCTTTGTCCAGCATGGTGGTGCACTGCTTCATGAGCTTTGCCCCCTCTTCATACAGGGAAAGGGAATTCTCCAGGGAGTGGTCCCCAGCCTCCAGCTGGGCAACGATCTCCTCCAGGCGGCCCATGGCCTGCTCAAAGGTCAGCTTCTTTTCTGCCATTTGGTTTTCTCCTTTCCCTCTGCGGTGCAGGTGATGGTGCCGTCAGAAACACGGACCTGAAGGGTATCCCCCTTCTGTACCTGCTTGAGTTCGGAAACGACGGTACCGTCGTCTTTCTGCGTAATGGAATACCCCCGGCTGAGAACCTTGAAGGGGCTCAGGGCATCCAGGGAGGCCGCTAAACGGCCCATCTGCCGCCGGTGTTCCCCCACCTGACGCTCCATGGCGTGGAGGAGACGCTGCTGCTGGTAGTCCAGAAGGAGCCGCTTCTCCTGGATGGCCCGCTGGGGAGACTGTAAAAAGGGACTGCTCCCCAAGCGGTGGAGGGTATCCCGACGAGTCTGAAGCCGTCGGTCCATGCTCCGGTCCATCCGGGCCTGGAGGTGGGCCATACGGTCCCGCAGGTCACCCTGGTCTGGCACCGCCAGCTCGGCGGCGTTGGAGGGGGTGGATGCCCGCAGGTCGGCCACAAAATCGGCAATGGTCACATCGGGCTCGTGGCCCACGGCGGAGATTACCGGGATCCGGGAACGGAAGATGGCCCGGGCCACCCCCTCGTCGTTGAAGGCCCACAGGTCCTCCATGGAGCCGCCCCCTCGACCGGTGATGATGAGGTCGGCCAGGTCCAGGGCGTTCACCAGGTCCAGGCCCTGGGCGATCTCCTCGGGGGCCTCTTCGCCCTGGACCCGCACCGGGACCACCAGCACCTTGGCCATGGGGTATCGGGCCCCCAGGATGCGGATCATATCCCGCACAGCGGCGCCGGCCGGTGAGGTCACCAGCGCGATGGTCCGGGGGTGGGCTGGGATGGGCTTCTTATGGGCAGGGTCGAAGAGCCCCTCCTTATGGAGCCGGTTTTTCAGCTGTTCAAAGGCAAAGGCCAGTTCTCCCACCCCGTCCGGCACCATGGTGGCGCAATAAAGCTGATAAGCTCCGTCCCGGGGGAACACGGACACCCGGCCGGAAACCACCACCTTCATGCCGTTCTCCGGCCGGAACCGGAGGGACATAGCCTCCCGGCGGAACATGACGCAGCGGATGCTGCTCTCGGCGTCCTTCAGAGAGAAGTAATGATGGCCGGAGGGATAGACCTTATAGTTGGATATCTCACTGCGCACCAAAACACGGGACAGCAATCTCTCCCGCTCAAACATCCCTTTGATGTATTGATTCAGGGCAGTGACAGAAATAGGTTCATTCATTGATGGATTCCTTGTAAAGCTGACGCCAGGTCAGGATGGCGACACCCATGGCGTTGTCGGTGGAAAACCGGGGCTCTGCAAAAACAGCTCCGCAGGTCTTCACCATGGTCTGGCGGAGAAGCTGGTTGGAAGCCACGCCGCCGGCGCACAGGACAGGCAGGCCGGGATACTGCTCCAGGGCCTGCTTGGTTGCCTGCTCCACGCCGTAGATCACCGAGGCCAGCACATACCAGCAGATGTCTGCCGGAGCCCAGCCCTGGTCGGCCAGGGCATTCATCTTATTCTCAATGCCGGAGAAGGAGAAGGTGGAGTCCTTCACCTTGACCTTGAAACGCTCCTTCTTCTCTGCCTGAAGGGACAGGGCATCCACTGCCTTGCCCGCAGGGAAGGCCAGTCCCAGGCGCTTGCCTGTCCGGTCAATGAGCTGACCGGCGGAAATATCAGAGGTACCGCCAATGCACTGGGCCTTCACCATGACCCCATCGGGGACCACGTGGAGAAGCTCGGTGGTGCCGCCGGACAGGTGCCACACCAGGTGGGGCTTGTCCAGCAGATCCATCCGCCCGGCAGACCAGGCAGCGGCAGCGATGTGTCCCTGCTGGTGGGAGCAAGGATAGAAGGGCAGTTCCAGGGCGGTAGACATAGCCCGGGCCTGGGACTCTCCCGCCAGGAAGCAGGGCATATAGGAGCCCTCCACCTCTCTGGGGCGGGTGCTGGCCCCCACAGCACAGAGTTCTTTGGGCATACCAGTCCCCTTCAGGGTTTCCATGATCTCCGGCATGCGCTTGACATGCTGAAAGAGGGCGTCGCTCTGGCGCAGACCCAGAGCCCCTTCCGGGACTTCCAGGAGCTTTCCGGCGTTGTCCCCCTTCTCCCCGTCAAACCAGGCGGCAGAGGTGGTGTAGTTGCTGGTGTCCAGCCCCAGTACGACAGCCATGCTCAGGCCTCCTCAGCAGGAGCCTGGGCCTTGGGCTGGTTCTCCTCAGGGAACTCGGTACGGACAAAAGTGCCCAGGATGCCGTTGACGAAGGAAACGACCTTCTCATCCTCGTACTTCTTGGTGATCTCCACAGCGTCGTTGATGGCAGCGGCATTGGGGATGGCGGGCATGTACAGGATCTCATACATGGCAACACGCATGATGGCGGCGGCCATGCGGGGGATCCGTTCAAAGGTCCAGTTCTTGGAATACTGGGCGATGTAGCTGTCCAGCTCGGGGCCGTGGCTGGCTACGCCACGAACCACTTCGCGGATATATTCGACCTGCTTCTCGTTGGGATACTCCTTATAGAGGGAGTTTTCCTCCCCCCAGCGCAGGAAGTTCTCCTTCTCCATACGTTCCTCCAGGAACTCGTCAGGGGTCTGGCGGGAGAATCCCAGGGAATAAGAGCAGTGTACGGCGATTTCTCTTGCGGCGGATCTGGTCATGATCGTTCCTCCAAATCTTGGAATATACAATACAGGTTTGCATTTCTATACAGAATTCATTATATACTGAATATACAGAAAAAGAAAGACTAACTGTGAATTTCTTTAAAACTTTTTCCACGAAACCCATTCTATGATGAAAAACTTTTCACCCCATGAGAAAAGGCCCGCAGTATCTTACTGCGGGCCTTTCGGATGGACTTATTCTGCCGCTGCGGGCTTTTCAAAGGTCACGCCGCTGACACGGACGTTGACCGCTGCCACCTGCATGCCGCTGGTGGCTTCCACGTTGGCAATGATGGCCTCCTGGACCTTCTTTGCCACCTCGGGAATGGTGATGCCGTACTTGATCTGGATAGAGACATCGATGGTGATATTGTCAGACTCCCAAAGGATGCTGATGCCCTTGGACAGCTTCTTCCGGCCCAGGAACTGCTCGGCAGCAGTGGCTCCGGCCAGGCCGGAAACACCGTCCACCTCCAGGGCTGCTGCACCGGCGATCATCTCCAGCACTTCCTCAGCAATGAAAACATCACCGTGCTCCTCGCTGCGGGAGTAATATTCTCTGGTTTCGCTCATGGTAGGATCCTCCGTAACTGAAAAGGATTGGATTGCTTTATTTTATGAATTATAGCATATCCAGCCGTTGAAATCAAGCCTGATGCTTCTTGGCAGCCAGCAGGGTGTTCTTCATGAGCATGGCACGGGTCATGGGGCCAACGCTGCCGGGCACGGGGGTGATGGCAGAGGCAATATCCTTCACGTCGTCAAAGTCCACGTCGCCGCAGAGCTTGCCCTGGTCGTTGCGGTTCATGGCCACGTCGATGACCACAGCACCGGGCTTGACCATGTCCTTGGTGACGGTGTGGTTCTTGCCCACGGCTGCCACCAGAATGTCAGCGCCACGGCAGATCTCTGCCAGGTTCTGGGTACGGGAGTGGCAGATGGTCACGGTGCCGTGTCTCTGGAGCAGCATGATGGACATGGGCTTGCCCACGATGTTGGAGCGGCCGATGACCACGCACTGCTTGCCCTTAGGGTCAATGCCGTACTCGTCCAGGATCTCCATCACGCCGTAGGGGGTGCAGGGCAGGAAACCTTCCTTACCAACAAACAGAGCACCGGCGTTCATAGGATGGAAACCGTCCACGTCCTTGTCGGGGTCGATGGCCATGAGGACAGCCTCCTCGTTGATGCCGTTGGGTAGGGGCAGCTGGCACAGGATGCCGTCGATGTCGGCACGGCCGTTCAGCTCCTGGATCAGGGAGATCAGTTCAGCCTCGGTGGTCTCCTCGGGCAGAGCAAACTCCTCGCTCAGGAAGCCGCACTCCTCGCAGTCCTTGCGCTTGCTGTTGACGTACACGCGGCTGGCGGGGTTGTTGCCCACGATGATGACTGCCAGGCCGGGGGTACGGGCCATGGTGGCTGCCTCTTCCTTCACCTGTGCCTTGATCTTTGCGGCCAATGCCTTACCGTCTAAAATAGTTGCCATATCAGTTCGTCTCCTCTTATTATTTAGATTTTGTATGCTGAAGTCTATTTACGTACAGGTTTTCGGGTTTCGGATGCTTCCGAAGCTGCCAGATGATGATACCTGCTGCCACAGCGAAGCTGACAAAGCCCACCATCTGGGAGGTCCGGATCCCGGTGGAGAAAAAGTACAGACTGTCCGTCCGAAGCCCTTCGATGAGCCCCCGGCCAAAGCCGTACCATGCCACATACAGCAGGAAGAGCATGCCATCAAACTTCCGCCAGCCCTTGTGCATTACAAAGAGCAGGATGCAGAAGCCCAGCAGGTTCCACAGGGACTCATACAGGAAGGTGGGGTGGACTTCCATGTACTCCGGGTCCATGATCCCCATGCGCCAGGGCAAAGTGGTCTCGCAGCCGTAGGCCTCCACATTGATGAAATTGCCCCACCGGCCCACCATCTGGCCGATGAGCAGGCCAAAGGCACAGGCATCGATCAGGGTGGGAAACGGGATCTTCTTATAGCGGGCCACAAAAAAGGCAATGAGCACCGCCATAATGACACCGCCGTAGATGGCCAGGCCGCCGTTGTGGACATTCAGCATGGCCTTCAGGTTCATGGTGCCGTCGGCGTTCCTGTAGAGGTCGGGATTAAAGATGATATAGTACAGTCGGGCACCAATGATGCCGCCGGGGGCGGCAAAGAGCAGCAGGTCCAGGATGTCGTCCCCTTTCAGGCCAAAATCCTTGGCCCGCCAGCAGCAGAAGCCGCCCCCCAACAGAAAGCCCAGACCAATGATGATGCCGTACCAATAGATACAGAAATCGCCCAGGCAGAAGGCCACCCGGTTGAGCTCAAAGCTCAGACCAAGTCCCGGAAATGTCACGGTGTTCATGCCGGTTCCTCCCCAGGTCGGATGACCGTCAGGGTCACCTGTTCAGGACGGAACCAGGTGCGGACGAAGTCCTCGGCATCCTGACGGGTCATGGCGTCATAGATCTCCGGGAAGGTCCAGGGATCCTGATCCTCAAAATAGGCCTGGGCCTGCTCCACACAGAGGTTTTCAAAGGAGTTCAGGGAGCGCACAAAGCTGCCGTAGGCCGCTTTCTTCATGCGGTCAAAGAGGCCCTGATCCAGCCCCTCCCTGCCCACACGCTCCACTTCAGCCAGGATGGCATCCCGGACGGCAGCAGGGTCCTTGCTCTCGCCCCCGGCTACCAGGAACGCACAGCCGGGATAGTCCATGAACCCGCAGTAGAAGCTGCTGTTGATGAGTCCCTGGGTGTAGAGCTTGCTGTACAGGGAGCTGGAAGAGCCCATGAGGGCCTCGCAGGTCAGGTCACCCAGAAGCTTCTGGCGGAGACGGCCGGGGCCGTCAGCGGCGGGCTGGCCCTTGACACCGATCTGGAAGAGGGGGGCAGCCACAGGCATGACCTTGCTGTTCTCCCGGATGTTGACCTCCCTGGGCTCGTCCTGACCGTGGTCTCTGGGAATGGAGGTTTTTTTCTCCTTGGGCAGGATCTCCCGGGCCAGGTCGCAGACCTGCTCCGGGTCCACATTGCCCGCCACACACAGGACCATGTTGGAGGGGGTATAGAAGGCCTCGTGGCAGTGATACAGGGTCTCCGCCGTGATCTGGGCGATAGACTCCACAGAACCTGCCACAGAATTCCGGATGGGATGGTTCTGATAGAGGGATTCCAGCAGCATCCGGTAGGACTGGCGACCGGGGTTGTCCTCCATCATGCGGATCTCCTGAGCGATGATCCCCTGCTCCTTCTGGACGCTCTCCTGCGTGAAGTAGGGCACGGAGACGAACTCCAGCAGAGTGCGAAGGTTCTCCCAAAAGCCTTCGGTACACTCAAAGTGGTAGCCGGTGATGGCGCTGCTGGTGAAAGCGTTGGGAGATGCCCCGGCAGCGGACAACTTCTGGAGGGCATTGCCCCCATCCGGGGTGTCGAACATTTTATGCTCCAGGTAGTGGGCGATGCCCATGGGAGTATCCAGCCACTGGCCGTTCAGCTGGAACCGGGTGTCCATGCCGCCATACCGGGTAGCGAAGAAGGCGTAGCACTTGCCAAAATCGGGCTTGGGGAAGACATAGACCCGCAGACCATTCTCCAGGGTCTCCTCATACAGGGTTTCCCCGATCCGTTCGTAGGTATGTTTGATCACGGCTCAGCCCTCCTTTCCCTGCAGGGTGTAAATGCTGTCCAGCTTCACCTGGCAGGCAGCATCTACCACCTGTTCCAGGGTGACTTTTTCCACCGCCTCGGCCAGTTCCTCAGGGGTATAGGCCGTGCCGGTGACAAAACGATTCACCCAGTATTCCTCCAGGCGGCCCTGGGCATCCAGAGAGGCCCGGAGACTGCCCACCACAGAACGGCGGGCGGCTTCCAGCTCTTCGGGAGTAATGTCTCCGGTCTGGCAGGCCTTCAGCTGGGCCAGGATCTCATCCTCAGCCTTCTGGAAGTTGGCGAACTCCACGCCGGAATAGACCAGCAGGATCCCCTTGCTAAGGGCCAGGGAGGAGCTGGCAAAATAACACAGAGAGAGCTTTTCCCGAACATTCAGGAAGAGCTTGGAATTGGTGCTGCCGCCAAAGATGGCATTGAACAGCATGAACCGGGAAACAGTTTCGATATCCCGGAACCCGCCCCCGGTGCGGAAGCCCATGGTGAGCTTGCCCTGGGACACATCCATAGCGTCGGAGAACCGGCGAACCTCCCCCTTGGGCTGGGCCACAGCTGCAGGGACCGGGATCTCCTTCCGCTGACCCCGCAACAGCTCACCAAAAGCAGCACGGAACGCCCCTTCCACCCGGTCAGGGTGGGCGGAGCCGCAGTAGTAGAGGTAGACCGGAGCGGTCTCCAGCATAGCACGGTAGCGGTCGTAGAGGGCCTCGACCGTGATGGCTCTGGCCTGAGCCTCAGTGCCCAGTTTTTCGATGCTGTAGGCCTCCCCCTCACACATGAGGCTGCGCAGACGGGACAGGGAATACTGGAGCTTATCGTTGACCTCGCTGCGAATCTTGTCCACCAGGTTGGCCTTTTCACTCTCCACATAATCCGGGCGGAAGCCCTTCCCTTCTCCGGCGGGCTGCAGAACGATCTCGCCCAACAGAGAGGCGGCAGACTCCAGGATCTGAGAATCTCCGGGCACATAGGCATCATCCAGGAAACTCCCCCAGAAGCCGATACACTGGGTCTCCCCTTTCTTGCGGATGAGGGGCTCGATACCGCCGCCGTAGAGATCGTCCAGGGCGGCAGACAGGGTCTCCATATCCGGGTGATCCTTGGTACCACGGCGGAGGACCTTGGGAAGCAGGGCATTCAGCGAGGCTGTTTCCTCCTTGAGGGGCTCCAGGAACGTGATGCCCAGCATAGATGTTTTGAATTTGTTGGTCTGGACCGTTCGGAGCACAACACCGGGGGCCAGGATGCGTTCATAAATTGGAAGCATGGGTTCCCTCCTTCGGGATCTAAACCTATGTCATTCAGTGATAATGACTATTATAGCAATATATATTGTACCACAATCTGAGAGAAAGTAAAGGCATGGCAACATTTCCAGTAAATAATGTCCTGCAGAGGCCTTTTTCATACAATTTCCTGTCAATTTTATCTTGACAAAATGATGAAAATCCTGTAGGATAGTCACTGTTGTAAAGGAAAACAACTTTACAGGCCGCACACAGGAGGGCAAACCATGAAGAACCAAGCATATCGAATGGCTATGCTCTATGATTTTTATGGCGATCTGCTCACTGCGCGGCAGAAAGAGTTTTACGACCTGTACTACAACGATGACCTCTCTCTGGCTGAGATCGCAGAAAACTACGAGATCACCCGGCAGGGCGTTCGCGACATCATTGTCCGGGCGGAAAAGACCTTGGAGGACATCGAGGAAAAGACCGGTCTCATCCAGCGCTTCCACCAGACCCGCGCCACGGTATCCACCCTTCGGGAACTGACCTCCCAGATCGAGGCCATCAACCGGGACCGTCTGAAGGATGGTGAACTGGAAAAACTCTGCACCCAACTCAGCGAAGCCATGGAAGATCTGGAAAGGGAGTGAGTTTTTATGGCATTCGAAGGCTTAACCGAAAAACTCTCCTCCGCATTCAAAAAGCTCCGCAACAAGGGCCGTCTCACCGAAGCCGATGTGAAGGAGGCTATGCGTGAGATCCGTCTGGCTCTGCTGGAAGCTGACGTCAGCTATAAGGTCGTCAAGGACTTTATCAAGGGTGTCACCGAAAAGGCCGTTGGTGCCGAAGTCCTGGAAAGTCTGACCCCCGGTCAGGCCATCGTCAAGATCGTCAACCAGGAGCTCATCGACCTGATGGGCGGCAGCAGCGCCAAGATCACCATTGCATCCCAGCCTCCCACGGTTGTCATGATGGTGGGTCTTCAGGGCGCCGGTAAGACCACCAACGCAGCCAAGCTGGCCGGTCTCATGCGCAAGCAGAACGGCAAGCGCCCCCTGCTGGCAGCCTGCGATATCTACCGTCCCGCTGCCATCCAGCAGCTGAAAGTGGTTGGCGAGCAGCTGAACATCCCTGTCTTTGAAATGGGGCAGGAAAACCCCGTAACCATCGCAAAAGAGGCCATTGAGCACGCCAAAAAGCACGGCAATGACATGGTCTTTTTGGATACCGCCGGCCGTCTCCACGTGGACGAAACTCTCATGGCAGAGCTTCAATCCATCAAGGAGGCTGTCAGTCCCACCGAGATCCTGCTGGTGGTGGACGCCATGATCGGTCAGGACGCCGTCAATGCCGCCAAGGCCTTTGACGATGCTCTGGACATCGACGGTGTGGTCCTCACCAAGCTGGACGGCGACGCCCGAGGCGGTGCTGCCCTGTCCATCAAGGCAGTCACTGGCAAGCCCATCAAGTTCGTGGGCATGGGCGAAAAGCTGGACAACATCGAAGTGTTCCATCCTGACAGAATGGCTTCCCGAATCCTGGGTATGGGCGACGTCCTCTCCCTCATCGAGAAGGCCGAGCAGCAGTTCGATCAGCAGAAGGCCATGGAACTGGCTGAGAAGCTGAAGAAGAACCGCTTCACCCTGCAGGACTACTACGACCAGCTGGTTCAGGTCAAAAGCATGGGTTCCATGGAGGAACTGCTGGGTATGATGCCCGGCATGAACGCCAAGGCCCTGGAGGGAGCCACCATCAACGAGAAGGCACTGGCCCACACCGAGGCCATTATCCTCTCCATGACTCCCCAGGAACGAGAGAATCCCTCGATCCTCAACAGCAGCCGCAAGAAGCGCATCGCCGCCGGTTGTGGTCTGCAGGTGGTCTCTGTGAACCGTCTGCTGAAGGAATTCGAAATGATGCAGCAGATGACCAAGCAGATGTCCAAAATGGCCGGCAAGCGCCGGAAAGGAAAGTTCGGCAAGATGCCCGGTGGTTTCCCCGGGGGAATGCCCGGCCGACCCTTTAAGTAAACGATTGGTTTCCGCATTTGCGGTTCCATAACAATGTAATTCATTTGGAGGTGAAAGTAACATGGTTAAGATGAGACTTCGCAGAATGGGCTCCAAGAAGAACCCCTTCTACCGTATCGTCGTTGCAGACTCCCGTTATCCCCGTGACGGCCGCTTCATTGAAGAGATCGGCACCTACGATCCCCAGCAGGAGCCCGCAGCTATCAAGGTTGACGTCGAGCGCGCTCAGGCTTGGATCAAGACCGGCGCACAGCCCACCGAAACCGTTAAGGCTCTGCTGAAGAAGGCTAATGTCATCTGATTTGGAGGGCACATGAAGGACTTGCTCACTTATATCGCCCAAAATCTGGTGGAACACCCCCAGGCCGTGGACGTACAGGAGACGGAATCGGACGGTAATGTTGTGCTTGAGCTCCGGGTCGATCCCAGTGACATGGGAAAGGTGATTGGCCGTCAGGGTCGTATCGCCAAGGAAATCCGCACACTGATGCGCTCTGTCGCCCAGCGCCAGGGCAAAAAGGTTTCCGTCGAAATTATGGACTAAAGCAAGGGTTTCCTTGCTGAAGAATGGCGGCGCGTTTTGCGTCCGCCATTTTTTCCTATTCTCGCCACTTTTTCCTACTCTAAGGAGGTTTTTCCCTTGAAGAATCGTTTTCTGGAGACCGGCAAGATCGTCAACACCCACGGCATCGCCGGCGAAGTAAAGATCATGCCCTGGGCAGATGAGCCCGAATTTTTACTGGATTTTGACGCCCTCTACATTGACGGCAAGGCCTGGTTGATCCAATCTGCCCGGGTCCACAAGAATTGTGTTCTGGTCAAGTTTGAGGGCATTGCAGATATCAACGATGCCATGAAGCTCCGGGACAAGGTGGTCTGCATTGACCGTGAGGACATCGAACTGGAGGAAGGTGCCTTCTTCCTGGCTGACCTGTACGGTCTGGAAGTCCGGGACGCCGACACCGGCGAGGTCCTGGGCAAGATCGACGATGTCCTCACCCCTCCCGCCAGCAACGTCTATGTGGTCAAGGGCGGCAAGCAGACCCACATGATCCCTGCCGTCCCCGAGTTCGTCATTGAGACCAACGTGGACGGCGGCTACATCCGGGTCCGCCTCATTGAAGGGATGTGAGCCCATGGCTGACTTTCAGTACCATATCCACATCATGACCCTCTTCCCCGACGTGGTGGGCGACATGATGTGCGAGTCCATCCTGGGACGGGCCCAGGAGCGGGACATCATCCGCATTGATTGCCACCAGATCCGGGACTACACCCTGAACAAGCAGAAGCAGGTGGACAACTACCCCTACGGCGGCGGCCGCGGCGCCGTCATGCAGGCAGACCCCCTGTACCAGTGCTGGAAGCACATCTGCGACGAGGCAGGCAAACGGATCCACACCATCTACCTCTCCCCCTGCGGCAAGGTCTTCAAGCAGGCGGACGCCAAGCGGCTGAACCAGGACTACGACAGCCTGATCCTGGTCTGCGGCCACTATGAGGGCATCGACGAGCGCTTCATCGAGGAGTGCGTGGACGAGGAGATCTCCCTGGGAGATTTCGTCCTCACCGGCGGTGAAATCCCCGCCATGGCCGTGGCAGATGCCGTCTGCCGCCTGGTCCCCGGTGTCCTGTCCGACCCCGAGTGCTTCACCGAAGAGAGCCACTGGGACGGTCTGCTGGAGTGCCCCCAGTACTCCCGCCCGGAAGTGTGGCATGACCGTTGGGTCCCCCCGATCCTTCTCTCCGGCCACCACGCCAACATCGCCAAGTGGCGGCGGAAGCAGGCCATCATCCGCACCCGGGACCGCCGTCCTGACATGTACGAGAAGCTGGACCTGTCCTCCAAGGCAGACAAGAAGCTGCTGAAGGAGATCGCCCAGGAAGAGGCCGCTGCTCAGGCCTCAGAAGATTGATATAGATAGAAAACACGGATGTACCAAGATCGGTACACCCGCGTTTTTTGTTTACCAGATGATCTCCAGGTCATCATATAGGACCCGGCCATCCTCCAGATATCGAGGAATAAGAATTGGGTCTTCTTTTGTGAGGGTTTCTCTTTGGACCGCTCCATATCCTTCTGCAGGGTGGGTTTCCATGAGCAGGTAGGCAGTCTCCTGGTGGCCCGTCCACGGCTCCAAGGGATCCCCTGGCCGAACCTCCAGACGATCCAGCATCCGGTTTTCTGCATCCATCTGGAGGATCACTACTGTTTCAACGGGGGCAACCGATTCCATGTGGCAGGTAACAGAGACCGTTTCCCCCTTGGTCTTTCCATCCAATCGGTAAGTCACGGTATCCTCCTGAGAGCAGGTCAGAACCGTACCAGGTTCATCCATCCGGCCGCTGGGACCTTCCTGGGCCACCACATAGATCTCCCCTGTTTCGGTCACGTAGACCGGGTTGGGATACAGGGTATACCCGCCGCCTGCGGCATTCACATAGACAGTTCCCTCCTGACTGACAGCTATATCCTTCATGACGATGCCGCTGGCAATATAGTCGTTTTCCAGGGATGTACTCCAGTTGAATCCCCGATCCTCCACCGGAATAGGGCGATAGTACAAAGGATACCCTTCTACACCCGGGAAGGAGACTTGATCCAACCCATCTTCGTTAGGCGCGATCACACCCTGAATCCTTTCTCCATCCTCTCCAATGGGTTCCAGAGAGACATAAAATCCGATCAGCCAATCTCCATTCCCTTCCCCCTGGGCCAACTGACAGCCGGTGAGAACCAGGGCGCAAAGGGCCAGTACACAGCAGAGCCTTCTCATTCGCCCACCTCCTCCCAGAGGATGGTGGTGGTCCGGCGGCTGAGGATGCCGGGGATCTCCTGAACATAGGTGGTAAAGGTCCGGTCATCCTGGTCGTTCCGGTCCAAAAGGATACGGTCCACATAAGACACCCCCTGGCCGTTGATGCAGTGGGACTCCGCCAGGATGTAAGCAGCATCCGGGTCAACTTCAAAACTATCTGGCATCTGGTCCACTGGGTATTCCCCGGTGGAAATGGGCTGATGGTCGGCGGTCATCTGGGTGAAGACCACCTT
Organism: Ruminiclostridium sp.; assembly: GCA_017435425.1. Lineage (GTDB taxonomy): Bacteria > Bacillota > Clostridia > Oscillospirales > Oscillospiraceae > Evtepia. The sequence goes on along the minus strand of JAFSFC010000014.1, from coordinate 9,342 downwards.
CTTCACCGGGTTCTTTCCATGATATCCGTACTCGAACACCAGGCCGCTGGTCTTAGTCCCCTCGGAGGTCTCCACCATGGTGGTGGAAGACCAGGTGTAGCCGACGTAGGCCCCCTCCTCCAGCATGGAGGCACAGTCAAAGGCGTCAGGGGTGGCCTCAAGATAGACCTTCCCATCCTCGGTCTGGTATATGAGGTTGGCGAAAAGACACTTCTGCTCTCCCCAGGTGGGGGCGTAGAGGACGCCCTTCACCGTCGAGGTCTCTTCCCCATCCTCAATGGCGGTGGAAAGATGCCGCTCCTGGATGGCCTGATTGTTTTCCTGGATGGAGCGCACTTGCCCATCCTCCCCTACCACGGGGATCTGATAGAAGGCCACACCATTCAGGCCAGGAAAGTCGTAGTAGATGTCGCCGGTTTCGTCGTTGAGCTCCTGGGCATACAGTCTGCCGCCTGGCTGCCCCTCGGTGAGGCTGATACTCCCTGCCGAGGAGATGTTGTCAACCTCCAGCTCTGTGCCAGGGATGCTCACCACATCGGTGGTAAAGTAGACCCCCACCAGCTGGCCTTCCTCCGGACCATCCGATGCCAGCTGACAGCCGGTGAGAAGGAACAGGGACAGAACGGAAATCAAAAGCCGTCGTTTCATGGTCAGCCCTCCCAATCCAGGTACGTGACCTGATTCATAAAGAACCCGTTGTCCAGAAGATACCAGGTGATCAGATTCGTCTCGTCACGGTCCACGATCTCCCGGATGGTGGTGGGCTCTCCGCTGGCCTTGGTGCCCCAGCTCTCCACGATAAAGTAGGCGGTTTTTTCTTCTGGAGTCAGGCGCTCCGGAGCCTGGCCGGGATCAAACGCCGTGCGGTGGAGACAGTTTCCCTGGTCGTCCATTTGGAGCAGGACGATGGTATGGGGGACACTGCGGAAGGCAATGCTGGCCTTGGCGGTAATGGACCACTCCTCGGTCTCGTCCCCCACCGTCAGGGTGGTGGTCTGACTTTGGGTCACACTGCCCATACTCCCCTCGTCTTCTGTATCGGAAAAGCTGAAGCCGGGACCGCCGGAAGCGATATAAACCTGACCGTCCTCCGTCATGTAAATTGGGTTCCCGTGAATGATGGTCATGTCATCCTCCCGAGCCACATAGAAGCTGGCATACAGAACGGCCTCGTCACCGGTTCCGGTGCCATATGCCGTCCCCTGGTCAAAGACACCCTCATTGGGACCGGTGATGGAGCTGACCACCTCCGGATCAGAGCGGTCGATGATGAAATAATAGTACATGCCCTCCAGGTCCGGGAAGGTGTAGACCTCATTGGTAAATTCCTCCCCGGTGGACGGGTTGATGTTGGTCCTGGTCTCCACAGTGGCGTAGTACCTGCCGTCCTCGCCCAGAGCCGCATCCACGGAGGCCCGCTGGTCCTTGGTGACAAAGAGGCCAATGAGGCGGTCCTCGGTGTCGGACACGACCGTGTCCTCCTGGGCCAGCTGACAGCCGGAGAGCAGGGTCATGGCAAGTAAAATCGGTAACCATTTAATCTTCATCGTCATCCTCCTCCAGTTCGCCGTCAAATTTCAGAATGTCACCCACATCGCACTCCAGGAAGTAGCAGATGCGGTTGATGGTGTGGAAGCGGACACCCTTGGCCTTTCCGCTTCGCAGGATGGAGAGGTTGGCCGGGGTGATACCCACCTTGGCACATAACTCCTTGGAGGTCATCCCACGGGCTTTCAGCACCTCTTCCAAACAGACTTTGATGGCCATGGCGGCTCACCTCCCAACCAATCAGATAAACAGGTCATTGTCCTCTTTCAGGCTCTTGTTCTCTCCCAGGAGCCGGTTCAGCAGAAGAACGGCCAGGACAAAGGCCACCGACAGCACCGGCACATAGACGTTGATGTGGACCGTGTGGAGTTCTCCCAGGAACATGAGCTGGAGGATATTCAGCAGAGCCGTGACCACCACGGTGGCAGACAGGCTCAGCACGCACAGGTGGGAGAGCTTCTCCGAAGCCTGGACGCTTTCCTCGCTGTAGCGATCCTCTTTCATGGCGGTCAGCAGATCCAGGGCCGTCAGGGTCACCGCCACGTCCAGCAGGTAGGGCAGCATATTGGCCAGACACCGGAGGACCAGGAAAGCATAGCTGACATCCAGACCACTGTAGGTCAGGCCCAGGATGGGGTGCCAGCCATCTATGACCATGGTGTTGCCTGCACGCAGGTTTTCTATCTCACTTAACAGGTTCTGGACACAGGCCCCGAAGGCCATATAGACAAAGATCACCGCCAGGACCCGGAGAAGGAGGACCAGATACCCTTGGAGGGCTGCCTTGTCCGCCCCCCTCAGATGGCGGACCACCCGGAGGACAGCGTAACAGAAAACCAGTCCATAGATGGTCCCGCTGTACAGGGACTGGTAGAAGGCCCCGCTGTCGGACCAGAGGAAGTCAGCCATGCCGGGGATAAGCCCGGGGTTCACCATGTAATACAGGGTGAAGAAGGTCAGGATGCTCAGGACCACCAGAAGACAATCCTCCCCGTAAAGTTCCCGCTTCTTCCAAAGCCACACCAGATAGACCAGCGGAGAGGCCGACAGGGCCACGTAGATCACCAGGGCCAGCAGATTTCCTGTCCCGCCCTGGAGAGACAAGACCCGCAGGCCGTACCCAATCTGCACAAAGGGAAAGCCTATGAGGCCCGAGGACCACAGGGCGTCGGATGCCCCCAGCAGGACAAAGGCCAGCAGGAGCAGGGCTTCCATGCCGAGGAATATGAGGAAAGATCGCTGGTTTTTCACGGTCATACACCTCCTGAATTATTGTTTTTCGATAATTCCTATTTTGAAGATAGCATAATAATTATCGTTTGTCAATAATTTAATGCATAGAAAAAGCAGAGGCAAAAGCCTCTGCTTTTTAGTCCTTGGAGACGGCTTTATAGTATTGCTCGTAGTCGGTACCGGTCACCAGTGCCTCCCACTCCTCGCTAGCCTGAGGAACCACATCCCCCTCCTGCCACACCAGGATGCCCTTACCCACAGGGCCCACGTAGACAGCAGTGATCGGCAGGTCAGGCTCGAAGCCTGCCAAAGGCGATGTCGAATCTTTCTCGTATCCAGCCGGATAGAAATTCATACGATCATTCCACCACAGAGGATCGTTAAACACCGCCGTTCCGGGAAATCTGCGCTTTGGAATGATATACATTGTTCCATCCTCATCCTGTTCACACCACCAACTGGAGCAACCACCTTCCACATTGGAATTGAACGAGATCCTGCCATCCGACAACTGGTAAACATGAGAGATCTCTATTCTATCAGCAGAAATCGGCAAATAGACATACCAGGTGGCGAAGTAATACCCCACTCCAAGGATGATTACCAGGAACATGGTGTAGACGATGGCGTTCAGGTGGTTCTTCTTCTTTTGCCTTTGCCACCACTCCGCCAGGGGACGAAGTTCCTGTTCTTCGGCTTTCTCCGCCTGGGGCAGGAGGTCTTCCCCCAAGGTATCCAAAACCTTCTGGCAGGCGGAGCAGTCCCGGAGATGCTCCTCCACCCTGTCACGGCTGGTCTGGCTGCATACATCGTCATGATAGAGAGGCAGCAGGTCCTGGATCAGGTCACACGGCAGTCTCATGGCAATCCCTCCTTGATCTTTACTCTGGCCCGGTGGTAGGTCACACGGGCCCAGCTTTCGGTCTTGTGGAACAAAGCTGCAATTTGCCCAAAGGGCAATTCCCCAAAGAGCCGAAGGAGGAGGACCTCCTTATAGGGCTCCTCCAAGGCATGGATGGCCCGGCAGATCTCTGCAGCGGTCTCCTTGTCCTGAAGCCTCTGCTCCAGCTCGTCGGTGTAATAGGCCTCAGACAGGGCCTCGTCAGACACCAGCCGCTTCTGCTTGCGGCAGTGGTCAAAATACGTATTCTTGGCGATCTGACATAGCCAGGCATACAGGCTGCTGCGCCCATCAAACTGGTGGAACTTGTTCAGGGCCTTGAAGAAGGTCTCCTGGGTGACCTCCTCCGCCAGCCACTCATCCCGGGCCAGCACCAGCATATACCGATAGACATCCTTAAAATATTTCTGATAGACAGTGTCGAAGTCGGTCACCTTTCTCCCCCCCCTTTCCCATATAAGACGCAGCACACTTCCTTTTGTTACAAGTGTACCACACTCATTCTGAAATAACAGACAACAGGTCTCAGCAAAGCTGAGACCTGTTGTCTGGAAAGGGGAAAGATTTTGGCAATCAAAATATAGAGGCAGATCAGAATATCATACAAACAATTTGGATTTGATAGAGACACTATATCACTTCACAAAGGATTTTGCAAGAGAATTATTTCATCTTTCAAAAATTCTTGAATTCCGTGATAAAAATGCATAATTCTATGCATTTTTATCTTTTTTGATTACATGATTTCAAGTTTTCCTGCACAACCCCCTATAAAAAAGAAGCATCGGTAAAACCGATGCTTCTTTTGAAATGCAATGATTCAGCCACCCAGGTAGGCCTTGCGAACGTCTTCGTTCACCAGCAGTTCCTGGCCGGGACCGGACATGGTAATACGGCCGGTCTCCATGACGTAGCCCATATGGGCGGTCTTGAGGGCCATGTTTGCGTTCTGCTCGATGAGCAGGATGGTCACGCCCTGCTTGTTGACTTCCTTGATGATGGTAAAGATATCACGGACGATCAGAGGAGCCAGACCCAGGGAGGGCTCGTCCATCATCATGACCTTAGGACGGCTCATGAGGGCACGGCCAACGGCCAGCATCTGCTGCTCACCGCCGGAGAGGGTGCCGCCAGCCTGCCACTCACGCTCTTTCAGGCGAGGGAAGAGGCTGTAGACCCATTCCAGGTCCTCATTGATGTCATCCTTACGCAGGTAGGCACCGATGCGCAGATTTTCCTTAACGGTCAGATCCGCAAAAATCTTGCGGCCTTCGGGAACCAGGGTAATACCACGGGAGACGATCTCAGTGGGATTCTTACCGGTGATGTCCTCACCCTTGAAAAGGATCTTACCACTTCTGGGCTTGACCAGGCCGGAGATGGAGCGCAGGGTAGAGCTCTTGCCGGCACCGTTGGCGCCGATCAGGGTAACGATCTCGCCCTCGGGCACATCAAAGGAAATGCCCTTAACGGCCTCAATGCCGCCGTAGTTGACCTGTAAGTTCTGAATGCTGAGAATGGGTTCACTCATCTTCTACTACCCCCAGATAGGCGTCAATGACGCGCTGATTATTCTGGATCTCTTCGGGCACACCCTGTGCGATCAGGCTGCCGAAGTCCAGAACGTAGATGCGGTCGGAGATGTTCATGACCAGGTCCATGTGGTGCTCAATGAGCAGGATGGTCAGGTTATACTTGTCGCGGATCTCATGGATGAAGTCAGCCAGCTCCAGGGTCTCCTGGGGATTCATACCGGCTGCAGGCTCGTCCAGCAACAGGAGCTTGGGATCGGTGGCCAGGGCGCGGGCGATCTCCAGACGGCGCTGGAGGCCGTAGGGCAGGCTGGTGGCGATATCATCCTTGAACTGCCACAGACCCTGCTCACGCAGCAGAGCCTCGGTCTCCTCGCGCATCCGCTGCTCTTCCTTGCGGCTGGTGCGGAAAGTAGCGGAGAAGACGTTGTGCTTGGCACGCATGTGCTTGGCGATCAGGACGTTGTCGAAGACGGTCATACTCTTCCACAGACGGATGTTCTGGAAGGTACGAGCGATGCCCAGTTTGGTGATGTGGTCAGGGGTGGGATCCATGACGTGGCTGGAGAAAGCGTGCTTGTCACGGGCCTTTTCCCCCTGCTTCCATTCCTTCTCGGCCTTCTTCAGTGCCTCACCGGACAGTTCAGAACCTTCGGGAGCCTGGAACTTGTAGTCACCAGTGTACATAACTGCATTCTGGCCCTTATAGAGCTTCTGCATCTTGCCCTGGGGATGATTGCGGATCATGGGCTTGCCCATGAAGGAGACCATGCCGTTGGTGGGCTGATAAACACCGGTGATGACGTTGAAGGCAGTGGTCTTACCGGCACCGTTGGGGCCGATGAGGGCGACGATCTCACCCTGGTTGACGTCCAGGGTCAGGTTGTTGACAGCCACAACGCCGCCGAACTGCATGGTGGCGTTCTCCACATGCAGGACATTCTGACGTTCACTCATTCTGCGTCACCCTCCTTCCCTGCTTCAGCCTTGGCAGCCTTGGCTGCCTTCTTCTTTTTGAATTTTCGGATCATACCCGTAAACGACAATTCCTTGTCACCCATAATACCTCTGGAGAAGAACAGAACGATGACCATGATGATGACAGAGAAGACGACCTTACGGAAGCCGTCACGGAAGAAGGGCACAGACATATCCATGAACTGGCCGCTGTCCAGGAAACGCAGCCACCACTCGGAGGATGCAATGTACAGGAAGGCTGCAATGACACTGCCGGTGATGGAGCCGATGCCGCCGATGACCACCATGAGGAGGATCTCATAGGTCATAGAGGTACGGAAGGGGGCTGCCTGCACGGTAGTCTGGAACATAGCCAGCAGAGCGCCGCCCACGCCAGCGAAGAAGCTGGAAATAACGAAGGACATCATCTTGTGTCTGAACAGGTTGATACCCATGGCCTCAGCTGCGATCTCATCGTCACGGATGGACTTAAAGGCACGACCATAGGAAGAGTTCACCAGCAGAACGATGATAGCAATGCTGATGGTAGCGATCAGGAAGGGGAAGATGGTGTCCAGCTGGTAGATCATACCGCCCACCTGGATCTTCATGTCGTGGAAGTTGGTGTACTTACGCAGCAGGTTGGAGCCGTTGGTGATCTTGCCCAGGCCGTCCCACTGGAAGAAGGCACGGAGGATCTCTGCAAAGCCCAGGGTAGCAATGGCCAGGTAGTCACTCTTCAGACGGAGAACGGGGATACCGATCAGGGCTGCAAAGACAGCTGCCACAATGCCGCCGATGATGATACAGATCACGGCACCGATGATGTTGCCGAAATTGGGGCCCAGAACATTGCCCAAAATCTGGGGAATGGAGAACTGAATGGCACCGCCGTCAAAGTACTGATAAACCGCTTTATGCTGTTCAGCAGGGATGGAGAAGATGGCGTAGGAGTAGGCACCGATGAGCATGAAGCCCGCCTGACCCAGAGAGAACAGGCCGGTAAAGCCATTGAGCAGGTTCATGGACACGCAGACCAAGGCGAAGATGGCGCCCTTCTGAAGAACGGGGATCAGCATGACCGTGAAGGAGTTGGTGGGCAGTGCGTTATCCAACAGGAACAGGAAAATGTACAGAACAGCCAGGCAAGCCGCTGCGATGATGGTTCCGGTTCTCTGCTCGGGTGCTGCTTTGGTCTTTAATTTCTTTCCCATAGTTTGCACCTCACACCTTATCCGTGGCCTTTTCACCGAAGATACCGGTGGGCTTGACCAGCAGGATGACGATCAGCAGGACGAAGGTAAATGCGTCGGAGAAGACGGTCAGACCCAGGCCCTTGATGATATTTTCGCAGATACCGATGATAAACGCACCAATGACAGCGCCGGGCACGGAGCCGATGCCGCCGAAGACGGCTGCAACGAAGGCCTTGAGGCCGGGCATTGCGCCGGAGGTGGGGATGACGGAGGGATAGTTGGTAAAGTACAGCATGGAGCCAACCGCAGCCAGGAAGCAGCCGATGACGAAGGTCATGCTGATGACGTTGTTGATCTTGATGCCCATGAGCTCGGAGGTCTCAAAGTCCTTGGAGACCGCACGCATGGCCATACCGATCTTGGTCTTCTGGATCAGAGTGACCAGCAGGAAGATCAGGATCAGGGTCAGGATGGGAGTGACGATGGTGACCATCTTGGTGGTAGCACCGGCGATGGTGACCTGATCGGACAGGAAGGGGATAACGGGATAGATCTGGGGCAGACCGCCGGTAAAGTACAGGGCACAGTTCTGCAGCAGATAGGACACACCGATGGCGGAGATCATGACCGACATACGGGGGGCGGAACGCAGGGGCTTGTAAGCCACCTTTTCAATGACAACGCCCAACACAATGGTCGCCACGATCACCAGGATCACAGAGACGCCGATGGGCAAAGATGCCGAAGCATACACCATGACCAGGCCTGCCACCATGAACACGTCGCCGTGGGCGAAGTTGATCAGGCGAAGGATGCCATAGACCATGGTGTAACCAATGGCGATCAGCGCGTACTGACCGCCGACGGAGATACCGGCGAGCAGATACGGCAGGTTGGCAGAAATGAATTCAGACATACTGTCTTTTCTCCTTCTCTCGTAAGTTTTGGAGCGTATCCATCCGTTTCACGGACAGAGCCAGTGGAACGCAGGGATACGTTCCTGTTCGGCAGGTAAAACAGGGGAAAACGTCGAATCCGAAAGGACAGCCGTGGCGGGAGCACCTGGTACCCCCGCCACAGACTGGTCAATTCAATGCTTGGGCTGTATTGGTTTCAAATACAGCAGAAATTACTCGACACCCTGGACAGCCACGAAGTCCCAAACGTTGTTCTCAACGTTTGCGGTCTTGATGAATGCGCTGTCACGGACAGCATCGCCGATCTCGTTGAAGCCGATGGAACCGGAAACGCCGGTGTAGGTGGTGGCGGGCAGAGCTGCCAGAACGTCGGCTGCAGCGATGGAGCCTGCGTTCTTGATGGCTTCCAGAGCGGTGAAGTATGCGTCGTAGCCCATGACGGTAACAGCAGCCAGCATGTCGTTGCCGCCGTTGTTTGCCAGGTTGGTCTCGTCAGCGTTGATCCACTCCTTGATGCCTGCTTCGAACTCGGGGTCGCCGCCTTCTGCGTAGAAGGTGGAAACATAGATCTCCAGAGACTTGCCCTGAGCTGCGCCCAGAACGACGTTGGAGTCCCAAGTGTCGGGAGCGACGATGGGCATGGTGATGCCCTGAGCAGCTGCCTGCTCAACGATCAGCTGTGCATAGCTGATGGAAGTGGGAGCGAAGATAGCATCGCAGCCAGCGTTCTTAGCGTTGGTCAGGTAGGAGTTGAAGTCGGAGTTGTTCTCGGGGAAGGACTCAACAACGCACTCGATGCCAGCAGCCTCGGCAGCTTCCTTGAAGTAATTGATCAGACCCTGGTCATAGTCGTTGCCCAGCTGACCGATGCAGTAGACCTTGGTAGCGCCCAGCTCGTCCTTGGCGAAGTTAGCCAGAACGGTGCCCTGGAAGGGATCCAGGAAGCAAATGCGGAAGTAGTGCTCGTTGCCCTCAGTGACCTGGGGGTTGGTGCAGGTGACGCCGATTGCGGGGACGCCAGCAGCGCCGAAGGTGTCAGCAGCAGCGATGGAAACGCC